>RFZJ01000074.1 GCA_009920765.1 Planctomycetota bacterium | reverse complement strand
TTGCTTCAAGCATGGCGGTTGGTGGTGCCTTGGCCCCAGCCCTTACCGCCCAACTTCTTACTGCTATTACCTGGCAGCAAACTTTTTATGTATACGCCATTCCCGGCATAATGTGGGCCTTATTGTTTTTTTATTTTGTGTCTGATGCCAAAGAGACTTCGCCATCTGTTGATTCAGGTAAACCAAATAGAGTTGATTGGGTGGTGTTGATTTCCAGTACCTCAATGTGGCTTTTATGTTCCCAGCAGTTTTTAAGGGCGGCTGCGATGGTTTTCTTCAGCACCTGGTTTCCACGATTTTTAGAAGAGACAAGAGGCCTAACTAATCTTGAAGCTGGTCGAATGACTTCCTGGCCCGGCATAGGCATGATGGCAGGGGGCCTTTTGGGAGGTATTTCAAGTGAATGGATTTACAAGGTAACGGGAAATAAACGATTAAGCAGGCAGGGAATAGCCGTGGCTGGAATGACCATTTGTGCAGTCTTGTTTATATTGGCCAATTCTATCAACAATACAAATATATCTGTTTTTCTGATGGCGCTGGGAGCTTTCTGGGCCGCTTTTGGCGGAGTTAGTGGCTACTCCGTTGCAATCGATTTTGGTGGCCGTAACATTGCCACTGTTTTTAGCACCATGAATATGTGTGGAAATATCGGGGCAGGTTTATTCCCCCTGGTGGTTGGCAGAATAATTGAGAAAAGTCACAACTGGGATTTCGCCCTCTTTTTGTTTGCTGGAATTTTTGCGCTCGATGCCTTGATATGGTCATTTTTAAATCCCAAAGCACCTTTATTTGAAAAGGATGTCGCATGATAGACAAAATCAATTCCCCCCAAAGCATCGGCAAGATTGGTATTGCTCAAATTGACATCACACCTCCAATTGGTATTTACCATCGCATGTGGGGAGCAGCGAAACATGATCAGGCCACTGGAATCCATCGTCCTTTGATTCTTACCGTCTTATTAATTGAAGGGTCGGAAAACAATTCTGAGAAATTCGTTTTGATCACCATGGATCATTGCATTCTTGATGGAGTAGAAATAAACGCAATCCGTAAATTGATCGCAAGTTCATGTAATATTAATCAAAGCAATGTTGTTGTAACTTTGTCTCATACCCATGGTTCTGGCTGGATGTCTAGAACTCGTTCCAGCCTTCCCGGTGGTGAATTTATTGGGCCTTATCTTGATAGTCTTATTCAACAATGTGCATCTGCTGTAATTACTGCAATGAAAAACAGTCAGCAAGCTTTTGTTGTTTATGGTTCCAGTCGTTGTAATTTGGCTAAACATCGTGATTATTATGACGAGACATCAAAGCAGTTCGTCTGTGGTTTTAATCCTGAGGGGCTAGCAGATGATACTGTGCTAATAGCCAGAATTGAAAATACTGATGGTAAATGTTTGGCAACTCTTGTGAATTATGCGTGCCACCCTACTACTCTTGCTTGGGAAAACACGAAAATAAGTCCAGATTATATAGGTGCCATGCGGGAAACGATCGAAAAAGAAACACTTGCGCCCTGCCTTTTCTTGCAAGGGGCTTCAGGCGACCTTGGTCCTAAAGATGGTTTTGTCGGGGATCATAAAACTGCTGATCGTAATGGCAGACAACTTGGCTTTGCTGTTTTATCTGGGTTGCAGGATCTTACTCCTTCCTGCACTTCTTTTTCCTATTCTGGGCCCGTTGTATCTGGTGCCACCCTGGGTACTTGGGCTTATCAACCCTTGCTTGGTGGCGAACTTAAATCCAAAAAGCTGTGGCATTTCAAAGAAGTAACTATTCAGTTGCCTTATCGTCCCGACCTTGCAACTTTAGAAGAAACCAAAAATCAACTCATTCACTGGCAACTCGAAGAAGCAAAAGCATTAAGTGTAGGTGATCAGGCAAATGCAAGGGATTGCAGGGCGCTTGTAGAACAAATGACTCGTCAAATAACCAGGCTTTCCTCTTTGTCGGGAACCAACACACACTCCTATACTTTTCTCTTATTAGTATGGGGAGATTCACTTTGGGTTTTTGTTCCTGGTGAACTTTATCAAAGTTTTCAAATTAAATTAAGGAATAGATTCCCCGAATACGCTGTCATTATTGCTACCCTTTCAAATGAATGGCAGCCTGGTTATTTGCCGGAAGCATCTAGCTATGGTTATGGTATTTATCAAGAAAAAATTGCGACAGTAGCTGCTGGATGCCTTGAGATTTTGCTTGAAACAATAACTCGTGAATTAAAAGGTATGGTAAGCATATCATAAAAGGTTTTATCTAAGCTAATAGCTCAAAATTAACATTGTTTTTGCACAGCATTCCAGCTAAAATATTTTCTCATTTAATAATGAGTGCTCTTTTTTCAAAAAAGTAAAGTAAGGGTTCATGAACAAGAATAAAACGGCTTTCACCTTAATTGAGCTTCTGGTTGTGATTGCTATTATTGCAATATTAATTGGATTGCTTTTACCCGCTGTACAAAAGGTTCGGGAAGCTGCTGCAAGGCTAAAATGCACTAGTAACTTAAAACAAATTGCACTCGCATTGCATAATCATCATGATGCCAAGAGTACCTTGCCTGTAGGTAGTACTTACTTTGGTGCCTGTTGCACACCTCCAACTTACACAAATTGGGCCATTGAAATCCTGCCATTTATTGAATTGGAGAGTCTTTATAAACAATATAACCAGTTGTTGTTAAACACCGATGCAATAAATAATGCAGTTGGAGTCCAAAGAGTTAAATCTTTCGAATGCCCTTCTGATACCCTTGCTGGGGTCCTTGAATCTCCTGCTTCTGGGCCGGGGGTGGCCCCACAAAAATGGATGCATGGTAGTTACAGGGCGGTAAGTGGTAAAGCAAACATGACTTTGGGTTGGGGTGCTTGGGATAGTTTTGAACCAGCATTATGGCCAGGCGGTGTCATGGATCGCAATTACCGATCTTTTCTTCATGCCACAGGTAAGTCTTATAACGGAGTAACTGCGCCCAATACCGTTGTAAGTGGCCAAAATATTTCCACCATGGGCGGGGCTGAAAAGTTTGGCAATGCAACGGATGGTCTTTCAAACACTCTTATGGTTGGAGAATACACTTCAAAAACAACTACCGATCGCGGCACATTTTGGGCTTATACTTATGCATCTTACAACCAATCTTCAATTGGGGCTGAAAGTCGGTTGTTTGGTATGGACTTTGACAAATGTGTTGCAACCCCTGGTTTATATGGCGATCAGATGTGTAAAAGAGCTTTTAATAGTGAGCATTCTGGTGGGGGTAATTTTGCTATTGGTGATGGATCAGTTCGATTTATCACCACTTCTGTTGCATTAAACCTTCTGCAAAATATGGCAACAATGTCTGGTGGCGAACCCGATACCGTGCCTTAATATTTTTACTTACTTTGGATCTAAAATGAAATATTCTCTGATTATAATTGGGTTACTTGCTATTCAAATGAATATTGGTTGCTCTGATTCTCGTAAATTTGCTCCTGTTTCAGGCGTTGTAACTTTAGACGGTAAACCTTATGGATTAGGTGTTGTTTCGTTTCAGCCAATTGGAACCAAGGATGATCCAAATCCGGGACGTGGTTCCAGTGCTTTTACTGATGCAAATGGCAAATTTTCTCTTAAATGTGATTCCACAATTGATGGTGCTATCATAGGAAAACATCTGGTTCGCATCATGAGCCGATCAGAAGGTGCGACTTCTATTAAGCCAGGCACTAGTTCTCCTGATGGTGCCCCCTCATCCAAGAAATTTGCAGACCCCATCCCTCCTGAATGGAATGGAGAGAGTAAAGTTGAGTTCGAGGTTCCCGCTGGTGGTACTGACAAGGCTAATTTTGATATTAAAACAATTAGATAATCGAAGCCTGTTTAACTTATCGTTTCATACAGTTTTTTTAATCACGTTTTAATTGTAAAATTTTTCGACGAGAATTCGTTCTAGCTTTTTGGTCAAGCTTTGTTATCTTTTACATAATTCCTAACAATAGGGAAAGATTCCCTGATTTGTATTTTTATGCCAACCTTGATTTAAATTCTTCTGGTTTGAAACACACTTTTTTATAGGAGAATTAGCCATTAACTTTAATCGTCGCGATCTTATTGCAACCATGGGGGCTGCTGCAGCGGGCCATGCGTTGATTGCTGATTCGGTTTCTCAAGCCAACAATCCCGCAGCTAATGTTGACGATAGGCACTCCACCATCAAAATCACTGGGATGCGTGCGACTTGGGTTAACCCAAATGTGTTTTTGCGTATCGAAACCAATCACGGTATTGTGGGATGGGGTGATCTAAAAGGGGTTGATCCACGGGTTTCAAAACCCCTTGCAGAATCTCTTTTTGAATTGATTAATGGCGAAAACCCAACTCGCATTGAACACCTTTGGCAAAAAATATTTCGTGCCCATCGAGATATCCGAGGCGGCCCGTTCCTTATTCATACACTTGCAGCCATCGACATGGCTTTATGGGATATTGCAGGGAAACTTTGGGGAGTTCCGGTATATCGCCTGTTGGGTGGGCCAACCCGTGATCGCATCCGAGTTTATCACACTAAGCAAGCAGTAAAGGTTCCTGCAGCGCCTGAAGAGCATAGTGGCACGCCTGCAGCAATTGATGCAATTGTAGAACGAATTAAAGATGCAAGGAAAAAAGTTGGCCCTTCTGGTGCTGTCATGTTTGATGCCCATAGCGCCATTCCCCCCGCAACTTTAATCCAGCTTGCCTCAGCCCTGAAACCGTATGATCTTCTTTTCATCGAAGAGCCAGCGGTGCCAGGAAATATTGAAGTATTTAAAAGGCTCAAGCAGCATATTTCAATCCCACTTGCAGCCGGTGAGCGGGATCGGACTATTTACGAAATGCTGCCTTATTTGTTGCATCGTTGTCTGGATATACTCCAACCAGATTGCTGCCATACTGGCGGAATAACTTCCATGAAGAAAATCGCAACTCTTGCTGAAGCTTTTTTTGTTCCTTTAGCGCCGCATTGTACAGCAAGTAATCTTGGGATTGCTGCATCAATGCATGTTACTGCTTCCATACCATTCTTTTTGATACATGAATTTTATCCTGAAAATGGAGGATTTAATCCCAAGGGGATTATGCGCATGGAATGGAAACTTGATGCTGATGGTTATGTTGGCCTTCCCAATGGCCCGGGTTTGGGCATTGATGTAGACGAGAAAAAACTTGAGGAGGAAGCTAAAAAACCCCAAACCTATCGTTGGCCAGGCCGGACTCTTAAAGATGGCTCCATAGCCGATTATTAAAATCACAAGATCAAGGCAAAACGAATATGAATCAAAGTAGACGCAAGTTGATAGCCGCCATGGGCGCCATGACTGCCGGGCAGGCATTTATTGATGATAGTGTAAAAGCTGATTCTAATCCTGCTGGCTTGGTTGCGGATCGTTCTTCTACGATTCGAATTAAAAGCATGAAGGCAACGCCCGCTGGATCAAAAGTTTACCTGAAGATGGAAACCAATCATGGAATTACAGGGTGGGGTGAAATTGATCAATTGGAACCAAAAGTAGCTGCGGCTTTGGCTACTTCCCTTTTTGAACTTCTTGAAGGCGAAAACCCAACCCGAATTGAATATCTTTGGCAGAAACTTTTCAGAGCACACAGGAACATCCGTGGCGGGCCATTCATGATTCATACCATTGCAGGTATAGACATGGCGCTTTGGGATATTACTGGCAAACTTTGGAACACCCCGATTTATCGTATATTAGGGGGACCATGCCGTGATAAAATCCTTGTTTATCCATCTATAAGAGCAACTAAGCCGGGTGCAGGCCCTTCCGAGTTTTCGGGCACTCCTGCCGAGTTGCAACGCTTTGTTGATTACATCAAAGCGGAGAGAAAAAAGGTTGGCCCCAAGGGTATCGTTATATTTGATGCCCATTGTGCCCTGCCTCCGCCCTTTCTTATTCAATTGGCAAATACCTTGGACCCAGCGGATGTAAACTTTATTGAAGAAATTGCAGTCCCTGGAAATATAGAAGTTTTTAAACGCATTAAAGAGGCTGTAAAAATTCCATTGGCGAGTGGCGAGCGAGACCGCACTATTTATGAGTTTCTGCCCTATTTGCAGGAAAAATGCTTGGATGTAATTCAACCAGATTGTGCTCACTGCGGTGGCATCACCCAAATGGTAAAAATCGCCACCCTTGCAGAATTATACTTCACACCTTTAGCACCCCATGCGGTAACCACCGAACTCGGAATATCTGCAAGTTTTCATGCCACTGCAGTCGTTCCGTTTTTTATCATTCACGAATATTACCCTTCTCTTACTCCAGTAGGCTTGATAAGAAAAAGCTGGTCCGTGGATAAAGATGGATATGCGTCATTACCACAAGGTCCGGGATTGGGAGTTGAGATTGATGAGCAGAAACTTGAGGAGCTTGCAAAGAGACCTATAAAACCAGAATGGCCCACCCGTGGTCGTCTTAAAGATGGGTCAATTGCTGATTACTAAAATGTATACATCGGCGTTAATTTATCTTACGAACCTTGATGTTTCGATATCGTACAAATTCCTTGGTGTAATCACCACCGCCATGAACTTGAAGCGCAATACCTCCTGAATCAGGAAGGCGTTTTTCCGTATCGGTGTATTCCATGAACTTAATCCCTTTGATGTAGGTTGTTACTTTAGGGGGATTGCCAACAATACTGGCTTTAAGCTCATTCCATTCACCATGCTTCCAGAATGATGCCCATTTGTCTGCAGGCACAGGTAATTTAACAGGAGCCGGATCTTCCTTGATATCTGTGACCAGTTTTTGAAAGGTAAAGTTACGAAGATGGGGTTTGCCACCCAGGCCTTCACCATAAACGCCCATGAGATTACCATTAGCATGGTAATCAATCATGGCTTGATAGCATTTACCATCTTCGGTGCTGCGCAGGAAAAGCCCGCTATCAGGGCCGAAATCATTTTTCATTTCAAGGGAAACTTCAAAGTCTCCATATTTTTCATCGGTGATAATTATGCCGCCATTGCCCGGAATATCCTGGCATCCAATAATGGCTCCATCAACAATCTCCCACTTTCCGCCTGTTTGATTTTTGCTTGGCCTGCTGTGCCCGGTTTTAGAACTTATATGCCAACCCTTCATCGTTTTTCCATCAAAAATGCTAATCCACTCAGCTTCTTTTTTTTCTTGGGCCCCGCAAAGGCTTAAAGCAAAAAGAGTTGACGATGCCAACGATGCAAAAAGTAGAAAGTTTTTCATGATGATCCTTTCGTGATCCATGTGTTAGATTTGAAATTATTATTGCTGATGAACTTTGCCATTGCCAGATAATTAAATATGGGCATTGCAAAAGATGGCCCCAAGGTTTTCAATTATGAATCCTGAGTTATTACAAGCATATAAAAACACCACCTACAGTATTTGTTCACCCCATGGCGATATCGACATTAGAATTGGCGTAATGAATCCATTGCTACAGGAATTGCTGTTGAAAAATAATGCTGAATCATGGGCATTCATCACTGCATGCAATCCTTATTCAGTCATGCAAAATGCTGACTTAAACACTTTTTTAAACACTCAACTGGAAGCCTATTTGTCAGAAAAACAGTATGTGTTTTTTAAAGGTATGGGAGTGAGTGATGATGATTCGTGGGAACCTGAAACAAGTTTTATGGTTTTGGATATTCGCAAGGAGGATGCAATAAAACTGGGCAAGCAGTTTAAGCAGAATGCAATTGTTGCTGGAGTAATAGGCAACTTCCCCGAATTGATTGATTGTTTGAATTAAAAAGTCTCAAATTTGTAAAATCAAAGAGTGATAAGCGAATAAAAAATTTAATAAAAAAAGCCCCTCAACGATGAAGAAGAAGGGCTTCTAATTTTAAAATAGTCGGGGATACAGGATTTGAACCTGCGACCTCTTCCACCCCAAGGAAGCGCGCTAGCCAATCTGCGCCAATCCCCGATATTCTATTAAGTCTTTATCTGTAATAATGATAAGGAAGTCAAGATTGTTCGTAGTTCTTTTTCTTGACCTAGGGAAAGATTCGATTTATGATTAGATAATAAGTATTAGTAAACCCGCCTAGCGAAGATATCGAGAATTAATCGAAGAAAACGCCAGCCCTAAGGTTATTGGCCTGTATTATTACCGGTTTTTTGATTGGGAGAGAGTTTCATGAAGCAATATATGCTTTTATCATTAAGAATATGTGCACTTGGCTTGATCGGCTTTGTTTTTATTCAGCCCGACAAAACTATAGGCCAGATGCTCGATTCTGCAATGCCTCAAACCCGATTGCTTTCGGTAAGCCCTGCGGGGGCAAAGGTTGGTAGTTCCGTTGAGGTTTTGTTTGCCGGAACCGATCTTGAAGGTTTGGAAAAGATGATTTTCAGTCATCCTGGAATCAAAGCTGAGCCTGTTTTTGAAGAAGTTAAAAAAGAAGATCCTAAAAAAGCTGACCCGAAGAAGAGCGATAAAGCCCCTGCCCCACCCGCTGCACCAAAATTGATTAAATTCAAGGTTACCGTTGCCGCTGATACCCCCTTGGGAATTCATGATGTTAGAATTTCAGGTAAAGCCGGTATTAGCAATTCCCGTGCATTTCAAATAACTGATCTAAATGAAATCAATGAAAAAGAAAGCAACAATGATATTCCTGAAGCTCAAAAAATAGAAATTAACTCGGTTGTCAATGGCGTTATCAGTGCCCCAACGGATGTGGATTTCTTTTCCGTTAAAGGAAAAAAAGGGCAACGCATTCTTGCAAGTTGTCTTGCATCCAGCCTAGATAGCAAGTGCAATCCACTCGTTGAAATATTTGACTCCGAAGACCGACTACTGTCTTCGAGCAAGAACTATGATGCTAATAATGCGCTTGCTGATTTTACCGTTCCCAACGATGGCGATTATATCATCAGGGTTTGCCAGTTTACATATAACACTGGCTCTGCAGAGCATTTTTACAGGTTGATGGTTGGTACTTTCCCATGGATTGATGCGGTTTTTCCTAATGCTGTAGTTTCCGGGCAATCCGTACCTGCAACCTACTATGGCCGAAATTTGCCAGGCGGTGTGTTAGACTCTACACAAAAAACAGATGGTGTAGTTCTCGAAAAAGCAAGCGCTCCTCTTGCATGTCCGACCAGCGGTGCGCTGTCTTATTCCAAATACACCACAAAAATTTCTCCCCAGATGCTTTGGAATAAAGCTTTTGAAACACAATTAAAAAATACATCTGGATCTTCCAACGCAGTGCTTGCCACGGTGTCTGATGTTCCAGTTGTGCTTGAAAAAGACGACAATGATTCGATTGCCAAGGCACAAAAAGTACCTGTGCCTAGCTTAATTTGCGGAAAAATTGAAAAGCGTGGTGACAAGGATTGGTTTTCTTTCAGTGCCAAGAAAAGTGAAAAAGTCTTGATCAAACTTTCAGGGGAATCCTTGGGTTCCCAAGCTGATTTGTTTTTCAGGGTTGTTGGGAAGGATGGCAAAAGTGCTGTTACCGAACTTGACGACAAGCAGGATCCGCTTAACATCAAGCTTGGCTCCAACACCACAGACCCAGGCAGTTATCTGTTTAATGTCCCTGAAGATGGTGATTACTCGGTTTTGGTTGGCAGCAGGCAATCCTCCAATTTATTTGGTGCAAGGCATCATTACCAATTGCGGTTGGCGCCCCCGACTGAAGACTTCACGCTTGTAGTCATGCCTTCCTCCAATTTTCGGCCTGATGTCCTTACAATTCCAAAAGGTGGCATGAATTATCTTTCCGTATTCGCTTTTCGGGAGGAAGGATTTAAAGGTGACATTGTTGTCTCCGCAGAAGGATTGCCAGCAGGCACCAAAGCGGAACCTTTGACGATAAATGAGTCTTTGAATCGAGCTAGTCTGGTGATTGTGGGCGAAGAAAACGCTGCTGAATCTATTTCAATCCCAAAAATAACCGGTACTTCTACGGTAAACGGAAAAAAAATAACTCGTGAAGCGATTCCTGTTTCCATCGTTTGGCCCATGGTTGCCAACCAGAATATCGTGGCAATAAGCAGGGTTGATCGGGGGATTGTTGCGGAAGTAAGGGATAAAAATTTCCTGACCATGAAAGCCACAATTGATAAGAACAAAATTGTTCAGGGAGACAAAGGCACGATCAAAGTTGTAATTGTAAAACGTGATCCTGAAATGAAAGCCCCCATTTCAATTGAACCGGTAGATTTACCGGCCAATTTTGTCAATAACAACAAGGCAATCAGTATTGCCCCCGCTGCTAATGATGGGACAATACCCGTGACCGTTCCTGCAACTCAAAACCCAGGTGTTTACAGCATCGTTTTGCGTGGCCAGACTAATCTTGGTTTCCCAAAAGATGCTGCTGGCAAACAAAAAGCCGCTGTTAACTTTGTTTCTGTTATTTCACCTTTGGAATTAACGGTCCTTCCGAAGGCCTTGGGAGAATTTAGCATTGTAAACAATGGAGTTCAAGTTAAGGCTGGATCTGAAGGGAAACTAGAACTTAAGGTTAAAAGGCTTCATAATTATGAAGGTACTTATAAAGTTGAAGTGGTTGTGCCGGCAAATTTAAAAGGTATTGTTTTAGAACCCACAGAATTTGCAACCAATTCCGATTCAACTTTGATTAAAGTAAAAGTTGCTGCGGATGCCATGCCTGGGCCTAGGAATGATATTCCGCTAAAATTTAAAGGTATGTTTATGGGTAAAGATGAGATAATTGCTGAGCTTAAAGCGAATGTAAGTGTGGTTAAATAAGAGCTTTTCTCCAACAAGGGGTTTTTCATGTTCCGAGTAGCGATTGGATTGTGTTTGTTTGGTTTTAGTTCTGCAATGGGAGCCGATGAACCTAAGAAATCAGCACCTATCAAGCCGATTGATATTGTTGAACTTAAACGAACTGAACCGGTAACCTACGACAAAGATATTGAGCCAATTTTGGTGAAAAAGTGTAACTTTTGCCATAGCGGCAATATCAAGGAAGGAAAACTTGATATGGGAACCTTTGAAGCCTTGATGAAAGGTGGAAAAAAAGGCACTCCGTTAGTGGCAGGCAAAGCTGAAGATAGTTTAATTTACCAGCTTTCGGGCAAAACTACTCGGCCTTCTATGCCACCCAAAAGCGAAGAACCATTGACCCCAGAAGAGCTTGCCTTGTTAAAACTTTGGATTAACCAAGGGGCCAAAGCACCTAGTGCTGCCAGAGTTAAACCTAAAGTTATTGTTTCTTTACCCCCTTCAACTGTATACCCTGTTCGTGGTATTGTTATCACCAAAGATAAAGCAAACCTTATCGCAGCCCGTGGCAACATGGTTCATGTTTATGATGCCAACACCGGGGCATTGGTTCGAAATTTAGAGGCAAAGAATTTGGTTGGCCCGGATGGCAAACCTGCGAAAGCATCTCATATTTCAATTGTTGAATCTTTGGCGATCAGCCCTGATGGTAAATTGCTTGCCAGCGGAAGTTTTCAGGAAATCCGGATTTGGGATGCTGCAACTGGCGCTGAGGTAAAACGAATTGATGGTTTTGCGGACCGGGTCGTTGCTTTGGCTTTTTCTCCTGATAGCAAGTTGCTTGCTACGGCAGGTGGCGCAGCAACCGAAGACGGCGAAGTCAAAATTTTTGATGTCTCAACTGCCAAGCAAGTGGTTGATATCAAAGGCGCCCATAGTGACACTGCTTTTGGTGTCTCATTTAGCCCAGACGGAAAGATGCTTGCTTCTTGTGGTGCCGATAAATTTGTAAAAATCTTTGAGGTGCCTTCTGGTAAGCCTGTTAAATCTTTTGAAGGCCATACCCATCATGTAATGGATGTGGGCTGGAAAAACGATGGAAAGTTTCTTGCCAGTGCTGGTGCTGATAACGCAATTAAAGTTTGGGACTTTGAAAAAGGTGAACAAGCCCGAACGATTGCAGGCCATACCAAGCAGATTTCAAGATTGCAATTTGTAGGAGTTACTCCTCAATTCATCACATGCAGCGGTGATAAATCCTTGAGAATCTGGAATGTTGAAAATGGTTCAGCGGTAAAAACCTTTACCAACTCGGAAGATTTTCTTTATGCTTTAGCCAGCAGTGCAGATGGAACTTTGGTTGCCTCTGGAGGAGAAGCGGGGATTATTTATATATACAATAGTGCAACCGGTCAGCTTGTTAAAAAGTTGGGCCCTACTGGAGCTATCGAGCCTGAAAAAGCCCCGATAAAAAAATAATCTTAGTCGATTTGATTTAAATTCAATTGAACCCTGGCTTTCCTGGCTGGGGTTTTTTATTCATTATTACAATTCCAATCGCAAGCTTTGTAATTATTGCAAAACCAAAGAAAATATAATCCTTGTTAAAATGCACAAGTCTTGCCATAAACATTGATCATAATGGCATTTAAGGTTGATTTGAAACAAGGATAAATATTTATATACGACTTGGCTTCATTTTTGCGTTAATCCTTGCGATGTAAGGAATGGACGAAAAATGAGGTTTTAATTTCATGAAAGCAAAATGCGGTTTGATTCTGATTTTGCTTTCGTTTCTATCGATGGGTGCCTCCTATCGAACACAAAATTTTATTATCAGCGCTCCAACCCCCCAGATTGCCCAACAGGTGGGTCAATATGCTGAATATTATCGGAAACAAAAAGCTTTGGAATGGCTAGGTAGAGAAATGACACCTTGGCCAGAACCGTGTCCCGTCAAGGTACTTATTTCGTTAAATGGCGCAGGTGGAGCAACTTCTTTTGCATTTGACCAAGGCCAGGTTTTAAGCCAGGAAATGCAGGTTGAGGGCCCTCTGGATCGGATCTTGGTAAGTGTTTTGCCTCACGAAATCACACATACCGTTTTTGCCTATTATTTCCGTACCCCCGTGCCTCGCTGGGCAGATGAAGGTGGTTGTGTTCTTTCTGAGGATGATCTCGAAAAACAACGACATGATTCCATGACCAGGGATATTCTTTCGACTCCAGGCCGGAAAATTCCCTTACGAAGATTATTTACCATGACAAAATATCCGAACGATGTCATGGTCCTGTATGCAGAGGGTTTTTCTGTTAGTGAATATCTTGTTTCTCTTGGGGGCAGACCCACTTTTCTTGCTTTTGTTGCTTATGCAATGAACTATGGCTGGGATAACGCAGTTAAGGCTTATTATAGATTTAACAGCATTGAAGAGTTGGAAGAGCGGTGGATTGCTTACCTTCGAAACAACCGGCCGGGGCAAGCACCGGCATTACTTGCTTCAAATGGCTCTCGTGGGAATGAGTCTTCCACTATTCAAAGCTTGGCAATAACCCGACAGACTTTCCCGCCCAGCCAGCCTGTTTTGGAAGCCCCCATGCCTGTTTATCGGGGTGCATCACCCAGCCAACCTGCATCTGAGGATTATTCCAACCCTTCGATTAGGCCCGCAACCCCCTCAGCGACTTATAACCAGCCTCAGCAATACTATTCCCAACCCCAGCAATCCCAAGGCGGTATTAGCTTGGGGGCTCCACAGTCCGTAGGTCAAGGCATTCGCTAATTTTTTTAATCCAAGTATTTTTCTTTGGCTTCCTGGCTGAGTGTTTGGATTTTTCTCAGCATTTCTGGGGACGGAAATCTTGCAAAATCAAAGTCGATTTTCCAAATGTTGTTTTCCATGGTTATCTGCACATTTCGTAAATATCCCCTGGGTGATTTACCCATGATTTGCTTCCGAACTTTTTGCCTGTTGATTTCCACCATGTTGAAGCAGTTGCATTTTTGCCCCGCTTGAAAACTTTCCCAATGCTTCATTACATTGGCTGCATAGGGATCACTGGGAGAAAGTCGTTCAAGCGCCTCCCTTAAATAAGGTAATGCCTGATCTGGCTTTTCTTGGTGTAAATACACAATGCCGGTGATTCCCTTGGCCCGTAAAGTTCCAACAACATCATTTGTTTTAAACGCCTGCTCTGTCGCAAGCCTAAGCCAATGAAGCGCTTCTTGAAACTTTTGTACTTGATCAAGAACCATGCTGAATTGAAACATTGCCTGAAACGACAGTTCAGGATCGCCAAGTGAATCAAGTTCGCGGATACATTGCAGGTATGTTTCCAAAGAGTTGCTTAAATCAACCCCCTCAGCATAAGCAAGTGCCATTGCTAATTTCATCTGGATTTTATCAAGCGTGGTGGCAGTCGAAAAATAGCCAATCTGGGATTTTATAACGTTAATTCGGTCATTATGCCTTTCAAGTGTCCCAAGCAGATTGGCTATTTCTGAATCTGTCCTTAGTTTTTGAACCACGCTGGCTTGAGGGGAAGATTCAAGATACTGGCGAAGGTCTTCCAACACTTCGAGCAAGATTACGGGATCGCTTTCAGGAGCCCTGATAATTACTGCTGAAACCAGTTCTTCAAGCTGTGCGGAATTAATATCCCCCAAGGAGTCGAATGCTTTGTTTGACACTGAAATTGTTTTTTGGATCTCTGCTTGAAGCGCCACAGAACGCCAATAAAAGCCTTTACGAGAAGATTCTACAGATGTTTTTGACTGGGTGATTTGTTTTTCTGATGATTCGATGTCACCCAGATAAAGGCTAAATTGGGCAAGATGATAAAATAGCCTGCACCTGTCTTCTGGATTAATATCAAGATTAGAGCATTTGAGCAGTTCTTTGCGGGCTTGGTTTATTTGTCCGGTTTGCGCAATCAACAAGGCCAGTTGAGTTATCAGTGTAAGATAACTTTCAGGAGTTGATATTTTTTGAGCGAGTGAACATGCCTGTTTAAATTTTGTAATGGATCGATCTTGCTCTCCAATCCACCACAGAACCCAGCCATGCTCTTTCAGTGCCTCGAGAGCCTGACCAGAATCAATGCCATGCAAACGCATCATCCTATCTTCATGAAAATGCGCACCTGAAACTGCCTGATCAGGCTGCCCAGCTTCAAGCAGGGTGATGGCAGTGCGTAAAGTTGGAGTCAGATCAGCGCCGCCATTATCATTCATAAAAATCTTTCTCTAGGAAATTTTTGAGTGGATGACTTCCTTGGCTTTTTGAAGAGCTTCTGAAACCTTTGCTGGGTTCTTACCGCCCGCTTGTGCCATACCCTTGGGGCCACCACCTTTGCCATCCACTACAGGCGCTATTTCAGCGATGATTTTTCCAGCTTCAACTCCGGCTTTTTGAAGATCATCACTTACGGCACTCATCAAACCAACCTTGCCATCATCAACCCAGATGACCAACGCAACACATGAACCTGCTTTTTGCCTGATCCGATCCAAATGCTGCCTGATCTGATCAACTGGTCCTGCAGGAATCTCACCAGTAATGATTTTGCTTGCTCCTTTGGTAATTGCACTTTCCAGCAATTTGTCCATTGCTAAAATCAGACCATTCCCCTGACCTTGTTTCATCTGGGCCTTGATGTTTTTTAACTCTTCTTGAAGAGATGAAATTTTTTCTAGTGCATTGGCTGCATTGCAACCAAGTTTCTCTGCAATTGCCTCAATTGTTGTAGAACTCTTTTGGAATTCAAGCCATGCATTCTTACCAGTGACTGCAGTCAATCTGCGTACTCCCTTGCCGACAGACTCCTGCCCAATTATTTTAAATATCCCTGCCTGGGAAGTTCGTTCAAGATGGGTGCCGCCACAGAATTCAACCGAACCGCTGAATTCTGGATCATCATTTTTTAAAATTGACACCACGCGAACAGGATCAGGATATTTTTCACCGAACACAGCACGTACCCCTGGAATCTTTTTTGCTTCATCCAATGGCATAATTCTGCAATCAACCGCTATGTCTGCCTGAATGATACCATTTACAATGTTTTCAATTTTTCGTATTTCGTCCTTCGTGATTACTTGGGAGTGAGAAAAATCGAATCTTGTTTTATCTTCATCAACCAATGATCCTTTTTGGTCAACATGTGTTCCAAGTACTTGTCGTAATGCAAGATTGAGTAAGTGGGTTGAAGTATGATTGCGCCTGATATCTTCCCTTCTGGAATCAACAACCAATTTTGCTTCCTGCCCTGATGCAATGGAGCCGGAATCAATTTTTCCAACATGTAGAACACCTGCACCCAACTTCAGTGTGTTTTCAACTTTAAAAATCCCCGTAGCAGTTTTAATTGTTCCGCTATCACCTACCTGCCCACCTTGTTCTGCATAAAAACAGCTTTTATCAAGAAGCAAAGCTACTTCAATGCCTTCTTTAAGAACCCCACTACTGTAGACCGTGTTGTTTTCAATCCATCCAAGAATCTTTGCATTGGCTTGGGTGCCCAGATATTTTGGTGCTTCATCGCAATGCGGGATTTCGCCGTTTACGGCACTGACAATGAAGGTTTTACGATCTTTTCCGGATTCCAGCTTGAACTTCTCAAGCAAAGTTTGGTAGCCATTAAAATCGATGGTCAAACCTACTTCAGCAGCCATTTGCGCAGTTATATCTGCAAAGAAACCATAAGTTGTATGAAGATCGAAAACATCTGAACCTTGAATTACCTTGCTGCCCGCATTTATGGTTCGATCTGCAATTTCCTGGAACAGTTTCATTCCGCGTTCCATGGTTCGAAGAAAAGCCTCTTCTTCCTCATAAATGATTTTTGCAACTGCCTCGGGTTTCGTTTTTAGTTCCGGAAAAACATCACCCATTGTTTTTACTACAATCTCACAAAGTTTATGGAGAAAAGGTTCCTTGAAGCCGAGATACTGTCTGCCATATCGTTCAGCTCTGCGTAGTACACTTCGAAGAACATAACCGCGTTTTTCATTGCTGGGTACTCCGCCATCAGAAATTGCGAAAGTAAGAGTGCGGATATGATCAGCGATAACGCGATAAGCAATATCGTTGTGATTTTCTAAAATACCTGAGTAGGGTTTTGCGCCACTCATATCGCGAATGGCATCAAAGATAGGGGTAAAAATATCGGTGTCGTAATTGCTGTTTTTACCTTGCAAAACAGCAGTAATGCGTTCAAAACCCATACCGGTATCAACATGCTTCGCAGGAAGCTGGGTAAGTGAACCATCTGCATTGCGATTAAATTGGATAAATACAAGATTCCAAATTTCAATGCACTGTGCAGAACTTTGGTTCACCAAATTAGCACCAGATCTATCCGGGGTCAGGTCAATGTGGATTTCTGTGCAAGGGCCACAAGGCCCGGTGTCACCCATTTCCCAGAAGTTATCTTTTTTATTTCCCAGATGAATATGATTGTGGGGAACAGAGGTTTCAGTACGCCAGAAATGAGCAGCTTCTTCATCTGCACCAAGATTGTTTTTTGGATCGCCTTCGAAAACAGTCACATGAAGCCTGGTTTTATCTAGGCCCCAAACTTCGGTGAGTAATTCCCATGCCCAGCGAATGGCTTCTTTTTTAAAGTAATCACCAAAAGACCAATTCCCAAGCATCTCGAAAAAGGTGTGATGATAGGTGTCTTTGCCCACATCATCTAGGTCATTGTGTTTTCCGCCTGCACGGATGCATTTCTGTGTGTTTGCTGCTCGTTTATAAGGCCGCGATCCTGTTCCCAGAAAAACATCCTTAAATTGGTTCATGCCTGCGTTTGTAAAAAGAAGAGTTGGATCATCAAATGGCACCACTGCACTCGATGCCACAAAAGTATGGGCATGTTTTTTAACAAAGAAATCAATAAACTGTTGACGAATTTCGTTGCTGCTTGGCATTGGATTTTCTTTCTAACTGGAACTTTTAAACAGAGGCATTCCTTATGACTTCTGCGTAAACTTCTCGAAGAGGTATATTATGGGATCTAGCAACCCGGGCACAATCTTCAAATTCAGGTGTGATAATTTGCAACTTATTTTCCATCCAGCCTTTTTTTGCTGCCAATGGTCCATACTTCGTTTGAATAATAATTGATTCTCGTTGCAGTTTGGTCCGATTCACCTGATATTTTCTTATTCCCATCGTTGCTGTTTCGCGAAAAATAATCATTTGAATGGTATCAATCATTTCAGTACTGCAAATAACACTTAAAATCACTCCTGCCCTGCCTTTTTTCATTGTTATAGGAGTGGAATAAACATCTAAAGCACCAGCTTTTATTAGTGATTCAGTACAAAAAGCAACATGCTCTGCACTAATATCATCCAAGTTGGTTTCTAAAACCCAGACGGTATCCTGGCTTTTTGCATCAACGACATTCC
Source organism: Planctomycetota bacterium (assembly GCA_009920765.1). Classification (GTDB taxonomy): domain Bacteria; phylum Planctomycetota; class Planctomycetia; order Gemmatales; family Gemmataceae; genus UBA969. The sequence continues at coordinate 4,223 of RFZJ01000074.1, read as the reverse complement.
CCAAAAATAATCTCAAAATATTTGGCTGAGTTTGCAAATCAATAGTACCTGCCCCACATCCCACTTTTTGAATCATCATGTGGGGGGATTCCATCCATTCGGTGACTAAAGTGGTAAGAATTGCAGCACCAGTAGGAGTTGTCAGTTCCTTTGCGATGTTTACATTTGCGACTGGTGCACCTATTAGTAAGGCTGTGGTTCCAGGTGCTGGAATAGGCATAATGCCATGCTCGCATTTGACAGTTCCATGGCCTGTAGGAACAGATCTTGAAGTAAACTTATCAATTTTTAGCCAAGATAATCCCACTGCAGCAGCAACGATATCGGCAATGCTATCCGCAGCACCAACCTCATGGAAATGAACTTTATCCGTGGGGATTCCATGGGCTTGCGCTTCTGCTTTTGCGAGTCTATGAAAAATTTTAAGGGTCAGGTATTTTTGATTAGCCGAAAGCCGGCTATCGTTGATTATTTTTTCAATTTGGTGAAGGTAGCGATGTTTATTTTCAACAGGGGCCTCAACATTGGCCAAAGTTGCAGCAAAACCATTTTTGCGGATTTTTTCAAAGCTAACTTTTGCATTGATGTCTAAAGAGTCAATTGCAATAGAAATAACTTCCTCGGGCACACCAAGATCAACAAGGGCGCCTAAAACCATATCTCCACTGATGCCACTAAAACAATCAAAGTGAAGCACATTCATTCCTAATCCTCCCATGGTAAATTGTAGGAATTCTTGAGTAACACCCTAGGGGAAGAAGTCAAAGGAATACTGAATTAATGATTTCCGCGATATTTGGCTTGTAGGTAATATTCCGAGGGGCTTGGAACTTTCCATGTATGCCTATAAAGATTTTCATGCAAATGGGTTTTTGAATAATTAAATTCAGGTTCCCGTTTATGATGCCATTGCATATCTCCTGGAATGAGATGAGGTTTTAAAGGCCAGGGTTTAATACGGTGTAAACCAAGAATTTTGGTAAGTTTTTCACTAATCATGGTTACATTTCCCGCACGGGGGGGGATGGGACCAGCTTCGTGTCTAGGGCAACCTTGTAAAAGATTAGGGTCGAATCCACCAGCTTTATTGATAATCTGTCCAATTTGGTAGAGGGACAAGTTTTTAGGACCTCCAAAATGGTAAATACCACTATATCTTTCCGAAAGAAATAGTTCGAATACATCATTCATGTCTTCGACATAGGTCGGGGACCGAAATTCGTCATAATAAAGGGTTGCGGGCTTGTGTTTTTTAAAACGTGAAGTAATCCAATCAATCGCTCCGGCATGACCACTAAAACTAGGCCCCATGGGTAATGAAATTCTAAGAATGGCAGCATTGGGGCTGATTGAAGAAATAACTTTTTCGCCCTCAACCATCGTTTTCCCGTACATGGTTACAGGATCAACAGGCGAATCTTCAAGATAATTTCCTTCCCCCGAGCTACCTGAAAAAACAAGATCCGAAGAAATATGAACAAGCCTCGAATCAAACTGCATGGCAAGTTTGGCAATAACCTGAGCGCTAAGAACATTGGTTTTATATGCAAGTTCTTGATTTAATTCGCAAGCCTTGAGGGCGCAGCTTCCGGTTGCATTTAGAACCGTTTTAAAATTATATTTTTTAAATAAGGCTAGCATTCCGAAAGCATCATCGGGATTAACGCCAATAATTCCATTGCTTTTCATACGCCAGGTATCTTTAGGACGAATTCCAACAACAGAATCCCCATATTTTTGACGCATGTGAACAAAAAAATTAAAGCCAGGAACACCCGAAACTCCTGTGATCAAAACAGGCAGAGCTGATTGAAAATCTAGTGTAAAAGCAATATTGCTCATAAAAGTTGTCAAATTGCCTGTAAAAGCGAAAAATGAAAATAGTTTAAATGGTACCTTATGGTGTGGCTAAGAATGCTTAGCGGCCCAAAATTCTGTACTCAATCTAAACAAATGCGGAATTTTGATTTCAAATTCTTCCCATAGTCTTAATTGCGCTTCGGTTAAGGTGATACCCTTTTCTTTTTGTTCAACAAGAAAATCATAAGAACTGGCATCGTTATTAAACTGCTCATTGATAGCTAATCCAGGAATGGTTGATAAAGGAAAACGCTTTTCATCAAGATATTGGTCAAGATTCATTGGATCACACAGAAATCAAACTATTTAAAAAATGGCCCGGGCGGGATTTGAACCCGCACCCCTTGCGGGACAGGCTTCTAAGACCTGCATGTCTGCCAGTTTCATCACCGGGCCAAATCAAACATTAAGATAATATATAAGGGCGAAGGATATAAATCAGTCTGATTTTGGCCATCCGAGGTGCTTTTTCAAAAACGTAAAAGTATCCTTGGAGTTTATTTCGTGTCCACCTTTAAAAAATTCAATTTCTGTTTTCTCAGGAATACCTAAAAAAGAATAAAACCTTCGTACTTTTGCATATTCCCAACCAACCATTTCGTCTATCCCTACACCATCTGAATGGCCTCGTTCAACCATGAATGGACGGGGGGCGATTAACATTGCCATTTCTGCATAATTGAAGGTCTGCCCTAAATTAAACTCATACATCTCGTATTCGTAGGTCCACATATAGCTTCCATTATAATCAACAAGCACGTTTTTCCCTATCCATTCATTAAAATCTCCTGAGCAAATTGAAAGGCAGTAGTCCTTAAGTATTGCTGGAACACGCATTGCTGTTTTTCCACCATAACTAAGCCCATAAAAACCTATTTTATCTGCTTGAACAAAAGGAAGAGTCTTAAGCCATTCCAATGAGATTTGATGTTGCTGTACAATAAATGAAAAAAGACTTAATCCCAAAGGGTTTGCTTTTCTTTGCAACTCACGAAATAAATCTCTTCCCAAATAAGGGTTTTGTGGAGCAAACACAATGTAACCTTTTCTGGCTAACTCGGCACCAAACGAATTATAATAAGGGGTTTTCTTATCTGGATCACAGACGTCAGTTGGCTTTCCTTCAAGCCCATGTTGACAAACCACCACGGGGCGTTTTTCACCAACTTTCATATTCGAAGGAACCAGTAATATTCCATAAGCAAATACATTTTCATGAATATCCAGTGCTATTTCATACCCTGTAAAATCTTTGTTTTCATAGATAACCCGTGATTTAGGATTTGGCTTCAAAGTTGCAGGCGGAAGTTTACCAATAACTTCCTCTGAAAAATAATTTCTAAGTGATTCAGAACTTTTTTCCCACTTTTCAACCGTTGATGAATCGTGCTTCGAGATTATTTCTTGGCGTACTTTGTCTGATTTACGCCATGATTTTTGAATGAATGAAATAAAATCATTGAATTGCCTTTGCTGACGCTCCTCGGCTATAGAGTTAAAATCAAGATCTACTGGTAGAATTTCGTTTGTAAGGTTTAATTTAAAATCTGACATGGTCGAAATAAATTTTGCACCCAATTGGGAAAGTGCTGATTCAGCGTTGGTATTTTCAAGCAACACTTTTTTTTCAGGGTTAAATACCTTTAAAAATGAAAGAAGAATATTGTTTTCCTTGATAACCAAATCATTTGCTGGTGCAGATAAAACACCAGGGGCAGCCTGATTTAGGTTCCCGATTTTTTCTGGCCCCTTGTATTTAGGGTAACTAAGACCAGAAATCAAAGTTGAAGCTTTGCTCAGTGAAATCAATTCGGCATCAGAAAAATATTTTAAATAACTCCAAATATTACGATCAATTGGTTCCGACCATGATTTATTTCTGTTGAGGTGATAGCCATCAATCCAGCAACTTTTAATTCGCCCTTCCAGAAAACTTAAAACCAAAGCCTGAAATGCACCATCACCATTTCCTGCAACACCAATGGGAATTAAAGGGTCTTTAAATGAAAACCAATTAATCAGGGGAAATAGTTTTTGAATTTCCAGACCATTAATTTGATACCCCATCTCATATGCCATTCGATAGATAAATTCACGCCTTGGGATGTTAGTTTTTCTTGAAATATCTGGATTATTAGAAAAGCCCTGCTTTCGGTCAATAATCGTGGGAATAATAACCCTACATCCTAAATCAGCAAGGACTTTTCCCATTAAAGTTGATTTATCATTGGTAAGGCCACAGAAACTTTCAGGGGTTATATCTGGAGCGGGAATAGCAATAATTTGGGCAATTGGTTTCCCCTTTTGCTCGATTAACAAACCTTCGCCTTGCAAACCATCAATAACCTGCCAGCGAATTTTAA
>RFZJ01000073.1 GCA_009920765.1 Planctomycetota bacterium | reverse complement strand
AACCGAGGAACAAGTCTTCTTTGGCAAGGATGGCCTGTTGTAATCCAGCAACGCCCGCAATTTCGGTACCATCGGGCATGATGGAAGAGGAATCAATAACAGGGTCATTTTTACCGACTCTGCCCTTGTAGCCAAACCCCTCCTGATCACGCCATTCACCCGCAGCATCGAAATTCTCGAGGGCAAAACCGAGAGGGTCGATTTTATTATGGCACCTGGCGCACTGATCCAACTGACGATGAATTTCAAGCCTCTTGCGCACGGTGGCTTTGTCAATGCCAGGCACCTTAGGCGCGATCTCGCCTGCATTGGCAACAGGCAGGCCAGGGTCAATTCCCATCAGGTTTTTCAAAACCCAAGTGCCCCGCTTAACAGGAGAAGTACGGGTGCCATTAGAGGTTGTGGTAAGAACCGATGCTTGGGTAACAATGCCACCGCGGTGAGCCGAAGGAGGAACTTGAACCTTACGGAAGTGATCGCCTTTAACACCATTGATGTTGTAAAAGCGCGCCAGCCTTTCATTGATGACCACAAAATCGGACTTGATGAGATTTCTTGCATCAAGATCGTTTTGCAAAATTTCACGAAAGAAGGATTCCGATTCTGCAACGATGGAAAGTTCGAGATGGCGATCGTATTGCGGATAAAGATCACTTGCAGGCGGGTTGTTGCCAACATCGCGAAGGCCCAGCCATTGCCCTGCAAAATTACGAACCAATGCCCCCGACTTTGGGCTCTTTAGCATGCGATCCACCTGCTGTGCAAGGATATGCTTTTCACGAATCCTGCCTGTATCTGCAAGCTTGGAAAGTTCTTCATCAGGCATGGTAGACCAAAGAAAATAACTCAGCCTGCTTGCAAGTTGATGGTCGGTAAGAGGGGTAGCTTTATCCGTGGGCCCCGCAGTTTGGGGCTCTGCAAGGAAAAGGAAATTGGGGGAAGCCATCACTGCAACCAGAGGCAGCTTGATGGCTTCGACAAAGGATTTTTCTTTGCGGACTGATGCGAAAAGGGAAAGTTTTGCATCAATTTCCGTAGGCGAAACGGGCCTGCGATAGGCATTACGCATGAAACGCGCAAGCACTTCCCGTGCGTACTCCTGTTCATTGGTGTTTTTTAAGGGCGAGTCGAACAAGATGCGTGAATGTGTTTGGGGCGGCCAGGAATCATAGATGGGGCCTTCGATTTCAAACCAATCGATTAGAAGCTCTGGGCGGGCGAAGGTGTCTCTGTTTTGCATCCAGAAATTTTCAAGTGCAGAGGGAATGGTGTAGGCGTAATCAAAAAAGATGCCTGCGGATTCGGTGGTGAAGCGAATGTTGAACTCATGGGTTTTAGGTTGATCAACAGAGGCGGAGACATCAAATTCTGCCATCACTTTGGGAGTTGGCCCAAGTTGCTGGCTGAACTTGATGCGGGCAGGGCCGTAATCATAGCGCCTGTCTTCCTCGAAATGTTTCATGTCGTTTTCAAAAGCTTGAAGATGCCATTTGGCGCGATCGGGTTGCTTGACATCCTGTTCCTCCTGGCGCTTTTTAAGAATCTTGGATGCGGTTTCCACAACTTGCGCCCTGTTTGGAATGCGGGTAGCTGCATGAACTCGAACCGTATAGATGCCTGCAGTTGGGACACGAAAATCACGGGCATGCACCGAGCCTGCAGCATGATGCAATACAACCCATGGCCCTTCCTGTCGATTTTGCCCGCCATTGACCAGCGGATTATTCTTGGGATCGAGGCGCTTACGCACCCGGTCGTTTGCATTGACGGTGGGCTCGAAATGCCATTTGATCATTTTGGGTTGATCGCCCTCGACCAATGCGCGGTCAAGGATTTGCTGGGCAGCACCCAGATACATTTCCAGATGAAGAGGCGAAAGTGTCAGTGCGCCTCCGTTATTATCAAATCCTGCTGCGGGGGGATCCTGGGGAAACGCTGAAGGATCAAAATCAATGCCTACAAGATCAGCGATGGTGTTTCTATATTCGTTGCGATTAAGCCTGCGCAAAATCGGTGACCTTTCCCGCTTGACCAACTCCGCAGCAACTGCCTGCTCCGTGATCCAATCGATAACGGCTGCAACAACCTTCGGGTCTGGTTGTTTTTCTTTTTTGGGGGGCATCTCATGGCTGTTAAGGACATTAACCACTTCCCTCCATTTGGATCGGGTTGCAGGGTCGGAAAAATCAATCGATAAAAGTTTGGGGTCGGTGGCGAAGCTTCCCTTGGGTTTTTCGCCGGTATGGCACTGGTTGCAGTGTGATTTAAAAAAGGGAGCCAATACCTTGTCATAGCCGGTTTGGTCTCCCGCAGCCTCCAATTTGGAGGTGCCTACGCCAATTAAAAGCGTTGTAATCATTAAAAAGCTAACTTGGCAAAGGCGCATGGTTAAGGAAATCTCCGAGTGAATACCCATTTTTTCTCATAATTCATTTATCACCCCTAGGATTGTAACAAGAAAATTCTCTTAAAAAAGAAGCGAACCTGTTAAATTCCGCTGGTACTTTGAACTTACCTAAGTTAAAATATTTGTTAACTGCCTAGAGTCCTGTTTCTTTATTCCAACCAGATAGATTCATGAACACTAAAACCATCCAATACACGCTAAAGACTTCCATGATTGTTTTAATGGGCATGTTTTTCCTACCTTTGGCATCCAAAGGCGAGGAGAAGATGCTTCCACCAGAAACATCAATCGAAAAGGCAATTGACTATTACATTGAAGCCTCGTGGAAGGAAAAGAAACTGAAACCAGCAGTTGCAGCTGAGGATACCGTTTGGCTTAGGCGAGTCAGTTTGGATCTTGCTGGTAGAATTCCAACTGCTTCTGAAGCCAAATCCTTTGCTGAAGACAAAGACCCTGCAAAGAAACAAAAAGCAATTGAAAGATTGATCGCATCGCCCTTGCATCTAAGGCATCAGGCACAAGAAATCGAAACCTTCCTGATGAATGGTACCAAGGGTGGGATGAGTGAATATTTAACCAAGGCAATTGCTGAAAACCGTTCATGGGATCGTATTTTCAAAGAAATCATATTGGCAGATGAATCCGATGCCTCGAACAAGGGATCCAGTGATTTTCTTAAAACACGCGTCAAGGATTTGGACAAACTCACCAACGATGTTAGCGTTGCATTCTTTGGTGTGAATGTTTCCTGCGCCCAATGCCATGACCACCCCTTGGTTGCCGATTGGAAGCAGGATCACTTCTACGGAATGAAATCATTCTTTTCCCGAACTTACGAGGTGGGTAATTTCCTTGCAGAAAAAGAATATGGCGTAGTGAAGTTCCTGCCCAACAAAGGCAAGGAAAAACAGGCAGACTTCATGTTCTTGACGGGTAAGACGGTAAAACCCGCAGGGATGACTGAACCGACGAAGGAAGAACTGAAAAAAGAAAAAGAGATGGTGGAGGAATGGAAGAAAAATAAAACCCAACCCCCCAAGCCTAAAAACTCCACGCGGGCCATGTTGCTAGAACTCGCACTAAGCAAGGGCGATCAAGATTTCTTTGCAAAGGCTTTTGTAAACCAGATATGGAACCGGTTTTATGGTTATGGATTGGTGATGCCCTTGGATCAGATGCACTCAGAAAATCCCCCCAGTCATCCCGAATTGATGAACTGGTTGGCACGGGACTTCGCAAATAATGGTTTTAACATCCCCAGATTGGTAAAAGGGATGGTTTCTAGCAAGGTTTATGGCCTATCCAGCCGATATGAAGGGGAGAGCACTCCGCTTGCAAAAGATTTTGCAATGGCACGCTTGAAGCCTTTAACCCCAATGCAGATGGGGGTTTCGCTGCGTCTTGCAGGCCAATTCCTCACCGGAAATGAGCAGGAAAAGAAGGTAGATGAAATTTCCCGCGGTTCCAAGGGGTTGGCAGACCAGTTTGCCCAGCCTACCGAAGATTTCCAAATCGGGGTTACTGAAGCCTTATTCTTCAGCAATAGCAATCGATTCCAGACAGAGTGTCTGGGCGAAGGAAAAGACAAATTGGTGACAGCAATGACCGCCCTTGCAACGCCTGAAGAGCAAGCAGACCTTGCGGTTTGGAGTGTTTTATCGCGTAGTGCGACCTCGGATGAAAAAGCGGTTATCGCAGGTTACTTGAAAAAACATGGTGCTAATGCGCAGGATGCCAGCAAGCAGGTTTTGTGGTCGTTGATGGCAAGCCCTGAATTCAGATTTAATCACTAAAAGAAAGCGAGTCTCTTCCAATGAATAAGATTCGGAAAAATTATTGTGGCTCCAGTGAACACGATGTATCCCGCAGGCAGTTTTTAGGAACTGCAGCAAGTGGCATAGCAGGTGCATCCCTATTGGCCCAAAACGCCTTATCTGCTGAACTTAAAAAACAAGGCAAGAGCATGATTCTCTTGTGGCTGGCAGGGGGCGCAAGCCAGTTTGAAACATTCGATCCCAAACCGGGTGCAATTACCGGTGGGCCCTTCCAATCAATCCAAACTTCGACCCCGGGTGTACGCATTTCCGAACTTATGCCCAAGATGGCTGCACGCTTCAAAGATACCTGCGTGATTCGTTCGCTGAACACCAAAAATGGCGATCATGGTAGCGCATCGCAATTGATGATGCGAGGCCGTAAGGATGAAGCATCGTTAAAATACCCTGATATGGGCGCAGTTTTGGCTAGGGAATTAGGCAAACCTGAAAGCCAGGTTCCTGATTATGTTTCCTTCTATTTGCAGAGCGAAGGTCGCAACTTCTCGGGCAGCGGATTCCTAGGCGCTCGCTTTGGCCCCATGGAACTTTCCAAAAGCGTAATGCCTGAAAACATCAATAAGCCTGATCATATCAGCGAAATCGATTTCCAAGATCGCATGGCTCTTCGCAACTTATGGAGCAAAAACTTCGAAAAAGGCCGGGTTTCGGGCACTCTTGCAAGCCATCAGCAGGCCTTTCTAAGAGTCAATGGCATCATGGATAGCCAGAAGCTTTTCGATGTGACCAATGAACCCCAGAAAATCCGCAATCAATACGGCCCAACCCAGTTTGCAGAACAAGTGCTCATCGCCCGCAGGCTGGTTGAATCCGGTGTGCCTTTCGTTCGTGTAGGCAGGGCTTGGTGGGATAGTCATGGCCAAAACTTTGAAACCCATCAGGAACTCGTTCCAGAACTTGATCATGTAATGGCGACTCTGCTTACCGACCTTGAAGATCGGGGAATGTTGAAAAACACACTCGTGGTGACTCTTTCTGAATTCGGCAGAACCCCTGGAATTAATTCCAGTCTGGGCCGCGATCACTTTGCCAATGCCTGGAGCTGCTCGCTTTCGGGCTGCGGTATCAAGGGCGGTTCGGTGTATGGCAAGACCGATGAAAAAGGCGACAAGGTTGTGGAAGGCGAAATTGGGGCCGCAAGGCTGTTCGCAACCATTTACAAAGCCTTGGGCATCAACCCACAGAAAAACTATTATGTTGGCTCGCGCCCGGTTCCACTTACCGACCCAGGCACTGAACCTGTCAAGGAAGTATTGGCATAACCCTTACTCGAGGCAATCATGAATTACACGAATTACAAGGTTGATAAAAATCTGGGCAGGCAGGATATTCTTTTTGCAGTCGCCCGTGTCCCAAACTCCAGCAAGGCATATGTTGCAGGATCGGATTTCAAAATCCATGAGATTGATTTTGATAATGCCAAGCCTGATCTGCGTTCCTTCCCCGGACACTCAAGCTACATAACCGCATTGGTTCTCAAGGATGATACCTTGGTTTCAGGTGCTTATGATGGCAAGCTTTCATGGTGGAAGGCCTCGACAGGCGAAAAAATCAAGACCTTGGATGCTCATAAAAAATGGATCAGGCAGGCTGCACTCAGCCCAGATGGCAAACTTTTCGCCTCGGTCGCAGACGACATGGCACTGCGAATCTGGGATATCAAAGACGCAAAAATGGTCCGCGAGATGACGGGCGAACACAAGCCCCTTACCCCCAACGATTTTCAATCCATGCTTTACGCCTGTGCCTTCAACAGCGATGGCAAACTGGTTGCAACCGCTGATAAAACCGGGCACATCGTTGTTTGGGAAACCCATACTGGCAAGAAAGTTACCAGCATGGAAGCACCCATCATGTACACCTGGGATCCCAATGCCCGCAGGCATTCCATCGGCGGCCCCAGATCTCTTGCTTTCTCCCCTGATTCCAAATTGCTCGCAGTGGGTGGCACTGGCAAGATTGGCAACATCGACCACCTAGAAGCCAATGGCCGTATCGAGGTTTTCAACTGGGAAAAGAGCGAACGAGTACACGAGTTTGTAACCGACAAATCCAAGGGATTGGTTGAACACCTCGAGTTTCATCCTGAAGGAAATATCCTCCTGGGTGCTGGTGGTGCAGGTGAGGGCTTCCTGGCCTTCATCGATCTCAAGGAAAAGAAGGTGGCTCATCAGGAAAAAGCCGCCATGAACATCCATGCCCTCGCAAGCGCAGATGGTATGAAGTCACTGCTGGCAGTTGGCCACCACAAGGTGCTGCACTTTAAGATGGCTTAAATACTTCCTAGATTCTAAAAACAAAAAGGCCCGGGATACTACTCCCGGGCCTTTCACTTTCTCTAAGCCGGATACGTTAACAGCGATCTTTCAATCCCCGTTTTAGCTTTATTTAATAGTTTGTGCTTCAAGCGGGTAAAAGATAGGAAATAAAACATCAAAGGTGTTTGCTTAGATAAAAAGAAACAGTCCATTAGTATGGTGGAATAATCTGGCCATCATCCCTCTGCGACAATAATGCCAAAGTTGCGGTGGGGATTCCGGGAGTCAAGGCACGAACACTGGCATCACAAAAAACAAATTGAACCACGCCAGAATGATAACTGCCGTAAATGGAATGGTAATTAGCACCTGCAGAACCGGAGGTATCCGTGGGACTCATAGCTAATGGATAATTAGGACCAGCGACCCTGCAAAAATGCCATTCGTGATCCCCATTGTAAATCGAGCCATCTCCACCATTACCCAATGGACTTGCAGTCCCTACCCCAAACCATTTCGCGGGGATATGTTTTTCACCTATAAGGAAGGTATTGCTGGTGCCATCTGAAATATGATTGAAATTAAATTCACCCATCAGAGTGCCATTCGGAGATCTTTTAGAAATACCATTGGCACCACTGCCATCGCGCCAATCAACCCAGCCTGTAATGCCTGCGACCGCAGTGTATCTTTCCTGACTACCGGAAATGGGATTATAATCTGCACAAGAACCAGGGGTATGCGCTGCACCGCCACCAACATCCCCTGATGTACTGATCCTTGTGGTTCTTGGATAGGAAGGGCAGAAAAATGTTTTTACTTCCTTGGTGCGGGGATCCCCGTTGGTAGTAGGCTGTTGGTAATACTGCTTGGTGAGGTCAAATTGCTTGTATAGGCTTTCCTGCTCCATGTAGGGAAGAATCAAAACAGCCCATGTAAGCCCCAGATCCACCGTTCGCGAAGGCGGGAAAACACCATAAGTACTTTGAAAATTATGAACTGCAAGGCCCATTTGCTTAAGATTATTCTGGCAGGTGGAACGCGCGGCAGCTTCCCTTACCTTTTGTACCGCCGGTAAAAGCAATCCAATCAATATTGCGATGATTGCAATCACCACCAGAAGTTCGATCAGGGTAAATCCTATTCTCGATGCCTTGGTTTTCATGATTTTCTCACAAAATAGTACAATAAAGTTAAAATGATGAGTTTTCAAAAGCTTATTAATTCACTCGGTAAAATCACCTAGAATAATGAAAAGAAAGAATATTTATTTAAAAAAGCTGAAATAAATAATCCTAGATGTTATATTAAAAGCGATTCATGCGAATTACAAGTCTATTTATTAACTGATGGAAATTGAAAGGTTGATTATCATGGTCAGGAATGCTGGTTATTTTATTCTTTTCGTGGTTGCATTAATTGGCTGCGATTCCAATGAAAAACCGGTGTATCCTGTTTATCCTGTCAAAGGCACAGTCAAATACTCTGATGGCAAACCCCTTACTGATGGCTGGATTGAGTTCACTTCCATGGCTGGCGAAACCAAAGGGCGTAATTCTAACAGCAAAATCGACAAGGATGGCAACTTTGAAATGGAAACCTTTGCACGAGGCAAGGGAGCCTATGCTGGCCCTGTAGTCGCTGTTATTAGCGAACCCGCATCGGAATTCGATCCCGAAACCGGTGGAGTTAAAAATTCAAACGTCAAAGTCCTTGAAAAATACAAAAACTATGAAACCAGTGGCTTGAAGTATGAAATTGAAAAGAAAGAAAATTCCATCAACATCATCATTGATCGAAAGTAAAAACTTTATGAAGCGCTTAAGCCTTTTTTTACTCTCATTGGTTTTCATCATCGGATGTGGCGGGCCTAAGACTGTTCCTGTGAATGGAACTGTTGTTTTTACAGGCACCACGGAAACAGCCAAGGAACTAGCTGGTTACAGCATCACCATGGAACCCGAAACCCCCAATGCGGAAGGCAAAAAACATTCAGGTTCTGGATTGATAGGAGCAGATGGCACTTTCAAAATCTCGACCTTCGAGCAAAACGATGGCGCAGTTCCAGGGAAGCACAAGGTTGCAATTACTCCGCCTGTTCAAAATGGTGATGGTCCTGCCCCAAAACCCTTGATTCCAACCAGATATGGTGATCTTGGAACTTCCGGGCTCATCATCAATGTTGAAGCTGGAAAACCAAATGTCAAACTCGAGGTGTCAAAGAAATAAACTAATCGGGCAAGGTTATAACCTGGCCATCTTCGCGATTGGCAAGTCTTCCTAGGTTGGTTCCATCGATTGAATTAATCAACGCCTTTACAGATCCATCCCCCATTACAAACTGGCAAACGCCACTATGGTAACTGCCGAAATTAGATGCACTCGTATCGGTAGGGCCTTTTGCAAGTAGAGCCCCTACTCCTGCTTTCCGCGCTGCAGCACCATGATCACCATTGAAAATCGATGTGTCAGGTGTAACTCCAAATTTCGAGTTGGGAATATGCTTTTCGCCAATTAACATCGTCTGGCTTAAGCCGTCGGTGATATGTTTAAAACCAAGTTTACCACCCAGATAAATGACTGCACCATTGGCAGGAAGCGAACCTGCTGGAGTACCGGCAATTGACATCATGCTTTGAAGGTAATCAATATAACCAGAAGGATCACCAGTACAGGCGGCATAATCACCCAAAGCGCCCGGGGTATTCGGCCCAGTAGGATTCGCTTGGTTTTCATCACCCGCTGTGCTGACCGTATTGCCACCCGATGCGGTTCTTCGGGAAGGGCAAAGATAAACCTTCACTGGTTTGGTCCGCACCGATGCAGAGGCATTGTAGTAATCATTAACCCCAGTTTTGGTCAGGCTCCACTGATCAAACAAAGCTTTTTCTTCTAAATAAGGCAGAATCAAAGTAGCCCAAGTCCAGCCAGTATCGACCCTGCTATAGGGGATTTCTGTATTCGTATCGTGGTAGTTATGAAACGCAAGGCCCATTTGCTTAAGGTTATTCTGGCAATTGGCCCGGGCAGCAGCTTCCCGCACTTTTTGCACCGCAGGCAAAAGCAAGCCAATCAATATCGCAATGATTGCAATCACAACCAAAAGTTCAATCAGTGTAAATGCAGACCTGGCTATTTTTAAATTGAACACCATAAAAGCCCCCAAGGGGAAAATTGTAATACAAACATCGTAGATTGAGCCTAATGAATTGTAAAGCACAATCAAATCAACTTAAAATTCCGAAAGGCCCGCTCTTGTTTTGGTTGCAATCGTAATTATTTACAGTCATATTGAGTTCAGGATTTTGCAAATACGATTAAGCCAACCCAACCGAAGTTGTTTTAGGATGCTTCCCCATGAAAAAAATCATTTGTTCCATGATTGCCCTTTTACTTGCAAACACTTTGGCCATCGCCCAAACCGCAGTTTTTAAAGCAGGGGCATTCGCCCAGGATATCTCACCCGAAGAACTTCCCATCTCCATCAATGGCAACATGAAGGATGGCAAAGCAACCATGGTGCATGATCGCATCCATGCACGCTGCATTGTTCTTGATGATGGCATAACCAAGCTTGCCTTGGTGGTGTGTGATTCGTGCATGATACCACGCGATGTTTTTGATTCTGCAAAAAAAGCTGTCGCAGAAAAAATCGGGATTCCTGCAACCAATATACTTTGCTCTGCAACGCACACCCATTCAGCGCCCACTGCAACAGGGGTTTTTCAAAGCGAACCCGAGAAAGATTACCCTGCATTTCTTTCAAAAAAAATTACCCAGGGAATCATCGAAGCTCATAAACGGATGGTACCCGCACAAATTGGCTGGGGAGTTGCTTCCGACCCAACCCAGGTATTCAACCGCAGATGGTTCATCAAGCCCGGCCAGATGAACATCAATCCCTTTGGCGAAACAACCGACAAAGTCATCATGAACCCGGGTTATCAAAATGCCAGGGTTGATAAATCTGCAGGCCCCACCGACCCGGAAGTTTCCGTGCTTTCCGTAAAATCCAAAGAGGGTAAACACATTGCACTACTTGCAAACTACAGCCTTCATTATGTGGGTGGGTTTCCAGCCATCAGCGCGGATTACTTTGGCGCCTTCGCTGAATCTATCGCAACCCTTTTGGATGCAGACCGCTCTTTTGTTGGAATCATGAGCAATGGCACCAGTGGCGATGTAAACAATGCCAACTTTGCGGGGATGGCACCAGGCAGGCGGGAACCAGGTGAACAAATCCGCGTGGTCGCAAACAGCGTAGCTAAAGCGGCACAAAAAGCAGTGGCCAATATCAAGTATAAGAATCATGTCTCCCTCGCTTCCGAACAAAAAGAGCTTTTACTGGGTGTCAGGCAGCCTTCCAAAAAAGATTTGGAAAGGGCGAATGAGATATTAACCAAGGCAAATAAAACCGTTTTGGACACCATGGCTGAAATCTATGCCCGAGAAACAGTTCTACTTTCCAAGTACCCTTCACAAGTTCCGGCAATCATCCAGGTTATGCGCATAGGTGATCTTGGCATTTGTGCGATTCCCTGCGAAGTATTTACAGAAATAGGATTGGAACTCAAAAAGAAAAGCCCGCTAAAACAAACTTTCACCATCAGCCTGGCAAATGGATACAACGGATATCTGCCTACCCCTGAACAACACAAACTGGGCGGTTATGAAACCTGGCGGGCGCGATCCAGTTATCTGGAAACAGATGCCTCCGTAAAAATCACCGGTACATTGATGAGCCTGCTCGAAAAAGTGAAAAAGTGAATACTGATATCCATTGAAAATGATTTAACAGGGATTATGTTCAACCTTGTTAAGGGTAAAAACATATCAAACTCATAAACTTTAACGAAAAACAGAGATTATTCGATTTATTTTAGCATCAGGCCACTGCAATTGATTCAGCATGAAATGATGGCAAATCCATCAAGATTATTGTTTTAAGTAAAATGCTTTTCACCATACTTTTCACCACCATCTCTTTGGCGTTATCTGCAATTCAACCAATTGACATTGCAGGGTAAGCTTTGGTTGTTCCGAAGTTATCTCTTGTAAGCATCATCACTTGTGCCCACGGGCATCAGGAAGATTCCTTGGGGGGAATCATGCTGATGGTGTTTCAAACGAGATAACCCATGCTAAAAATTCGAACTTTATTTTTTGCATCACTTTTTGCGTCTACATTGGTTGCCGATGTTGCAGTGAAGGCAGAGACACTGCCTATTGCAACCGCAGTGCCCCCAGCACCTTTTGCCGCTCAACCTGCCAACCGCTACTGGAACCTCAGACAAACCCCGATCACCGATGTGGTGCGAAAAGTTCGTGGCGCAGTGGTCAACATCCAAAGTGAAAAACCTGCTGGAAATGATGACTTTTCCATGATTGGTTCCGCCAAGAGCAATATCAATGGCATGGGTACCGGAATCATCATTGATTCGCGCGGGTACATCATCACGAACAATCATGTGGTTGAAGATGTTTCAATTTTGCGGGTCAGGCTTTCTGATAACACCCAGCTTCCCGCACAAGTTATTGCACGCGACCCTGAACACGATCTCGCACTTTTGAAAATCGATGCCAAGAAAACTCTACCTGTCATCACGCTTGGCACCGCTTCAGACCTGATGGTCGGGGAAACGGTGGTTGCAATCGGCAATGCCTATGGCTATGAACACACGGTAACGGTAGGGGTAGTCAGCGCAACCCGAAGGGATGTCAGCCTTAACAAGGAAATCTCATACAAGGGGCTGATACAAACCGATGCGAGCATCAACCCGGGTAACAGTGGTGGACCACTGGTGAATATTCATGGTGAATTAATTGGAGTCAATGTTGCGATTCGTGCCGGGGCACAAGGCATTGGGTTTGCGATTCCTGTTGATACCATGGTAAGGGTTTCCGCTGAATTATTGGGAAGCAAGAGGGGCAATGTTAAACATGGCGTTGGCCTTCGCAATGAAGTCAAGTTGGAGCAAACCGATGGTATCCGCAGGGCAGCCATGGTTGATGCAGTGGAAGGTGGCAGCCCGGGTTCGCGTGCTGGAATCAACAAAGGTGACGAACTTATTGCAATCGAGGATTTTCAGGTCAAATCGAGCCTTGATGTGGAACGCGCCCTGGTCGATAAATCTCCTGGTGACAAAGTCGTTTTTCACCTCCGCAGGGATGGATCTGAACAAAAAGTCGAAGTGACATTGGAACCAGGCAAACCTGTAATTGCAGTCGCAGAGGTTGTCTGGCGCAGGATTGGTTTAAAGGTTCAACCCATTGGCTCTGATGCGGTCGCCAAGGCAAACAATCAATTGCATGGCGGCTTATTGATCAATGAAATTAGACCTGAGAGTGTTGCGGCCCGTGCGGGATTTCAAAAAGGAGATATCCTGGTAGGCTTGCACCAATGGGAAATGATCAGCATTGATAATATTTCCTTTGTATTGAATCACCCTGAGCTTCCTACTTTTCAACCAGTCCGATTCTTCATCGTCAGGGCAGGCCAGGTACATCGGGGCTTCCTGCCACACATCGATTAATCATCAAACTTATTTTGTGGAAGAAAGCTTTTTGTGCATTTGGAAAAACTTCACCATCAATTCCGGGGCAAAGTCGGGAAACTGATGGGTACCCGGGTGAATGCATGCGACCAACGGTGTATTTTTAGGTGAAGCATAAAGAGTGCAATACTTGGACCAATCCTTGCCCGCGGTATCACACCCGTTGATTTCTTTTACTCTTTCGATTGTCTTTTGCTGCCATTCGATTTTTACCAGGGGATCTTTCTCACCTGCAAAATGAATGCAAGGCTTGGGCATGGCATTAAAGTTCAATTCAAAACTGGCACAGGGCGCAACAGCGGCAAAAACATCCCCCCGGGTTTGCCAAAGGGTGTAAGTGAATCCACCCCCGTTGGAATGGCCCGTACAGTAGATTTTATCATCATTGATTTGAAATTCTTTGCGGAGATGATTAAGCATCGCATCAAAGAATTTAAGATCGCGATCGCCCTGCTCTCCCGATTTATGCTGCCAGCCGGTTTTCTTCCCTTCCGGATCGGTCAATTTTCCCGGGGTGTTCAAACCTTGCATGTACACAACGACTGAAGCTGGCCAGTGTTTTTGGATTGCAAAAGACTTTGCAGCGCCTTTTGCGGAACCACCATGGCCATGAAAAACAAACACCACCGGGGCGCCGGTATTCGATTTAGATGGGAAGAAAACCAGGGCCTCGCGATCGCTACCATCAACTTGGAGCTTAATATTTTTAGGCTCCCTGATTTCCTGGGATAAAAGAGGAGATGAAAGAATCATCAAGGATAAAAGTGCTGGGAAATATTTATGCACGGAATGATCTCGTAATGTAAGGTTTAAAAGAGAAACTTCACTTCTTAATGCTAATGAAGAATAAATAAATTCGCAATCATAAGCGCAGCTGCACAATTTTAAGGACAACAGCGCTTATTTAAATTGAACCCAAAAGCAGAAAACAACCACCCAACAACTTACTAGCTTAAAAAATGTATATTAAAGTATACTTTTATCAATTAAATTAACAAATTATTGTCTACTTTAATGCTATTAAAGGCATTATTCCACCCATTAATGACTGCATTGACTTGTGAATTAGGTGTACTTAATTACACTATAGGTATAGGAGGTGTTTGCTGCCTTCTAAAGAACTTAGGTGTAGAAGTTGGAGGAAAAAGAAATGGAACCATGGCGCTTGATATTCCGAAGAGGGTTTGCTCCGCTACTTTCAAACAGTGCGTTAAATGCACTACAAGATGGATTGAAGCAAGACGATCCGGCCTTGGTTCAAGGCTGTGTGGTTTTTCCAAAGCCCACGCCCGGTTTTTGGGAATTGCCCGCTGCAGCAGTTGGATTGCTGGCATATGTGGGCCGCGAAGGCGAAGGCTTGTTCTCGGTCTTTGAAGTTTCAGAATTTCACGAAAGACTGAAAGAAGCTGCTGCGCAGAAATTGGGGCAGATGGATGCTGCAACCTTGTTCCTCGATTGGTTTGATAAAACCCCGAGAGAACTGATGCGAAAACTTCTGCTTCAAGAAACTCACCTCGAGTTACGCAAAAGAAAAACAGCATCCCGAATCCGAGAAAAACAATCGCTCTCAGAGCGAATACCTTCCAGTTCCAACCAATAACCATTCCATTCTTTCAAGGAGACTTTCATTATGTTGTGCCGTAATTGCAATAAAGTTCGTTCCAATCGTCCCCGTGGCCTTTGCTATTCCTGTTACTACAAACCCGAAGTCAGGGCGCAATTTCCATCCACCAGTAAATTCGCCCGCAAGGGTTCAGGCATAGATGTGTATTTGCCCCCACTTTCAAATGAACCAACTGAAGCTTCACCTGGTAGCGAAGATAAAATCCTTGTACTGATGGAACGGGCGAAAAATGGCCAGTGCCTTTGGCACCCATTGGATGCCGTAAAAGCCATGCCCGCCTTGGAAACATCTTTGGTTCATCAACTTGCTGGTGTTGCGTAACTTGGTTTTCAGGAAACAGGAGCGTAGGTGGAGATAATGCTCATTGCGCTACGAAGCCCATCAAGAGCAGCACTGACAATCCCACCTGCGTAGCCTGCACCTTCACCAACGGGAAAAAGCCCGATTGCAGAAGGGCTTTGTCTTGAGATGGCATCACGAACCACTCTTACCGGGGCACTGCCCCGCGATTCCGGCCCAACAAGACTTGCTTCTTTTAAAAATCTCCCCTGCCATTTCCTGTCCATGATGGGCAGGCCATGATGCAAGGCCTCAATCACCTGTGCGGGTAAAATCGCTTCCAGATTCGTGGCAATCGTACCTCTCGGGTAACTCGAGGGTGGTGCTGCGGGAGAAACTCTTCCACCCAAAAAATCCTTCGCACCTTGAATGGGACAAAGATACTCTTTCCTTCCCACCTCATACGCCATCTTTTCATATTTCTCTTGGAAGTGAATTCCAGCAAGTGGATGGCTGCTACCAAAATCACCGGGGTTGATGGTGATAACCAAGCCGCTGTTTGCATAGGGGGAATCATGCTTGGAAAGGCTCATGCCATTGGTACAAAACGCCCCTGATTCGGATACGCTAGGCATGATGTATCCACCCGCACACATGCAAAAAGTGAACAAATCATATTTTCCATTGGCAACCAAACTGTAATCTGCAGCCCCAATCACATTTTCCAAATCAGAGTTTCCATACTTCACCCGGTTCACCGTTTCCTGAGGTTGCTCAATGCGGACTCCCATCTGAAAGGGTTTTTGCTCCATTAAAATACCACGGTTATGAAGGGCGTTATAGGTATCCCGGGCGCTATGGCCGATTGCAAGAATTACCACATTGGCAGGAATATAACCGCTTGAGGTATGCACACCCCTGATACTATTATCTTTGATATCCAGGTCTTCCGCTTTGCATGAGAATTTAACTTCACCCCCAAGGGCCTCGATTTTTCTCCGAATGGATTTGACTACCGCAGGCAACCTATTGCTACCCAGATGCGGTCTGAAATCATAAAGCACCGAGGGCTTGCCTTTATTTTCGGCAAACATCTGCAGGATTCGGGTAACATCAGGTCCGGAGCCCCGATAGGTTAATTTCCCATCGCTAAAAGTTCCAGCCCCCCCCTCTCCAAATAAATAATTACTTTCAGGATTAAACTGCCCACCATCATCGAAATCCTTGACATCACGAATACGATCGCGCACGGGTCTGCCCCGTTCCAAAAGAATGGGCCGGTATCCAAGTTCAGCCAAAAAATAAGCTGCAGCTAGTCCGCCAGGGCCCGATCCGATAACCACCGGCCTGCCAAGAATGGGAACCGATCCACAGGGGGGCATTACGAAAGGAGCTTCGGAATAAGTTTCAATGCTGATGGATTGAAACCTTGGCTTATGTTGCAGGATTTTTTCTTCATCCAGCAGTTGAACTTCCGCACTGTAGACGAACTGAATTTGCCTATCCCGGGCATCGAGGCTTTTACGCAAAATACGCCAGCGTTGGATATCAGCGGGCTTGATACCCAAGGAACGAGCGAGACGATCTGGAAGGGATGTTTCCGGATCTTCAACTGCAAGCCTGATATTTGAAACGCGTAATGCCATAATAATGGCTTTATGATGTTGAAGAAGAAAAGAAAAGAGGGGTGCCCGATGAAAGGCACCCCTCGAAAGAAAAAACCACGATAAAACCCGAGGAACCGACAAATGAAGTCGGGTTATTCAGGATTTACTTACCTTTACGAGCCCCTGCGAGTTCACCTAGGGATACTTTGTCTAAGCTTTTTCGAAGAGCTTCGGAAGCAATTTTACAAATGCTTTCAAGTTTGTTGTTCAAAGGGCCACCGACATCTTCAGCAAACGGGGCAACACCACGAATCGGGCCATCCACTGCTTCAATGATATGCAACAAAGAAACCTTGAAGGGATCCTTCATAAGTTTATAGCCACCATTTGGGCCTTTGATGGAATTAAGCACTCTTGTAGAAACCAAGGGCTTCAAAACCTTAAGCAAAAAGCGTTCAGGAATACCACGATCGCGGGCGATAAGGTGAGAAGGAACAGGCTTATCAGATTTCTGAGTCGCCATAAAAGCAAGAGCATGAAGGGCATAACTGGATGCACGAGTCAATTTCATGAAACAACAAGGCCTCTTAAGGGCCAACCTCCAAGTGTAATAATGTAACCCACTCGACAATCAAGCAGATCATAAAATCAACCTTATGGGCCCACTGTTGAGAAAGATTCAGTGTAAGGTCTGCGCTGTAAAAGACTAAAAATAAACCACATCGGTTTTTATATAGTCAAATTGATTTTGAGCGATATCAAACAGCACAATATTATTTTTATAGACGTATGAAGAGAATTGCAATAGACAAACAAAAGAATTAGTCCGGCTTCATAAATCATCAATAATAAGCGTATAAAGAGATTCCGTATATTAAAATAAAACAGAAAATTGCAGATTAATTACAAATCAACCAGCCGCAGGGGTTGGTTTTATATCAGTTGCACCAAATTCAACGCCAATAACAGCTGTAGCGGGTATTTCCTTGGCCCCCACCTGAACCAAGCCTCTGCGAACTTGCAAGCGCCAAAGCATGGGCCCCTGATGATTAAAAATTGCTTGGGTACTAGAATCATCGCCATCAGTGCAAAGAAACGCTGTCATTTCCTCGCCGGGCTCAAGGATCTTATCGAGATTTTCATTCTCTACGGTTTCACGTGAAGATTGCGATTTCTTGGAACCCGCCAAGGCTAAAGGCAGCCAGTTCGCTGGCCCTCCAAAAAACGACTTCTCAGGCTTTTCGGTACCAAATTGAACCAAAGTAAATGGCGGTGGATAACTGTTTTTGCTTTTTTCCTTCCATTTACGATTAAAGTAATAATCCAAAGGGCAAAAAGACTGGTCAGCAGAAACATTTTTAAGCTTGAGCTTGAGAATCAGGGAATCCTCCTTGCAAGGCTCGGCCCTTGAAAATCCAGAAACCAAAACTGCAACCGTTGCTTTTTCCACCGCAAGGGGTGTTACTTCCAGTTCGCCTACCCTGATAGCCACACCGATTTTAGTGCGTAAATGAGCGGGCACAATTTCCTGAGTTCGTTCCTTATCGTTGTTAAATCGTATCTTGGTGCGTTTTGCACCGGGGTTGTCACCATCCACATCGGGAATATATTCAAGCGGATGTAGTGGGCCGCCTGTCTTCATTCGAACCAAAATGAGAATAAGAATTGCAGTTGCCATTATGCTGTAAGATAACAACGAGAAAAAAAGAATGGGCATGGCCATCGATTTGGAACCTACAGGCCTTTTCCGGGCAGCTTCCCCGGTAATTGAAGGGGCGTTATCCCACGGAGCAGGGGCATTGCCTTGAACTGCCTCATTTTTTTCAGAAGCCATAAAGTCCGTGGTGGCAGCACCTGCATCATTAACTTCGACCGTGGGGGAAACTTCTGGTGCTTCATTAGCAGCAACCACAGGTGGTTGGTCAATGGTAGGGAAGGGCAAAATTTCCTGGGGAAGATCCTGCGGTGCGGAAGCCGCCGCCGGCTGATAATTATAATTCATCACATCGGTATCAGGCTCCACACTTGGAGTTGGGGTGGTGGGCGGGGCTTCAGCATTACCTGCGGCATCAATCAGGGGCACCATCTGGATGGTTTGGCAATGAGGACAGCGCATTTGCTTACCCAGAAAGTCTTCAGTTATGCCCATAAGTTTGGTACAAGAAACACATTTAAAATGATAAATACTCATGATTATCCTTTTACTTCTTCGTATAAATGAAGCCTGATTTTATCGAGGGGCAATGCAAGCTTCTCTTGGATGCCTGCCGACAATTCCAACCAATCAACCGAATCCACAGCCTCGCGGCCCGCTTTGCCAGCTTTTTTTTCAAACGGCAAAACCGCTAAAAGAGGTATCGAAGACCGGAGCGAAAATTCCACAGGATTATGAATCGCTGCTTGATCCAACACTTCTTCGGTTTCCGACATAACCACACCAGCCACCACCAACCCATAATGTCTAGCAACTTCCAGGGTAAGCAACAGGTGATTAAGCGTGCCCAAACTCCTTCGGGCGACGATGATGATTGGGTATTTCAATCTTAATGCAAGATCCGCTATGGATTCACTATCTGTCAAAGGGCAAAGTAATCCTCCAGCCCCCTCAACAATTGCAAACGCATCACCACAGCGTTTTTCCACTGCAACCGCAAGGGTTTCAACAGAAAGATTGGATCCTTCAAGCTTTGCAGCCAAGGCAGGGCTTGCGGGAACTTCAAAACACCATGGGGTGATCGAAGCCAAATCCTTGTCAGCCGCAGCACGGCTTAGTGCCAGGGTATCTTCACCAACAAGAACGCCCTTGGAGTTGCGCTTGCCTCCGGTGGCAACTGGCTTGCAAACCTTGACATCAGCCCCTTTAGAGATCAATGATTGTGCTAAAAGGGAGGCAAAGCGAGTTTTGCCCACGCCTGTATCGGTACCAGTAATAAAAAAGCCAGCCATCGGCAATCAGCCCCCTTGGCCGGTTAATTGTAACGAAAATTCCATCATGCAATTATAAAGCACTTCGCCTATGCGATCCACTAATTCTTCAGGGATTGCAAGAGGCGGCATAAGGACCACGACATCGCCAAGTGGCCTGATCATGAGGCCCTGCCTGCCTGCCAGCATGCAAATAGTGTGTGCAGCATTGATATTTGGAGAAAAGGGCTGGCGGGTTTCACGATTGCCTACCAGTTCAATGCCAATCATCAGCCCCGATCTGCGGATATCACCCACAAAAGAAAACTCCCACAGGCGATCGAGATGCAATTGCATTCTCTTTCCTTTAGGTTCAACTTGGGCCAAAACGCCATCATCTGCAATTAATAGATCCAAACTTGCAATCGCAACTGCAGCGCCCAGTGGGTTGGCGGTGTAAGTATGCCCATGCTGGAAGGTTTTATCAACTTTGCCCGGTTCATTTAAAAAAGCATTGAAGATTTCTTCGGTTGCGAGGGTCGCTGCCAGGGGCAGGTATCCACCTGTAATCCCCTTCGCAAGGCAAAGAAAATCGGGCACTACATCTTCTTGCTCGCAGGCAAAAAGTGTTCCGGTTCTGCCAAAACCCACCGCCACTTCATCCGCTATCAATAGCACATCATGCTTTTTGGTAACTTCGCGAACCCGCTTTAAAAAGCCGTTGGGCGCGGTGACCATGCCTGCAGCCCCTTGCACCAAAGGTTCTATAACCACGGCAACCAACTCATCTGCATGCTGCTCAACCAATTTTTCCAACTCTAGCGCACAAGCCATACCACAGCTCTCTGGCTTTAATTGCAGCGGGCAGCGATAACAATAGGGCGCAGGCGACTTTATTGTCGGGAAAAGCAAAGGCTTGAACATATCATGAAAACGGCCAAGATCCCCGATACTGACATCCCCCATGGTGTCACCATGATAAGCCATTCCCAGTGCAAGAAACTTGGTCTTCTTTTTTCTGGGAGCAGGACATTGATGCCAGAATTGAAAAGCCATCTTCAAAGCAACTTCAACAGCGGTTGCTCCGCTATCCGAATAAAATACACGGGTCAAACCCTTTGGAGCAAGGTTTATAAGCTTTTTGGCAAGGATGGTTGCCGGTTCATTTGAAAGGCCCAAAAATGTACTATGAGCAACCTTCTGCAATTGCTCCTTCAGCGCATTATCCAACTCCGGCACTTGATGGCCATGCAAGTTGCACCAAAGTGAGGAAAAACCATCGATGTATTCATTGCCATGCTGATCGACTAAAAAAAAGCCCCGGGCCTGGGTAATGATGATCGGCTGACTTTCCAGGTAGGAAGCCATGGGCGTAAAGGGATGCCAGTTGTAAGCTTTGTCCCATAGTTCAAGCTGCTTCGCAGAGTTATTCATGCCAAATTAAGTTCCAAGTCAAGCAGTCAAACAATCGTAATAATAAGAACACTTCCCCTATTTTACTAATTTTTCCAAAACCTAGTTATGATTGTAACGGCTTTACAAATTACAACTCTTTCCAAAGGGGAAAACAGCTTTGCCTTTTGCCATAAACCTATTTGAAACTTCATTAATTAGTCGATTTCTAATGTGAGAAATTAGATTTACACCTTTGACAATTTAGCGACTAAGGAGTCAACCATGGGGAATGGATTCCCAATTTGGTTTGGCATTGCAGCAGGCATCGTGGGCTTCGCCCTTGCCGAAGAAGTTACCTCTCAGGGAAATGGATGGCTTCTGGGTGGGTGTCGATTATTTGAACTGGCGCATTAAAAACGGGCCTCTGCCCAACCCCATGATCACCTCTGGTTCCCCTTCCGATGCGGTTCCGGGTGCTCTTGGCCAACTTGGTACTCGCGTTCTTGCTGGAGGCAACAGCAGCAATGGCATGGATTATGGCCCGTTTTCTGGTATCAGAATGAATGGCGGTTTTTTCCTCGATGATGACCGTATCTTCAGCTTTGAAGGCTCTGCCTTTTTGCTTGAACAACGGTCCTATAATTTCAGCGCTTCAACTAGTGACCTCCAACCCATAGTCACCGCTCCTTTTTTCAACACCAACGGCATCGCGAGTTCGATTTTTGCCACCGTTCCCGATAACCTCACCAGTCTCCCCAACAGCACCCTCAGTATTTATTCCTACAGCAAACTTTCGGGGGGCGAGGCCAATGTCAAAGCTAGGTTTGGCAACCCAGGCAATGGCTTTTCTTCCAACCTCCTGTTTGGTGGCAAATTCACCGAACTCGAAGAGAACCTCATCTATTCAATTAATTCACAACGATCTGCGGGTGGCATCAATTCCGTCACCCAAGGCACCGATCAATTCCTGACAAGGAACTGGTTTTACGGTGTACAAGTAGGTGGTGGGCTTAATTACGATTACAAACGTTTCCATGCAAGCGCACTTGGCAAAATCGCACTAGGCCAAACCCAACAGAACATCGCCATCGCAGGCTCCAGGACCAACACCATCAATGGTGTATCCGCTGCCCCCACCGATGGATTCGTATACGCCCTGCCCACCAATAGTGGTATGCAAAATCAATCCGCTTTTTCTGCCATACCCGAGCTTCAATTTCGCCTGGGTTATGATGTGACCAGGCATATCCAACTCTACGCAGGATATGACTACTTCTATTGGACCAATGTGCTCCGCCCCGGCAATGCGGTAGATTCGGTGATCAACACCAGCCAAAGAAACGGCCAATCCTTGGTAGGTGCACCTCGACCTGAACCAATCATGTCCCCATCAGGCATCTGGGCTCAGGGTATGACCTTTGGCGTGGAACTGAAATACTAATATCAAACTATATCAACATTAAAAGCCTCCTATCCAAGGGGCTTTTGTCGTTTACAAACATCCCGATTTAGTCGCA
>RFZJ01000072.1 GCA_009920765.1 Planctomycetota bacterium | reverse complement strand
CAGCAGTTTTCTTTCCCTTGGATAGTGGCGCCTAAGAAGCCCGGCGCAGGCCTTGCGGTATTGGCCTCTAATCTAACTTGGAATGCTTACAATAGTTTTGGAGGAAGAAGCAATTACATTCATGCAGATGGGTTGCCAAGAACTCCGACAATCAATTCGCGATCTGAATTAAAGCGATATTCTGATAGTGGGTTTTTGACTTGGAATAGCGATGATTATCCGCCTTTATCTTTTGATCGGCCTGAACCTTACAACCACATTAACTTCAGTGAAAAAATCACCGATCCGATTGAAGGCAGGCAGGCTTGTCATCTTGCGCCCGCGGAATGGCGGCTTTTAGGCTGGCTAGAGCGGGAAAATTTTGCATACGATTACTACGCTGAAACTCAGCTTCACAATGGCACGCTGGACCTTTCAAAATACAAGGCTTTGGTGACTTCGGTTCATCCCGAATACTGGACCGAGCCAATGTTCACGCGGGTTAAAAAATGGGTGTTTAAGGAGAAAGGCAGACTTATCTACCTGGGGGGCAACGGCCTTAACTGCGAGGTTGAAATTAATCTGGATGGAGCCATGATTTGTCATAATGGAAAACTTTCGGGTTTGGATACCAAGGGATTGGGTGGATATGAAAGTCGTTATGCGATTCGGCATGAATCGGAAGCTGGGCTATTGGGGGTGGTGTTTACGCCAGCAGGTGCGATGACAGGTGCGCCTTACAGGGTGCATGATGGTTCGCATTGGGTGTTTGAAAATACCGGGCTTAAGTCGGGTGATCTTTTTGGACAGAAGAGCTTGCATATGCGTTGCCCTGGGGGTGCCTCGGGCCATGAGACGGATAAGGTATCGCCCAGTTCCCCGCAAGGGGTAATTCATCTTGCAACGGGTACAAATGTGAATGAAGGGGGTGCGCAAATGATCACCTTCGATACTCCCTCAGGAGGCAAAGTATTTTCCGTTGGCTCCATAAACTATGTCGCTTCCTTGCCTGTCGATGAAAAAGTTTCGCAGATTACTTCGAATGTGTTGCGCAGGTTTCTCAGTTAGACCATTATTAGGACTATCAAGATGAAGATAAGTAGCATTGAAACTATTGCAATCAATGTGCCTCTTAAGAAGGGGCTTACTGCAAAGACTGCGCATGGCGAGCATGCGGTTTCTCCTTATGTGCTTGTGAAGGTGCATACCGATCAAGGGGTTGTGGGGTTGGGAGAGGCAACCATTTCCGGGCTTTGGTCGGGTGAAACTCAGGGAAGCACCATCGCTGCGATTCGCGATTATATCGCCCCTGTTTTAGTCGGCAAAGATCCCCGAAATATAACTCTTGCCAGACGGGCTATGGATTTCATCATCAAGCTTAATCCTTTTACCAAGGCTGCGGTGGAGATGGCCCTTTGGGATATATCAGGAAAGGCTGTGGGTCTGCCTGTGTATCAATTGCTTGGTGGAAAAGTTCGCGATAAGGTTCGCATTAAATTGGTGGTATGGGCCCGCGATGTGGCTGGTTCTAAAATCATGGCCCAGCAACATCTAAAGCTTGGTGTTGATTGCGTGAAAGTAAAAGTGGGGCTTGATCCTGAAACCGATATCGCAAGGGTAAGGGCTGTTCGTGACGTTTGTGGACCAGATATCCCTGTTACAATCGATGCCAATTGTGGTTGGACTATCCAGCAGGCACGTTATTGCCTGCGCGAACTTGCAGATGTCAAACTCCTGCTTGCAGAGCAACCTATTCCAGCTAGCGACCCTATCGCCCTTGCAGAACTTCGAAGGGATACCATCGCACCAATCATGGCGGATGAAAGCGTATTCACTCTTCAAGATGCATGGCATCTTTCCTACCATCGTGCAGCGGATATTTTCAGCGTCTACCCTGGCAAGCATGGTGGCATAGCAGGCACTGCAGAAATTGTAGCAATTGCCAAGGCTGCAGGTATTCGCTGTACCATAGGCAGTAATCTCGAACTGGGTGTTGGTACTGCAGCGATGCTTCATGTTGCAGCGGCGTTTCCTGAAATAGATTGTGAAACTTTTCCTGCAGATACCATTGGGCCATTTTATCATGAGGGAGAAATCATCACCCAGCCACTAGACTTGGGGCCACCACATGCGATTGTTCCGAATGGTCCCGGTTTAGGTGTGGAACTCGACGAAAAAGCAGTCGCTCGATTTCGCATCAGTTAAATTCTAGTTCGAAAAAATGTTGTCATCAGCATCACCACTGTTAGACTGATCCTTGTTCTTAGATTCACCCCCCTGCGAGTACGATCATGATCCGAGCCACGGTTGATTATTCACGAGAAGGCAGGCAGTTTGGCCACCTCTACATCCCCTACTCCTATAATCTTGCAGGCTGGGCCAACCTGATGGTTCCCATTGCTGTGATCAACAATGGCCCCGGCCCCACCGCGCTTGTCCTTGCAGGAAACCATGGCGATGAATACCCCGGCCAGGTTGCAGTGATGCGCCTGCTTCGAAAACTTCAACCCGAACATGTTCAGGGAAGAATCATTCTTATCCCCACGCTTACCATGCCTGGTGCCAAGGCCGGTACCAGACTTTCTCCACTCGATGGTAAAAACTTTAATCGCTGTTTTCCGGGCAATGCTGAGGGCACCCCTTGCGAAGCCTTGGCGCACTATCTCACTACTGTGCTTTTCCCGATGTCTGATATTGTGATTGATATTCATACAGGTGGGCGGGGAGTTGATTTTTATCCCTGCGCACACATGCATCTTGTTCCCGATGGCCCTCAACGAAAAAAAATGTTAGAAGGGACCGAGGCTTTCAATACCGATTTTTGCTTCCTCTATTCTGATATCGCAGGAACGGGCCTTCTTCCGGTTGAAGCAGAAAACCAAGGTAAAATTGTCATCACCACCGAGATGGGTGGAAGTGAAAATGTTACCGCAGCGGTGCACTCGCTCACGCAGTCGGGCCTTACAAATGTTTTAAACACCTTGGGTGTTCTTAAAGGCAAACCCGCCTCGCGAAAAGAACTGGGGCAGAAACCCACGCGCTGGGTGCAAGCCCTTGATTGGCAAGATTACCGATTTGCTCCAGAATCGGGAGTGTATGAAAACATCGTTCCATTGGGTCAGGATGTTGCAGCGGGAACCGTAGTTGGTGCCATACACTTTTTGGAGCGACCAGAACGCGACCCCATTGAGGTAATTGCCCCTTCCAAAGGTGTATTGATCGCAACCCGTGCCCCTTCCATTGTAACCCAGGGCGATTGTGTTGCAGTGATAGCCCATGATGTAGACCCAAGGAAACTTCCATGAAAATAACTGAAGTGATTTGCCAGATACTTCGCATTCCGAATGTGCAAGCTAAAACTGCAAGCAGCCAGGATTCTGTGCTGGTTCGAATCCGTACCGATAATGGGCTTGAAGGTATAGGCGAAGCCGATTCATCCCCAGAAGTTGTTAAGGCAATCATTGATGCGCCATTCAGTCATAATATTGCATGTGGTTTACGCAAGATCTTAATAGGTGAAAATGCCCTCGAGAATGAAAGCCTTTGGAACAAGATGTACAGGCGCACCATGTACTTCGGGCGTAAAGCTGCTGGTATTACTGCAATGGCTGCAGTGGACATGGCACTATGGGATTTGAAAGGCAAGGCTTTCAACCAGCCGATTCATCGATTGCTGGGCGGGCAGCATCATAAAAAACTGAAGGGTTACGCCTCGATTCTTTTTGGCCGTGATGGGAATGAAACAGCAGATATCGCCAAAAAGTGGGTCGATGCGGGTTACAGTGCGGTCAAGTTTGGGTGGGAACCGATGGGTACTTCGGAAGCGGTGGATATAGACTTGGTGCGAGGCGCAAGGAAAGGTTTGGGCAATGCCACGCTGCTGATCGATGCGGGATGTGTTTACGATGCTCGAACTGCATTGAGAAGGGCGAATTCTTTTGCAGAGTTTCGACCCGAATGGTTTGAAGAACCATTACGAGAAGATGATATCGAGGGATATGTATGGCTGAGGGATCGTTCACCTATTCCGATAGCAGCGGGCGAGGGGGAGTGTGGTCGAGAATCTTTCAGGCCGTTTATCGATCAGAAAGCGCTTGATGTTTATCAGGTTGATATTTCTCGCTGTGGTTTTACAGAGGCTTCATATATTCGAGCAAGGGTTGAAGAAATAGGCGCCCGCCTTTGCAACCATTGCTATACCAGCCCGCTTACCGTTGCTGCAAGCCTTCATTGGCTTTCCACCTGCAAGGATGCTTTCCTGTTTGAAGATTGCGTGGAAGATTCTCCCTTGAGGCACGAGTTGACCTTGGAAAAAGTGCAATCAGTGAACGGCTGGATCGATGTTCCGGATAGGCCGGGCTTAGGGGTAACCCTCGATGAAAAGTTTGTAAAAAAGTACTTGGTAGCAGAATCAAGATAATTAACATGGGGATTATGACATGAGCCGTGCAAAGACTGAGTATCGTTATGAGAAGCTTACCTGGCCCGAGATCAATGATGCGGTAGATCTGGGCAAGGTTTGCATTATTCCATGTGGTGCGGTGGAGCAGCATGGGCATCACCTTCCACTTGATGTTGACTTGGTTTGCCCGGTTGGGATAGCGAATGGAACAGGGCGCGAAATCCCTGATAAGATGCTGGTTCTTCCAGTGGTTGCATATGGTTACACCGGGCATGTGATGGATTTTCCGGGTACCATCAATCAGGATTTTGAGCACTTCATGCACCATGTGCTTGATATTACAAAATCGCTTGCCTATCACGGCTTTAAAAAGATCATTTTGTTGAATGGGCATGGATCGAATATGCCTAATCTCGATTTGGTGGCCCGAAGGACCAACCTCGAGACCGATGCGGAATGCAGTGTCATCGCCTGGTGGAATCTTCTTACTGTGGACAAGCAATTCATGCCCCGGTGGAGACAGAGTAAATTCCCTGGTGGTTGTTCCCATGCCTGCGAACTTGAAACCAGTCTTTATATGTATCTTGATGGCGACAATGTTCGTAAGGATAAAATCAAGAGTGGCACCATAAGTTTTAACAACGAAGATAGCCCGTTCAACTGGGTTGATCTTTTTGCTGCAGGGCCTGCGACCGTGGTTTCGTGGACCAGCAGTTATTCAGATACTGGCGTTCTTGGGGATGCAGAACTTGCAACTCCGGAGAAAGGCCGTGAGGCTTATGAAGAGGCAGTGAAGCAACTTGCACGGTTTATTTCCTGGTTTAAAGATCGTCCCAAGGATGTCAGACAGGATCTTCATCGTAAAAAGCCGACTATGCCCATGCCTTGGAATCAACATTCGATCTAATCTTGTAACCTTGATTTAAGAATTCATCCCTGGAGATTTTGGAATGAAGATCGTCGACTTACGCATCACGGGACTAGCGGGAGGTACCGTTGAAGGTGGGTGGGCCAAGGAACTTACTCCCGAAGATAATGTACATACTATTGTTGAAGTGCTTACCGATGGGGGTTTGGTTGGCATAGGCAGCACCTTTACCAATAGTGAACTGGTTCGAGCTGCTGTTAAATTGCTCAAGCCTTTTTTGGTAGGCGAGAGGACCGATGAGCCTGCACGCATCAGCGAAAAACTTCGTCAGAATATGTTCTGGCAAGGCAGGGGCGGCAGTGTTGAACATGCCATCAGTGGCATTGATATCGCCCTCTGGGATTTGTTTGGAAAAATCACCAATCAGCCTGTTTCAAGGCTATTGGGAGGAAACTATCGCACCCAGATCAAACCTTATGGTTCACTTTTGTTTGATGAGGTGGAGCCATTGAAAGAGAAACTTAAAGCTGCGATCAAGAATGGTTTCAAGGCTATAAAGCTTGGATGGAAGCCTTTTGGTCGAAGAGATTTTCAGACCGATGAACAGTTGGTTCGAACTGCAAGAGAAACCATTGGGCCTGATGTTGAACTGATGGTGGATGCTGGTGGCAGCGAGGCTTTCTGGCCACATGGTTACAAGTGGGCCCTGCGCACTGCTCAGATGCTTGCTAATTATAATGTGGTTTGGTTTGAAGAAGCGCTGCCTCCCGATGATTTTGCGGGGTTTAGCGAATTACGAAAACATTCTCCCGTGCCCATTGCAACTGGTGAAGTGCTTACCCGCAGGCAAAGCTTCAAGCCTCTTTTCGAAATGCAAGCTGTTGATGTGGTTCAGCCCGATTGCACCAAGTGTGGGGGGTTGACCGAAGCTTGGCGCATTGCGTGGATGGCGTATGATCATAATGTGCTATGGGTGCCACATGGTTGGAATACTGCCATCGGGCTGGCTGCAGATATACATCTTGCCTGTGCCATGCCTGTTGCGAAGTATGTGGAATTTCTAACTCCTTCGCCTTATGTGGACAATCTGATCAAAACCCCATTCCGCCCTGATGCGAATGGTTTGTTGACTCTGCCTGATAAACCGGGGTTGGGGATCGAATTAAACCCTGATGCATTGAAACAGTTCGGGGTGCATGGTTAATTTTGTTGATGAAGAAGTATGAATACTTAGGTGATGAATTAGCATGAAGAAAATAAATCGCAGGGCTGCAATCAAGGCAACTGTTTCAGGAATTGGCGCATTGTCTTTGGTGCCAAATATTACAGTAGGACAAACGCCTGCCAAGCCATTTGGAACGGAGTTCCCGAATTTAGAATCGCTGACAACTGGTAAATGGTGGGCGCAGGAAGCTGCACCTAAAAACCAGACTAAGGCCAAGGGCAAGGGCGGCGGTGCAACTCCTGCACCAGCCATGAATGTAGCAAGGGAAAAGGTTATTGCATTTGCATTGTACACCCATCAAAACGGGGTGCTTAAAGTTTCTGCTCAATTATTTCCTTTGATGCCCGAAG
Source organism: Planctomycetota bacterium (assembly GCA_009920765.1). Classification (GTDB taxonomy): domain Bacteria; phylum Planctomycetota; class Planctomycetia; order Gemmatales; family Gemmataceae; genus UBA969. The sequence continues at coordinate 15,818 of RFZJ01000072.1, read as the reverse complement.
AGCAACGCATCGCCCGCTTGGAATTATTGCAACAGGGCAAATGGGTGGAAGTATCCCGTGCAGAGGTTTTTTATCCCGGTTGGGATGTGCATTTCCGAGTAGAAAAATGGGACAATACCAAGGATGTTCCTTACAGGGTTTGTCATGGGGAAAAAGCAACTTTTGATGGTTTGATTCGCAAAGACCCTATTGATGGGGAAGAGATCATCGTTGCCAACATGTCGTGTAATTCCAGTCGCACTATTGGCATGAGGCCCGAGATCATTGAAAATCTGAAGTTGCAGAACCCAGACCTTCTTTTTTTTGGTGGCGATCAGACTTACCGCCATACCGAGCATACTGCAGGCTGGATTGAATTTGGTTTGCAATTCCGGGATATCATCCGAGACAGGCCGACCGTTTGCATACCAGATGATCATGATGTAGGGCATGGAAATGTCTGGGGCGAGAACGGGAAAAAATCGGTTACGCCAGGCGATGCGGATGGAGGATACCGATACCCTGTCGAGTATGTAAACCAAGTGCAAAGACAGCAATCATGGAACCTGCCTGATCCGGTTGATCCAGCGCCTGTTGATAGGGGTATTGGAGTTTATTTCACACGCTTGACAGTTGGAGGAGTGGATTTTGCGATTCTAGAAGATCGAAAATTCAAGACCGGGCCTGATGGGAAAATTCCCAAGATGGGGCCCCGCCCTGATCATATCAATGACCCCAAGTATGATCCCAAAACAATAGACCTCCCCAATCTTCAGTTGTTGGGTGCCAGGCAGGAAAAGTTTTTGCAAAACTGGGGTCAGGATTGGACTGGCGCACAGATGAAGTGCGTTCTTTCCCAGACTGCTTTTTGTGGCGCGGTGCATATGCATGGTGGGCGAAACAGCAGGTTGCTTGCAGACTTGGATTGCAATGGCTGGCCCCAAACACCGCGTAATCGTGCTCTGGAACTTATCCGCAAGGCATGGGCCGTTCATTTATGTGGCGACCAGCACCTTGCAGTAACGGTCAAACATGGAATCAAAGAATTTGGTGACGGCCCTTATGGTTTTACCAGCCCTGCCTTGGTGAATACAATTTATGGTCGTTGGTGGCATCCTCTTGATGAGAAAGCCGGCCCTAATCCTGTAAAAGGAAGCCCGTTGCCTTGGACGGGAGATTTTCTTGATGGCTTGGGCAACAAGATATCGATGATGGCGTATGCCAACCCTGAAGATATCACGGACGAAAAAAAACGATCCGATGGTTATGGCATCGCTCGGTTTAATAAGAAGGACCGTACCATAACCTTTGAATGCTGGCCCCGATTTAGTGATGCTAAAATGGGCGCAAAGGCGCAGTTCCCTGGTTGGCCCATCAAGGTAGCCATGGATGCAAACGATGGTAGAAAAGTGATGGGTTATCTTCCGGAGATAGTTTTTGAAAATGGTTTAAATGGAGTGGTTCAGGTGGTGGAGGAAAAAACCGGTGAGGTTCTTTATACGGTTCGTACCCAGGGGGGTAAGTTTTCTCCAAGGGTTTATGCTGCGGGGAAGTACACCGTTAAAGTTGGCAAAGATAAACCGGATGCTCAAACCATAACAGGATTGGAACCCATGCCTGTTAGAAACCCCACACAGCAAAAAATTAAGTTGTAGTTTTTGGTTTTGTTCCAACCGCGTAAACAAAATGCGCAAGACTATTGAAAAGGAAAAATGATTATGATGTTTTTTAATAATCCCCAAAAGATGCCAAAGCAATTGCTGGGTTATGGGATGCTGTTGATGGTTGCAATTTTTTTTCTAACCCCTGGAATTTTAAGGGGTGAAGACTTAGATTTGGCCAAGTTGCCCGAGATCGTTCGTAAGGCTGCTGACAAAGCTGTGCCTAATGCAAAGTGGAATAAGGCGGTGAAAGATACAGATGGAAAAGATATTTGGTATGACATAGAGGGGATTGATTCAAAAGGTCGATACGTTTGTGTAACGGTTGAGCCTAATGGAGATATTGAGGAAATCGAAACAGAAATAAATCCCCAGAATACCCCTAATGTAGTTTTAGCTGCTCTTAAAGATAGGTATCCAAATTTTAAAATATCGGCTGTTTATGAAATTCGTGATGATGATGATAAGATCATTAAATTTAACTTTGAAGGAAAGCGCCTAAGGGACAAGAAAGTTATAACCGTTTCGTTTACTGGGGATGGAAAATTTATTAAAATCGATGACTGAGTTTTAACTGAATTTTAATTTCTTTATGTATGTGTTTATTCAGCAATCAGATTTTATCATTATCGTTTAAGGAAGCTTCTTTTGTCTTCTCCATATTAGCCATTTTGGCCAAGTTCGTTTTGCGAGATGCTAAGCACATTATATTAAATAATTAGTAAACCAAAAAAATGCCTTTATATTATTGAAGGCGGTAGTTGATAGTGCTAAATTAATATTGATGAACTTCATGCAATCTGCTCGTTTTTTCAATTAGCAATTCATAAGAGTTGTTTTTGTCCGGCAATAGTCTTTGTCGTTAATAGATGAGTTTCAGGAAGAATACTCGAAACTTTTATCATTGTTTGGCATTTATAAATGATCATTTGTGTGATGCCGGGATAAAGCTGGGGGATTAATTCATGCGAATTGCAATAATTGGAGGGGGCCCAGGTGGGCTGGTGACAGCCTATTACCTTCAAAAGCGACTACCCGGGGTTTGCAACATAACCCTTTATGAAGCTAGCGGACGACTAGGCGGAAAAATTCTTACTCGCCAATTTGGAAAAACCTCCAATAGGTATGAGGCTGGAGCAGCTGAACTTTATGATTATTCCCAGCTTGGTCCAGATCCCCTCAAGGAACTTATTGCAGAGTTGGGATTAACCACCAGCCCCATGAAAGGGCGAACCGTGGTGATGGATAACCACATCCTTAATAATTCAAAAGATATTGAATATGCTTTTGGTAAAGAAACAAACAGGGCGTTACGCCGGTTTCGTCGCAAAGCCAGGGAAACGATAAGCCCTGCAGAATATTATGAATCTGATTGGAAGCAGGATAATGCCGATCCTTATTCAAAACACTCTTTTCGATGTTTGTTGAACAAGGTGAAGGATTCAAACGCCCGCCGATTGATCGAAGTAACAGTGCATAGCGATCTGGCCACTGAACCAGAAAATACCAGTGCCAGTTATGGTCTGCAAAATTTTTTGATGGACGAACCGGATTACATGAAGCTATACACCATTGACGGTGGCTTGGAGCGTTTGCCTCAGGAATTGGCGAAGCGACTGGATGCGGATATTCTGCTGAATCGAACCGTTTTGCAGGTTGAGGGGGCAGCAAACAATACCTATTTGGTAACCTCGCGCCATCAAGGTAAAATTACAAGTGAAGTTTATGATTATGTTGTGGTTGCATTGCCCAATAATTGGTTGATGGGGATTAATTGGGGTGGTGAGGTTCTTCAAAAGGCAATGCGAAAGCATCATGCCCATTATGATTACCCAGCGCATTATCTTCGGGTAAGTGTTCTGTTCAAGAAGCCTTTTTGGCGCAGTGAGATTTCGGGATCATACTTCATGATCGATGCTTTTGGCGGATGCTGCGTCTACGATGAATCATCGCGGGAATCTGAGGGCGAATTTGGATCTCTTGGTTGGCTTCTTGCAGGGGAACAAGCTTTGACTTTAAGCAATCTAAATGATTCCCAGCTCACCGAACTTGTGCTCGAGAATCTGCCTGCCTGCCTGCAGCATGGCCGATCATTGGTGATGGAGTCGCGTGTGCATCGTTATTCCGGTTCTGTGAATGGTTTGCCTGGTGGTCGCCCGCTTCGCGAGACCGATTCCCGACATCTCCCGGAACCAATCCAGCATAAACATTTGTTTGTAGTGGGTGATTATCTTTTCGATTCCACGATTAACGGCTGTGTCGATTCTGCAGATGTGGTGGCTGAATGCATCATTGAAAAAATTAAGATGCCCCAAGCCCCAAAGGATGTAAACCCGATTCCAGCAACTGCATTAACAACTGATCCTATTCATTTGAAAAGCTGATCAGGGATTTTTCATATGGTCGCTGATCGCATTTGCATTTCTTTTGTTGAAGAGGTTCCCGAAGGAGTAAAAATTTTTCGGGAATATACCCACCCCCGAAAAATCTACGCCATCGAGGTGGCAGATGTCTGCCCCCCCCATGCAGGGTTTGAAGTTGTTTTTGGGGAAACGTTGCAAGTAGACCCCGCTGCGATTTCAATAAAACAAGATAACATCGCAATCACCTGGAAGCGAAATCAAGTTCATGTTCAATGCCCTTCGGAATCGCGATTGGATGTTCTCTCCGCACTTGCAGACTTCGGGTTTTATGAGGGCGAGCTTCATCGCCTGGAGTCTGATTTGGAAGTTCAGGAACCCCTGGCCCAAAAAGATGTAAAGTTCGCACATCGCATCCATCATAGCAATCGTGAGCATTGGCCCCGTTTTGGTGAAACAATCGAGCGCTTTAACCGCGATCGTTTAATTTATGCGCGGCTTTGCCCCCAACTTGGATTTCCTTCGCTTACTCTTTCACCAAAAAGCAGGCAGATTGTTTCCAAACTATTGCGCGAAAGCAATATGGAAGACAGGCTTGAAATGTATAGTGACAGGTTGGAGGCAATGGAAGAATTGTATGAAGGGGCGAATGATCGGGTTGCAGATTACCGTTGGTACCGGGGTGGTCATTTTCTGGAATGGATTATCGTGATCATTCTTGTCTTTGAAGGAATTGCAATGTCAGTTGAGTTGGGTTTGCATGTTTATGAGCTTAATAGAGATTTGAAATCTGATGTTTCTGATTTAGCTGAGGAGTTTGAGGCAAATATCGTGCAGGTCGTAAACGATCGTGTCAGCTTTGTCGGGAAATCCTTGGAACCAAAAACACTTGCAACTGTCAAGAATCTAAGGGTGCAGGAAGGCCGCTTGGATCGTAAATCGGGTGAAGTCACCCAGGTATCTGCCTTGGAAAAAGGGTTGGCTGACGAAATCTTTCAAAATATCCCTCCTACTGGAATCAAGGCAATGTTGCTGACAGATTCCAAGAATGAAAAAATTGCCCAAATCCAAGTACTGCGGGCCAGCAGCAAAAAAGCAAAATAAAATCCCATTGCCCCGTGGACTGGCTTGATTCAAAGATAAAGTTTTGGAAGACTTGTATTCCCTGTTTAAAAAATGAAAGCGAGTGGGCTTGTTATGAAATACTTTTCCTTTTTATTGCCTGTACTTATGTTTGCACCTTTGTATGCAAAGGCGCCTTTAGAAAAACCAACCCACCTTTTCATTCTTTCCGGGCAATCAAACATGGCGGGGATGGATCCTAAATCTGGCTTGGAGCCTGAGGGTGCTTTGCTTTTTCCCAATGCCAATGTTGCTTATATTAAGGTGGCCGCGGGTGGGCAACCCATTCGCTACTGGGTGGCAGAGTGGGATGACATTGCCAGAAAACATGGGGTTGATGTTGAGAAGGCGCGTGCTGCTGATAAGAGTAAAGGTACGCTTTATTACAAGCCGATCCTGGATCAGTTTGCTGCACTCTTGAAAAAGTATCCCAATCCTTCATCTGTCACCTTTTGTTGGATGCAGGGAGAGAGTGATGCCAAGAAGAATTTTCATGAACCTTACAACGATTCGTTGAAGCAACTGATCAGCAACCTTCGTCGAGACCTTAAACAGCCTGAAATGAAATTTGTCATCGGGAGGATCAGTGATCATAAAAAAGCCAGCGATGTTTCGTGGGAAGCAGTTCGTCAGGCACAGATGAATATTGCCAAGGGTGACCGGTTTGGGGCATGGGTGGATTGCGATGATCTCAATAACAAAGAGAAGAACGGCGTTGTTACTGATGACCTGCATTACACCAAGGAAGGCTATGAACTTCTGGGAAGGCGCTTTGTTCGTCAGGCCAAGTTGCTTACCGAGGGTAAAAACCCTGCGGAGAATGGCAGGCCTTGATCGGTTTCAGGGCATTTATTGTCGTTCTATGTCATCTTAAAAACATTCTTGCTAGTAAGCTTTGTATCTTTGATAATATGGCAATGTAATATTTGTGAGATTTTATTGAGGGGAGCATTAACATGTCAGTCATTAAAAAGTTGTTGGTAATCATTGCAATTATAGGTATTCTGCCTTGGTTTGCCCGCTCTGAGGAAAACACCCTTTCTGAAGCTGAAAAAAAATCGGGATGGAAATCCCTTTTCGATGGAAAGACCACCAAAGGTTGGCGTAATTACAAGAAACAGGAAATCAGCAATGGTTGGCAGGTCAAGGATGGTGCATTGACTCGTGTTGATAAAGGTGCAGGGGACATTATCACCACTGAAAAATATGAGGAGTTTGAGCTTTCCCTTGAGTATAAGATTTCCAAGGGTGGTAATAGTGGCATCATGTTTCATGTGATAGAGCAGGCAGGGCCCCCATGGCATTCCGGCCCTGAAATCCAGATTCAAGATAATGTGGATGGACACGACCCACAGAAGGCAGGTTGGCTTTATCAGCTTTATCAACCCGCAAACGATCCCAAGACAGGTAAAACTATCGATGCCACCAAGCCTGTCGGGCAATGGAATCATGTAAACTTGATCATTGCCAAGGATAAATGTGAACTGAACATGAATGGTATCCGGTATTGGACTTGCAAGCTTGGCAGCCCTGATTGGAATGAAAAACTTGCCAAGAGCAAGTTCGCCAAGTTCGAGATGTTTGCCAAGGCTGGTAAAGGTTTTATCTGCCTGCAGGATCATGGCGACATGGTTGCTTATCGCAATATTAAAATTCGAACTTTAAATAGTGATGCTCCGGTTGTAGATCCTGTTGATGGAAAGAAAAATGTTTCCTTGGTTCCTGCTTTTTCAAATGTTAAGTGGTCTGGCTGGGATGAAGTGGATGACAAGGGTAAAGTTCAACCCTTGAGGCCGATTATTATCACGAATCCTGGCGATGGCACGAATCGGGTCGTTGTTGCTATGCAGCAAGGGCAGATTCATATCATTCCGAATAATCCCAAAGCTGAAAAATCCAAGATCTTTTTAGATATAAGTTCCAAGGTGCGTTACATCGACAAGGAAAATGAAGAGGGGCTTTTGGGTCTTGCATTTCATCCTGATTACAAAAAGAATGGCGAGTTTTTTGCCTACTATACTGTGAAGCATACGCCACATTTGTGTGTGATTTCGCGCCTCAAGGTTTCGAAGGATAATCCCGACCAGGCAGATCCTGCTTATGAAGAAGTCCTGATGGAAATTCCCCATCCTTTTTGGAATCACAAGGGGGGTACGCTTGCATTTGGTCCCGATGGATGCCTTTATTGTGCGATTGGTGATGGTGGCGATGGAAATGATCCCTACAACAACGGGCAAAACCTAGGTACTCTCCTGGGTAAAATCATCCGTATTGATGTCAATAAAAAAGATACAGGCATGAAGTATTCAATCCCCAAGGATAATCCTTTCCTTGGGCAGAAAGCTGCGCCTGAGATTTTTGCCTACGGGTTTCGCAATGTATGGCGCATGGCTTTTGATAAAGTGTCTGGCAACCTTTGGGCTGCTGATGTTGGACAAAATTTGTGGGAAGAAATCAACATTGTAAAGAAGGGTGGCAATTATGGATGGGCACTTCGTGAAGGGGCACACCCCTTTGGGAATGTTGAATCTAAATCAACCCAAAATCTGATCGATCCCATTTATGAATACGATCATCAGGTGGGCAAGTCCATCACTGGTGGCTTGGTTTACAGGGGAAAAAAGATTCCCGAACTTGAGGGGCATTACCTTTATGCGGATTATATTTCAGGCAAGGTTTATGCCCTGAATTATGACCATAAAACCAACAAGGTTTTGGGTAATTACTCTATTCCCAGCCCCATGTTTCCCATCATCACCTTTGGTGAGGATGAGGAAGGTGAAGTTTATTTCGCTGTGGTTACCGCTAATGGTAAGGGTATCTACAAGCTTTTACCTGGCACAATTTCAACTTCAGCCAATAAAGCATCTGCAGATACTTCTGAAGTTTCCTCCATCAAGAAAGAGCGATTTGGCAAACTTAAATATTTGTTGAGCAGGCTTAAGAAGTAAACAGGCAGATTCTCTTGGACTTTCATTTATGAGCTCGATTAAAGTTGCAGTGGTGGGCACGGGCTTCATGGGTTGGGTTCATATAGAGGCACTTCGAAGGCTCGGAATTGGCATCGCAGGCGTGCTTGGTTCAAGCCCTGAAAAAACCAAGGCCTTTGCACTTAAATCTGGCATTGCAAAAGCTTATGTTTCCTATGAAGAAGTTCTTGCAGATTCAAATGTTGGTTCTGTTCATCTTGGAGTCCCCAACAAGTTTCATTTTCTGATGGCAAAGCAAGCCCTTGAATCGGGCAAGCATGTGCTTTGTGAAAAACCCCTTGCTATGAACACTGAAGAGTCTGCTGCATTGGTGCAGATTGCTGCGAAGTATCCAAAACTAGCCGCAGGGGTGAATTACAACATCCGTTATTATCCCCTTTGCATCGAGGCGAAAGATCGCATCCGTAAAAAAGAGCTGGGCGATGTCTTTCATGTCACCGGAAGTTATTCTCAGGATTGGCTGCTTCACGATACGGACTACAACTGGCGCGTGCTTGATTCTGAAGGGGGCGAACTTCGGGCGGTTTCCGATATTGGTACCCATTGGCTAGATCTTATTTATTTCATCACCGGGCTTGAAGTGGAATCTGTTTGTGCTGATTTGCAAACTGTTCATCCCATCCGTAAACGGCCCAAGGGCGAGATTGCAACCTTTCAGGGCAAGGGGCAGGCTTTTGTTGATACCGAGAATATCCCAATCTCCACCGATGATTATGGCTCCATCCTTTTGCGTTTTAAAGGCGGGAAGAAAGGCCTGCTTTGGGTTTCCCAGGTAAGTGCCGGGCATAAGAATTGCCTTCGTTTTGAAATTGCAGGTTCAAAGCAAGCAGTGAGTTGGAATAGCGAAAACCCCAACGAAATCATGTTTGGAAATCGGGATAGGGCCAATGAGGTTTTGCTGCGTGATCCCTCCATGCTTGGGAATGATGCGAAAAAATTTGCAGACTATCCGGGGGGCCATGATGAAGGCTATGATGATTCCTTCAAGATGTGCTTCAGGGGTTTTTATGATGCGATCGCATCGGGAAGAACCGGACCCGATGCTCAATACCCCACCTTTGCAGATGGGCATCGTGAAATCGTCCTGTGTGAAGCCATCCTTCAAAGCCATCGTCAACAACGCTGGATTAAAATGAAAGAGTAAACCCATGCAACTAGGATTTGTCAGCGCAATTGTCCCGGAGTTATCCTTGGAGCAGGTCTTTCAGCTTGCCAGTGATGAAGGCTATGATTGCGTGGAATTGATGTGCTGGCCTGTTAGCAAGGCGGAACGCCGTTATGCTGGTATTACTCATGTCGATGTGACTAATTTTGGGCGAACCCGCGCGGACGAGGTGAATGCCCTAGCTTCGAAGTACAAGGTGAAAATTAGCGGGCTGGGTTATTATCCCAATCCGCTGTCCCCTGACGAGTCTGAGGCAAGCACCGCCTGCATCCACATTAAAAAGGTAATTCAAGCGACAGCGTTATTGGGTATCACCCAGATGAATACTTTTGTGGGGAGGGATTATACGAAAACGGTAGATGAGAACTGGCCTCGTTTTCTTGCGACTTGGAAGCCTTTGGTTGAATTTGCGGAATCATTGGGAGTGCGCATCGGGATAGAAAACTGCCCGATGTCATTTGGGCGGGATGAATGGCCGGGGGGTAAAAACCTTGCAACTTCGCCTGCGATATGGCGTAGGATGTTTACTGATATTCCGAATGCCAACTTTGGATTAAACTTTGACCCTTCGCATTTTCCCTGGCAAATGATGGATTATCTCAAGCCTCTCAATGAATTTTCCAAACGTATTTTCCATGTGCATGCCAAGGATGTGCGCATTGATAGGGATCGCATTGATGAGGTCGGGATTCTTGCATACCCGAAGGAATATCATGTGCCCAAACTGCCCGGAATGGGTGAAGTTAATTGGGGCAGATTCTTTTCGGTGTTGGGTGACACAGGTTATGTTGGCCCGGTTTGTGTCGAGGTGGAAGATAGGGCTTATGAAGGTTCGTTGGAATCTCGAAGGGCAGCCCTTACACAAAGCCATACCTTCCTGCGCAACTTTATTCCAAGGCGCAATGTTTAATGCCTGAAAATGAAATACTCGCTGGGATTGATCTTGGTGGCACCACTATAACTGCTGGGTTGGGCGATTGCTCAGGTAATATTTTGCAGCAGCGTTGTATTCCCACGCTTTCAGAAAATGGCCCCGAAGATGTTATTGGCCGAATGGCTTCCCTTATAAAAAATCTTGCCCAAGAAGTTGGGTTTAAACCAAAGGCCCTTGGAATTGGTATCCCAGGCTTGGTTGATCCTTTACTTGGAAAAACCCTGTTTCTTCCAAACATGCATACTCAATGGCGGGGCGTTTGTGTGAGTCAAATACTTGAAAACTCATTGGGGTGCCGTGTTCGTATTTTGAATGATGTTCGCACTGCAACTTTGGGTGAGATGAAATTTGGGCTGGGAAAAAATGTTTCCAACATGGTTTTCTTTTCCTTGGGAACTGGCATTGGTGGTGGGATAGTTATGGAGGGGAAACTACTCCTTGGACCACTCGGTTCAGCAGGTGAAATAGGCCATCAGACCATTCTCCCCAATGGGCCATATTGCGGGTGTGGCAATCAAGGTTGTTTGGAGGCCCTATGCAGTGGGCCTGCAATCATTGCGGAAGGGGTTCGGCTTTTTAAAAGTGGGCAGGCACCGGTACTTGTTAAAATATGCTCCAATGATGTTAGAAATGTTACTCCCGAAACCATGGCTCAGGCTGCCAGGGAAGGTGATGAAGCGGTGGGTGCGGGAATATTTCATATTGCAACTCTTCTAGGCATTGGTGTTGCCAACATGGTAACTTCCTTGCATCCAGAATTGGTGGTGCTGGGTGGTGGGGTTTCAAAAATGGGAGACCTGTTACTTGAACCTGTTAGAAATGTGGTAAGAAAGCGTGTGAGAATGTTTCCGGTTGATGATGTTCGGATTGAATCATCATCGGTGGGAGAAGGGGCGGGGTTGTTGGGTGCGATTGCACTTGCTGATATTAAAAACTTAGGAGCTGGAACGGATGAGCTACACTTATAAAGATATTTCAAAGATGATCGATCATTCCCTTTTGACCCCGACCCTGACAGTCAAGGAGTTGGAAGCGGGGATCGCCCTTGCGATTGATTACGATGTTGCAAGCATTTGTATCATGCCTTATTACCAGCGAAGGTGTGCGGATTTACTTAAGGGCACGGGAATAAAGGCCAGCACTACGATTGGATTTCCCCATGGAGCAAATACCACCGCATTAAAAAAAATGGAAGCGGAACGAGCAATTGCTGATGGTTGCGAAGAGCTTGATATGGTGGTGAACATAAGCCAGGTGTTGAGTGAACGCTGGGATTATGTACGCGAGGATATCAAGGTGGTGATTGATGTTGCACATAAAGCAGGCCAGAAGGTGAAGGTGATTTTCGAAAATTGTTTTTTAAAAGATGAGCACAAGATCAAGCTTTGTGAAATTTGCAGTGAACTTAAGGCGGATTGGGTGAAGACCTCCACGGGGTACGGTTCAGGTGGGGCGACCATCGAGGATTTAATCCTGATGCGCAAACATGCTGCGCCATCAGTTCAGGTTAAAGCAGCAGGTGGCGTCAGGGATTTTGCGAAAATGCTGGAAGTTCGTGCTTTGGGGGTCAGCAGGGTGGGTGCCAGTAGAACAAGGGACATGCTTGAAGAGTGCAGAAAAGTAATGGGCCTACCTGTGTTGCATGCTGCAACTGGCCCAGTTTCTGGTTATTAATCGCAGAAATATTTAAGATGATAAAAGCTATTTAACTTTGGTCTATCCAAGTCACCGTCAGGGTTAAAATCTTTTTAATCGTTATATTCGCTATATTCATTAAATTTGACTAAGATATTATGGGGGATATGAGTAATCTGCACAATTATTGTGCGCTTGAGTTATTAATAAGTCGAATACTTAGTGAAATCAGAAACTCTTTTAAGGTTTAAAACGATGTTAAAAATCAAAAGTATAAGTTTCTTTTCTGTAATTGGAATAGCGACATTTTTCACAGGTCTTGCAGGATTTGCAAGAAGTGAAGAGGCGGTGAAAAAAATCACTTTGACTGAAGCGTTGGAGTTGATGAATGCAAACCATCCAAGAATACATGCAGCAGAAGCGAGTTTGAGAGGTTCGGAAGCTGGGCTACGCGGTGTTCAAAACCTTCCTCTTTTCGCCAAGCTTTCGCCAGACATGAAGTACAGAAGACAGCAGTCCGAGTTGGGGATAGAGGTTGCAGATGCTGGATTGAGGCAGGAAATCAGGGACACATCCTACGGAGTGGCCCGGAGTTATTTTTTGGTTATATATTCAAAACAGCAGCGGGACTTGAGTGAGCAAGTGTTGCAGATTTTGAACAAGAACATAAAAGCTCTTGAAATAAAGATGGCTCTTAAAAAGACACCTGAAGATGAAATCAAAATGCAAAAATTAAAGTTGGGCCTTGTCGAGGCCAAGCATAAGAATTCTCTGGCTATTACGGGATTTGAAAGGGCCAAGGCTTTGTTGATGGAAGAGGTGGGTGGTAGGAAAAAGATTGGCATTATTGAGCCTGTGGAAAAAGATTTCCCCTCCTATGATCTTGTAGGCTTGCTGACCCCTTCTTTTATTGATGAAATGGTTGAAAAAACTGTCGAAATACGCGAGGAAGTGATTAAGTCTTCGAAGGCTTCCCAAATTCTTGCCTTGGAGGTGAATGCCCAGAAATCTGCAAGATTCAATCCAAAGTTTCGTACTTTTGCAAGTGGCTCAGATATTCATTACATTCCGATCGGTGTGCAGGGCAGGGGTGATAATTTCACCCCTGAAGCCATCACTGTTGAAATGCCTTCCTCTCTTGTTGGTAGAAAACCAGACCGAGTTGCTAGAGCCCAGGCCTTTGCAGACCGTGGCGCTGCGGTGGAGGAAAGCACCAAGAACCTGATCAGGCTTGAGGTGCGCAATGCCTTTCAATTGTTATTGGAAACCCGCACCAGTTTTAATGAACTGAATAAGGTTGAGCCTGAATTGAAAAAGATCATCTCTGATTTGCATGATAATCCTTTGGTATTTTTAACCAATGATAACGCTGAATTATTTGAAAAGGCTGGAAAAATGCTGGGTAGCTATAACCAGACCAAATTCATCACCATGGATAATCTGGCGGATCTTGAGCGCATTACCAGTGGTACTTTCAGTGTTGGTCTGACTTGCCCTGCGACCATCACGAATGATGGCAAGCGAATTAAATAACCCTGACAAATAACCTCATGCCCAAGATTATAATGCATGCGGATGGCGTTGTTCTTCCCGTAAGGGCCCAGCCTGGGGCACGAAAAAACAGCATTAATGGCGTGCATGATGGGGCGCTTAAAGTTTCAATCCAGGCAGCTCCTGAAGATGGTAAGGCGAATGATGCGATTGTGGAATTGCTGAAGAAAACATTGGGTGTCAAAAGAAATCAAATTGAAATACTATCGGGCCAGACGTCCCGGGATAAGAAATTCCTGATACGGGAGATCAAGCTGGAAGAACTTGCGCAAAAAATCCGCACTGTAATCTAATGAAAGAGTTTGAAGTATCAACCTTTGAACTCATGTGCGGTTTTCACAAAAGTTTCGAAGTTAACCACGGGGGTCGTGCGATCCACACCATGATTAAGATTTAATATGTGTCTGATCCCGCCACCTTTTCGAAGACAATCTTCCACTGCAATTTTCACTTCCTGCGGGGTCCCAGTGCGCAGGATATTTTCATCCACATTTCCTTGAAAAACAAGGTGGGGGTATTTAGTGCGGGCTTCCCTGAGATCATCCCGTTTGCCCAGGCTGATGATATCCGCACCTGTTTCAACTTGTTTGTGAAGGTAGGGGCATTCCTTGACAAAAAGAATGCGTGGCGCACCCGTTGCGCCTGCAAGAATTCTGCGATGAAAAGGCTGTGCCCATAAATCGTATTCCTGTTCAGTAAGCATGCCCGCCCAGGAATCGAAAAGTTGGTACGCACAAGCGCCGTGTGCGATCATGGTTTTTAAGAAACCGATGGTTGCAGAAGTAAGCCTTTCAAGAAGTTCAAACCAGATGATGGGTTGTTCCTGGATGAATTTTCGTGTTGCGTTGATATCTTTGCCAGTCCCTATGCAATAGGTCGCTACGGTGAAGGGTGCGCCTGCGAAGGCCAGAATGGGCATGGGTTTCTCAAGGGTTTCTTGAACTCGAGTGAGCATGCGGGTTACATGGGAGTAGGTTTCGGGCTGGGGGTGCGGATTTAGTTTTAAAACTGCTTCGAGGGTGCGGACTGGGGAAGCGGGAACCGGGCCGATATTGGGTTGCAATGAAAAAGGCAGACCCATCGACACAGGCAGGGTGGTGATATCATAAAAAAGAATAACCGCATCAACCCCAAACCTTACGGGTAGGATGGATGCTTTTGCAGCAAGTTCAACATTTTCAGAAAAATCGTAGAATCCAAGCCCCGATCGGATTTTATGAAACTCAGGATCCCAGCGTCCGGCTTGGCGCATGGCCCAAACGGGAACCCTTTCAATTGCTTCGCCTCGTGCAGCGCGAACCAATAGATGATCTTTGTTTTTCATTTCTGCAGCAGCCATGCGATTACTCCTGATCCCAGGTAAGAGCCTAGGATTAATTTATTAGGTTGGAGTTGATTTGGTTCCCCAATAAAGGGTTGCGATGCCAAAAGTGAAGGGTTTCCAAGTTACTTGTTGTAATCCTTGATCGCGCATTTTTTGGGCAAATTGCTCACCATCCGGGAATTGCAGCACACTGTTTCGCAAGTAGTGGTAGGCATCATCCTTGCTTTTGGAAAAAAGTTGGCCCAGCAAGGGAAGCATACGCTGGAAGTAAAAAAGGTAGAGGTTACCCAGGAACCAGCCTTTAGGGCGGGAAAATTCTAGGATTGCGACCCGCCCACCGGGTTTTGTCACCCTGATCATTTCTAAAATCCCTGCTTCCGTATCCGAGACGTTTCTAATACCAAAGGCTACGGTAGTCAGCTGAAAATGATTCTCTGAAAAAGGCAGGCTAAGTGTATCTGCTTCGAGAAAAGATATTCCCAAACCCTTCTTTTGATTTTTTTTGTAAGCAGATTCAAGCATGGGAAGGCAGAAATCGCTGCCTACAATTTTGATTTTCCCTTTGGAAGCAGCATGGTAAGCCAGCGCAAGGTCGCCTGTGCCCGTACAAACATCAAGAATTGGCTCATTTCCCTGTGGGGGTACCAATTTTGTCATGCGATTGCGCCAGTAACGATCGATGTTGAGGCTTAAAAAATGGTTGAGAAAATCATACCAAGGTGCGATGCCAGAAAACATTGCACGAATGCGTTTGCCATCTTTGTTAAGTTCCGCATTCATTAAATGGTCCTCATTATTTCTATACAGGTAGAAGACCGTAAAAAGGCAGTGGGTGCCAACAAAAAAAGAAGGGGAGCTGTTTGCTCCCCTTCTTTCGAGTGCACTTTAAAATTAATTTATCGTGCTTTGAAAAAGATTAATTAAGCAGCCTTTTTAGGTTCTACTTTTTTATCTTCTTTCTTTGGTTCTGCCATTGGTGCAGCAGATCCGCCGGTGCAGCCATTGCAACCGCTGCAGCTCTTGGAGCTTCTGTTGAACAACTTGTGTCCACCATTGCAACCATTGCAGCTCTTGGAAGAGCGGTCGAACAACTTGTG
>RFZJ01000071.1 GCA_009920765.1 Planctomycetota bacterium | reverse complement strand
AACGCGTTTAACTTGATCAGGAAACCGTTCATCGAAAAGCAGAATAGGGTGAATATTGCCATCGCCTGCATGAAAAACATTGCAGATTTTGAGATCATACTTAAGGCCGATGCGCTGAATTTCCCTGAGGATATGAGGCAGTTTGCTCCGGGGCACAACACCATCCTGGGTACAAAAACTGGATGCAAGCCTGCCTACGGCACCAAAAGCCTGCTTACGGGCTTTCCACAGAAGAGTACGCTTGGCATCGGTATCGGCCTTGCGAACTTCGCGTGCGCCATTCTTTATTGCGATATTTGTAATGCGCTCTGCCTCAGAATCAATCCCAGCTTCCAAGCCATCGACTTCCATGATGAGGATTGCACCAGCATCAAGAGGAAAACCAAAATGAAATGCATCTTCAAGAGCCCCAAGAATCATTTGGTCAAGCATTTCAAGGGCAGCAGGAACAATGCCCGCACCAATTATTTCACTGATGGTGTTGGTGGCATCGTCAACACTGTTGAATACACCCAATAAAGTGCGATAAGTATCGGGGTTACGGGTGATCCTAACCCACGATTTTACTGCAACACCAAAGGTTCCTTCAGAACCAACGATCACGCCAGTAAGGTCATAACCAGGGTTATCTTCAAGCGGGCCACCGGTGTGGATAACTTCGCCATCGGGCAATACAAATTCCACCCCCATGATGTGATTAACCGTCACACCGTATTTCAGGGTATGGGGGCCGCCCGAATTGGTTGCTACATTACCCCCGATGGTGCAAGCTCCCTGGCTGGAAGGATCTGGCGCAAAGTGGTAGCCCTGTGGTTTAAGATGATTGGTTAGCCAAAGGTTGATAACACCAGCCTCGATCAGAGCGCAACGGTTTCGATAATCTACATCAAATATCTTTTTCATTCGGGCAAGCGAGATTACCACGCCCCCGCCCACAGGCAGGCAACCGCCCGCGAGACTAGTGCCCGCACCTCTTGGCAGAAACGGCACTTTGAAATAATTGCAGGCATTTACAATTTTCGAAACTTGCTCGGTGGTGGTAGGAAAAACAACGACATCGGGCCGGTTTTTTTCTATCGTAAAACCATCACACTCGTAAACCATCAATTCACTTGCAGCAGTGATCATGGCATCTGCACCAACGATGTTTTTCAAACTATCCAGAAGCCTTTTCATGCAATCATTCCAAAAACTAAAGGTTTGAATACCACACCCGAAACATCAATAGTTTCGGGCATTCTTGCGCACATGAACCATCGGGTCGCCACCTGCAAGCATATTGCCTGAAACCACCTCAGCAAGCAGCAACTGGTGATCCCCACCACTGAGAAGACTTGCAGCCTTGCATTGTAAAACCGCACAAGTATCCAATAAAACAACAGGTAAACCGGGCTCTCTTCGCAGGTTCAAATCTTTCAATAGATCAGCACCGGGAACAGGCTTGGCAAACCTGCCAACTATCTGGTTTTGCCCTTCTTTAATGATATGAAGATTAAAGATTTTGCCCGGCAACAACTGCGAAAGTAAGCTGCGGTCAGATCGAACTGCAATGTTCACCATAAGGGGTGAAAAAGAACACTGCTGAACCCAGCTTGCGAGCATAAAATCATCCGCACCTGTATCATCAATCAGGGAGAGAATAAACAGGCCACTGGGGATTTTACCAAGCGCTGATCCAACATCATCTTTGATGACTGATTTAGGGTCTGGTTTAAGGGTGGGCTTTTCGCTCAAGGTTTGCTCAACAGTTCCTGTATTTGTTTTTCCAACTTTTCGTGATCTTCAACATCATCGAACTTTTGAGCGATGCGATTCTGCCTGTTAAACAGAAACAATGTGGGAACCGAGCCACCATCCAACTTGGACATCCACACCGCTTCGGGTTCATCTAAAATCAAATTTACAAAGTCTGCTTTCATCTTTTGTAGAAAAGGAAGTGCGGTTTTCTCCACCCCACCCACTAAATCTTTATCTACAGCCATGTTTAAATGCACTGTCACCAGCATGAAGCCTTGACTTGCGAATTTCTGATGCATCTGAACCAGATGCGGAAATTCTTTTTTACAGGGGACTCAGTCATGACGCCAGAAATCGACCAGAATTACCTTTCCCTGATTATTCCGAACCAGCGAAGTCAAATCAGAATACTTAATAGTTTTTACCGAAACCTCTGCAGCGGAAGAATATGTGACTGCAAGCAGGAAAACCACCATCGGAATCATCTTTTTCATCTACATCTCCAGTGCAATACAAACTCAACCATCATGTTAGCCTGAAACATATAAAATGCGAAATACTTTTACCCTTTTCGAATGGTGTAAAGCGTCCCTTTATGCCTGATGCCCCCGGGTAACCCAGCTTTCAGAACCTGGGTGGTATAAGCAAAGCCCGATTTATCAAGCGTTTCCCTTAGTAATTGCGCAGGAACCCGGTCTTGATCCGTCATTAGGCATAATCCATCAGGAGCTAATACCTTAGCGATCATTTTCAATAGGGGATCTACATTCCCTGGCTCATAAACCAAATCTGAAGCAAGTATAAGTGGATAACTCAAATCATCAGGCACGTTGCGCCAATCAATTTGCATGGTGACATAATTTTTAAAACCATTGGCACGGGCATTTTCAGCAGCAAACTCAAGGGCGGTGGCATCATAATCTGAAAAAGTAACGTTCAAGCCTTTGTAAAGCCCGACAACCCCAACAAGCCCGAGGCCACAGCCTATTTCCAATGTTTTTTGATCGGGTGTGAATACTTCTTTCATCAAGTACTTGGCAAGCATCCGGGCAGAAGGCCAGATTTCTGCCCAATAAGGCATGTTTTCGTTATAAGTGATATCTTTAAGTACATCTGGGTGAGACAGCATTTTATCGGTTTCCGACGGCCTTCCGATAATAAATTCTTTATCTCCTGCAATCACTTTTTCCCAAATGGTCGGTCCAAGGGCTTCCCGGGGAGTTGCAGGCATTTTTTTCTGAGGGGCACTAGACATCATAAAAACCCAACGATCCCAATTCTACAAAAGTCCACCACTCTTTAAAAACACTTCTCCAGTTATTTCTTGATCCGCTGGTAGCCTGCAATAACCCGCAGCATTATCAAAATGCGCATCTAAAATAATCTGCTTGGAATTAGTGTAATCAAATCCATGATTACAGGGAATATGGCCGGTAACCAGCCATTTGCAATGAACCTTATTGAGAAAGTTTTCTGCGTTTTCAAGGCTGGTATCCCTGCCCCAGACCAAGGAATGCACATTACCCCCGGGAAAAAGATCCGACTCCTGCTCTGGAACCAACTCAAGCTTTTTCGGATCGAAACTTTCCAACCTCGTCTTATCCGGCAAACTATGACTAATACATACCTGATTGGGCAGAAATATCATCGCGGGTATCACACTTATCAAATTTTTATATGCGGCCATTATTTGTGAAACTGCTGAAGGATACGCAAATGCAACACCCAAATCAAATAATTGGTTTAAATCAATATTATTCTTGGATATCTGCCTGTTTGTCACCTGTGATAGCTCATGATTCCCCAATAAATAATGAATCTGATTGGGAAACTGACACTTTAACGATGCAACCATATCCAAAACCAAATGGGAATTATCTGAGCCATCGGCATAAGTTGTCGTGCCATGGATTAATTCCTGAACAATTAAAGTTCGCTTGGGATTGGCCTTCAAATCAGCAACAGTAAAGGCTTTTTTCAGGTGATCAACCCTCCCATGCAAATCACCCACTACAATTACTTCGGAGGTATTTGCAAGGCGAAGCACCCTGCCAGATCTACCTGGAGTATTTTTAAATGCCAGAATTGCTTTTTCTATGGTATTAAGGACTTTATTAGGATCTATCATAATGATGTGAATTCTGTATTCGTTTAGTTAGAATTATTTCTGAATTTCCAAGGTACTGAAATCATGGCAATCGAAGATATCGTAATCGCAATGACTGGTGCCAGCGGTGCCCCCTATGGTATTAGACTGCTGGAAGTACTCCTTCAAGCAGGAAAGCATATACACTTTACCCTAAGTCCATCAGCAGTAGAAGTGGTAGCAACAGAATGTGGAAGAAAAATAGACCAGGATAAGTTCAATCCATCAAAGTTTTTCGGTCAATTCTGGACGCCCATACTTTCAAGCAGATTTACGTACCATAATTACCGGGATTTCAAATCAGGCATCGCAAGCGGTTCATTTTTAACGGGAGGGATGGTCATTTGCCCATGCAGCATGGGAACCATGGGGGCAATAGCATCGGGAATTTCTGACAATTTAATCACCCGGGCTGCCAATGTTCATTTGAAAGAACGAAGGAAATTGGTCATTGTACCAAGGGAAACTCCATTGCATTTGGTTCATCTCCGCAACATGATAACTTGCACGGAGGCAGGAGCCGTAATTTTACCGGCAATGCCGGGTTTTTATCATAAACCCAAATCAGTGCATGATGTCGTGGATTTTATCGTAGCCCGAATTTGCGATCAAATAGGCGTTGATCACAACCTGCAAAAACGCTGGGGGCAAAACGAAGGGGATTAACAATCGTAATACTCATCCTCAGGGTTCCAAGCTGGTATCCCAAGTACGATAGTACGCACACCTTCCATGCTCCATAGCCTGTGTTTAGTGTTTGGTTCTATGTAAATTACCATTCCAGGTTCAACCGAAATGATGTCATCATTCAATTCCATCTTGCCTTTACCCTCTAAAATATAGTAAACCTCTGTACATTCCTTGTGGTAATGCTTGACCGAATCTTTGATAAAAGTGACATGTAAATTACAAGCTAAACCATCAGGTCGAGTTAAAACCCGGGTGCTTTCTCCACAAGAACAGGGCACTGTAGGCGATTCTGATACTAGATGAACCCGATACCCCTTGGCAATGGTGGCAGGCATGGCTTACTCCAAAGAAAAAAACGCTGAATTTAAATTGCTTGACAATTTCGCCTCTGGTTCGCTCATCAAGACCTTACTTTTAAGCCTTTTTATTTCAGGCACGGGTTGCAGCGAAAAAAGTAAAACAACAATTAACTCTCAAACTACCATATTTTCATCCTCCTTGAAACCCAAAGAAGAATTAAGCACAGGGAGTATCAAAGGGCAGGTTTTCTGGTCTGGGCCAACTCCGATTGTCGAGGGCTTTACCGGGCCGATTAGCCCTTTGAGTGAACATGCCAGCAAACCAAGGCTTCCATGGCCCAACCCCAACGCACCCAAGATTAATCCAATCAACAAAGGCATTCAACACGCTGTCGTCTTTTTGGATGTGCCTGAAACAAACAACCTGAACAAAATTAGTTTCCCACCAGCACAGGTTGAAACCGATAATTTCAAAATGCAAATCAATCAAGCTGGAACCTTTTCTCCCGTTGGTTTTGTAACAGTGGGAGATGGAGTTGATTTTGTGAACAAACAGGATTTTTTCTATTCGATCCGGGCACGGGGTGATGCTTTTTTCAGCATCCCTTTGTCCAACAAAAACAAGCCCGTACACAGGGTATTCACAAAACCAGGGATTGCAACCTTAACCACCGGCACAGGGCAATTCTGGATGCGTTCCCACCTTTTCGTACTAACCCACCCTTATGCAGCCAGTTGCGACAAAAACGGCTCATTTGAAATTGCAAATCTTCCTCAAGGCAGGCATGATTTTAAAGTCTGGATCCCGAACTGGCGTGTTTGCGAAAAAGAAATCGATGCAGAAACCTGGGAAATTACCCGCTTGGAATTTGCACCCCCCGCAACGAAAAAATTCTCCGCATCCATACTGCCCAATTCGGCCCCAATAGATCAAAAAATAGATTTCGCCCTCTCGGACATGCAGGCACAAAAATAGATTTTAAACATGATTATCTTCTTATTACCCCTTCTCGTTACCCTCATTTGATGGTAAGTTGACATAATAAATATTCCAGCGGTTTTTAGGTTTTCTTTGTCTGGAGGTTCATGTGTCATCAATTGATTACAGTCAGGTTCGAAAAGGTATGGTTATCGTGGGAGAAGGTGGTCAACTATTCCAAGTAATTGACCGCGATCTTAATACCCCAGGTAACTTGCGCTCAATTCTTAGCTTGAAACTTAAGAATATAAGCACTGGTAATACTTTGCAAAGCAGGGTTCGCCCACAAGACAAAGTAGAACAAGCTTACCTTGATAAAAGGGAAGCCCAGTATCTTTACCGCGATGGCGATGATTTCATCTTCATGGATCAAGAATCTTTCGAGCAAACCCCACTTCATAAGGACTGGGTTGGCGACCAGATTTATTACCTCAAAGAAAATGACATTGTTCATGTGACTTTTTTTGAAGGAAAACCAATTTCCCTCGAATTGCCTCCAACTGTGCATCTTAAAGTTGTCGAAACCGACCCAGCATTAAAAGGCGCCACTGCTGCTGCGCAATTCAAGCCAGCAGTCCTAGAAACAGGCCTTAAAATCACCGTTCCCCCCTTTATCGGAATTGGCGAACTCATTGCCATTGATACGCGAACCGGGGAATATTTAAGCAGGTCTACCGAAGGTAAATGAACCTCGATCCTGCTGCTGACTGGGAAAAAACAGATTGCCCTGGTTGCCAATGCAACCGGGGCTTTGTTTTTCTAAACCTTAAATCTAATGGCGGGTCACAACAAAACTCTGCACAATTAATCCGCTGCCCTGATTGTCAACTCGTCTATCTTTCACCAAGGCCAAGTCAAAAAATCATCGGGCTGTTTTATTCAGATGATTATGCACCTCATCAAGCCAACAAATACAAACCCCACAAAAAAAGCAGCAAAGAGTTTTCTTCGTCCCCGCCCCGAATCAATGCAACACTACTTGACTACGGGTGTGGCAGTGGGGCGTTCCTTACAAAAATGAAGGCATTGGGTTGGGAAGTTCTAGGATTGGATTCTTCAGCAAATGCAATATCCGCAGCAATCGCTGCGGGGGTAAAAGCACTTAAGGGCGATTTCAATCATCCGGAAATTGCCCAAATGAAATTCGATTGCATTACCATGAGGCAGGTTTTGGAACATCTGCACAATCCTGTTGAAACCTTGATTAATGCACGGAAACATCTGGCAATTAAAGGTAGGATTTCCATATCTGTACCCAACATTGAAAGTCTTCCTTTTCGTTGGTTTAAAGAGAACTGGTTGGGAATTGACTTCCCCAGGCATTTGCTTTTTTTTAATCCAGCGAGCTTGGAAAATATGCTGCGTAAAGCTGGATTAAAGATTAAGGAAATGCGCCAGGTACGGCATTCAAGCTGGCTCAGAGAATCGGCATTAAACGCATTAAACTCAAAAGGATTTGGATTTGATAGGTGGATTGGAAGCAAAAAACTAGGCAGTAGCGCCATTAGTTTGTGGGCGGGTTTCACCCATCAATGCGATTGCATTCAAGTGCTTGCAGAAGAGGAAGATTGAGTTTCCCGCTCTTGGGCTTTTCTGGCGGCTACCTCAACGAACACCGCAAGCATCTGTTTGTAATGATGTTCGAAAGTCCACTGACTTGCAGTTTTCCTTGCAGCCTGACCTGCTGCAATTCTGGTTTGGCTGTCAATAAATTGAGTCATGCTATATGCAAGTTTTTCATGGTCATGGGGATCATCAACAACGATGCCTTCTTTGTTTTGCGTTATGAATTCTGATGCACCGTTATAACGGGTTGTAATCACAGGTAAACCGCAACCCATGGCTTCAGGAACAACATTGGAGCAAGGATCATAAAAGGTTGGATGAACCAAGAAGTCAGATGCGAAGTAGCAATTACGCATGTCATCACAAAAACCAACAAAGCGAACTTTGTCAGTTACGCCAAGGCGATCAGCAAGCTTTTCAAAACCACCCGTATGCTTATTCCCCACAATCATAAGCTTTATAGGGCTCTTTTCAGGCAAAAGCTTCATTGCATACAGCAGGGGTTCCAACCCCTTGAGCCTATAATTCATACCAACAAACAATGCCAAGCAATCAGCGGGGTTTATATTCCACTGTTGACGCCATTCTATTCTTCGCTTAAGCCTGTCAGTCTCTTGAAATCGGTTGGGATCCATCGCTATGCGAACAAGACGAAGATCATTTGCAGAAATCTGATAATACTTTTGAAAGTGGTCACGCACCATTTCACTAATACCAATCACAATCGACTTTTTCATTCCGAGATATTGCAACCGTTCCAGCATCAGGAATGACTGATGGGAAATATCAAATGTTTTTAGAAGTTTAACAACCTTGCGAACCGAAGGATTCTTGTATTTTAAAAGATTATGTTCTGCAGTAGCGGCAAACAAACCACCTTGGGGATATAGCACATCAAGACCCCAGGTTTTATCGAATCCAACGCTCACATCATGATCCTGCCCCTTTAGAGCTTTCAGACAAGCAGAACCAAAAGACCAGGGACGCATAAATCTTGGGCACCAAGGAAGATTGACTTGATGAAAAATCACAGAAGCAGGCAGAGCAGAAGCATCCCAACGACTTGCATAAAGATGGATTTGATGCCCATCAACGGCTAGCCTGCGCACAAGGGAGGCGATGTAGGTTTCACACCCTCCGCGCTTTGGAAGAACACTTTCATAGCAAAAAGCTATATCCATCTTACCTGATCCACTCCAATTCTAATTACAAAGCCAATCAATCAATGCACTCATTTAGTTTCGACCAACAAGGACAAGGAACTTAACTTTCCTTTGCAAAGAACTAAGCAGCTTTCTTTTTCAAGTTATGGTGCCTATACCGGCCCCATTTTAACTTGATGACATATAGTAAAACCCGATCCAAGCTGGATCGAGGTCCCAAATCCCTGTAGCAGCGCCAAAACTCCAGCCGGTCCCGATCATCAACTCCTTCGATTTCAGAAGAATAAATAAGTTGGGCAAGATCCTTTATTTTCCAAACCTGTGAAGTCCAAGTGTGGTTTGAAAGTCTATGGAGATCAATCAGCACCACCTTGTCTCTCCAATTGGGGATTCTAAAAGTGTCATTCTTATCGATGTAAAAATGGCACAAATAAAGATCCTTATGAAACCAATTACGATCATGCAGAATCCTTGCCATGCGTGCCATTTCATTGATCAATGATTTTTTCCACCTGCGAAAAGCCTGGGGTGTCTGCCTGACAGATGCTAAAGGAATCGCCTCGTGAAGCGGGATCATATTATCTAATTCACGGACGGCAAGCGCACTTTTAAGCCTTGCGCCCGGCCCTATGAACTCAACTGCTGCAACAGATTCAGGAACTTGTAATCCCAATTGTCTGGCAGTTGCAAGATGATAATATTCCTGCAGTGCCGGAGACCATGGTTTTTTAGGGAACAGCCAAGCCATCAATCCTTCCCAAAACGAAAGTTTGTAATGCCTTTTCAAATAGAAACAAAGTTCGGGTTTTCCATCCTTCCCTGGAAGAATAATCCGGCCAACGGAACGTCCCTGTTTTGAATGAAACCTATCGGTAACAGCAATGTCCAACACATTGGAAGTCCAGTCTTCGCCATAGTGTGCAACCCATTCCGGGCTGGAGTAAAACTTTACATAGCTGCCATCTTTTTGAATTTGGATTAAAACGCCATTCTGTGTTTCATTCGTATTCGTTTCGTTTATCAAGGGATCAGCTTTGCGGATAGTGGCCAATTTTGTTCCACCTGAGATAACATCCATTGCAAGGACTCCCGTTCCAATCTGGGATGTGGAACTTTTCAATTGGTGATCATGGCTTATTTCATCGGAATATGCTTTACGAAAGCAGACAATGCCCTGCTGTTCTGCCCCCAAAGAACGAAGCAATTGCTTCATTTTTGCCATATCGATACTGGCCCATTTGGGATTTGCGACAGGAGCCTCCTCAAGGCAGTTGGCAGCATCAAGATAAACCTGAGGCATGGAAGATTCAACGACCCTTAAAAACAAGGTCTTCTTACCCTTGAGATAACAACCCGATGAATGAACCTTGGCAAGCATTCTTCCAACAGCTTCGAAAACCATATGCTGCCTGCCCTTAACCTCTTTAAGAGACCCCTGTTTAAACCATTCGTGAAGGGTCAGGGTTTGAGCAGGCTCTCTAGTCAGGAGAAAAGATTCTTGCGAGAAGAGACTCTTCTTTCGTATGCCAAGAGCAAGAATTTTTCCTGTTGAAACGCCATGGCGTTGAATTTTGTAAAGAATTGCAGCGTGGGAATACTCAGGTGCCTTTGATTTGTGTGATTTAAAAGAAGAGAAAAGCAGTGATTCAAACCATGATATTTTGCGATATTGTAAACGAAGTTCACAATCTCCGCCCGGCATGGTTTTTCGAATTACAACCTTTCCACTGACGTGCTGCTTCTTTGCCTCTAGCAGCAATTGGTCGAGATGAATTTTTTCATCTTCAGAGCAAATAGATGTGACGAATATGTTTTGCTTTTCCAGGAAAATCCAGTTTTGTGGCTGTAAGGCAACCTGGGTGTTGCGCTTTTCGCGAACATGCCTGTAGTTTAATAACCTAATGGCTTCTCGATCGATATCAAGTGCAAGCAGATGAAACAGCGGGATGTTGGAGCTGCCTTGGGAAAAATGCGCGGTAGCTTCAAGGTAAGAGGTCAGTAGGGCAAGTTTTTCCCTGGGCCTGAGGATACTTTCCTCCAAGGTGGCGTGAAGTCGTGCAAGATTTCCTGACCTTATATTCCATGGAAGATCCCGCATCCTGAAAGATCTCTGCCAATCGAGGAGGTAAACCATTCTGGTCTCAGGATTGACCAAAACATGCTTCGAATACAAATCAACATGGGAAAAACCAAGGGTGTGCATCCTTGCCAGAATCCATGCAAGCCTTCGCAACACTTCTTTGCGCTGGCTTCGGCTTCGCTGCTCAGCAAAATAGGTTTTAAGATTTACAGCCTCAGGAATTTCCTCGACCAGAAGAAAAGAATGCCCCAAAGCTGTTTTGCCCACAGCAATCCATGTAGGAGCGGGAATCCCTTCATGCTCAAGCGTTTTAAGTATGCGTGCCTCGTGCAACACTCCCTCTGAATGGCCAAGCAATGATTTAATCCAGCCTTGATTATGTTCTTTCTTCAAAAAGGCGCGGGCTTCGTTTTTCCCATCCCCCAAAGTAACACTTGATACATGCCTGCCCGTTTTCCAGCCATGCCCTGTCACCCTGATTCCTTCCAAGTTGAAAACATCTTCCGCCTTTTCAATTCCCTGCGAAAATAAAACTCCTCTTTTACTGGGGCGAATCACGAGAAAACCATTCCTACCGGAAGCAAACATGCCGGATACCTTTCCCAGCAAGCTCGCCAATGGCAAGAAAATCACACCCATTATTCTCAACATCCTTGAAATCAAAACACTAGCTCCAAGATATTATCCAACCGACCTTAAAAATCTTTCAGATTCCAATTGCTCGTCCAGCAATCTGATTCCTGCATTCAAAACTTCCAGGGGCATCAATTCTTTCATGCATTGGTGTTCCAGCGGGCAAACCCTTTTCTGGCATGGCCCGCAAGGCAACTTCTTCTGCAGATTGATTTCCTTCTTATGATAAGTGTCAGTCCACTCAATGTGCGTAGGGCCGAATAACGAAACCACAGGCTTGTTGAACGCCGCTGCAAAATGCCTAGGCCCACTATCCGTTGTCACCAGTAATTGACATTTCCTAATGCAAGCCTTGCTAAGTCCAAGCGAAAGATCAGGCATGCCCGGTTCTGCCAGGCACCGTGCTGAAGGATGACCAATAAGCGAAGTGATTCGAAGTGCAAGTTCGCTTTCCTTGGGGCCGCATAGGACAAGAATGCCAGCGCCCCTAAGCCTGATAAATTCACGTGCAAGAGAAGCAAAATGCTCTGCAGGCCATAGCTTGGAAGCGCCAAAAGCCGCGCCCGGATTTAAGCAGACAACTTCCGGTTTGTCCTTGAATGATGCAAAACGCCAGACTTGTTCAGCCATTTCATCTTCAATTGGAGAAGTAAAAAGCTGCATTTGATATCCCGGATTAGCTGCACCAGCAACCATTGCGAGTTGGTTGTAGGAATCAATGACGGGGGAAGGGATCAATCCGCCATTTTCATCCCTTGGAGACTCAAGGGAATCGGTCAACAACCATTTTCTAAAATAACGGTTGAATCCAATGGATCGTTTACAACCGCCCATCCATGCAAGCAGGCCAGCCCTGAAAGAATTGGGGAACAAAACAGCAACATCAATATTCTCTTTTTTGAGTTGGGATGCAGCATCAAGTAAAGAAAGTCCTTTTTTTCCACCAGTAAGAATAGTGGAGTCAAACCAGGGATTCCCAGCAAGAATGGGAGCGACATAAGCCTTGGAAACGCAGACGAATTTTCCTGAGGGGAAACGGAGTTTGAGCGCCCTGATGGCAGGAGTAGCCATCACCGCATCACCAATCCATCCTGGAAGAAAAATCGCAACATTCATGGAGTCATTCATCCCAAAAGGAAAATCAAGCAGCGCCAAGGCGCTCGAGGATACCAGTGGTGGAAACGCCTTTACGAAGAGAAGCCAGGTGAACCCTGCCACCATAGCTTTCGACAAATTGGCCGCCCACGACTTCATCTTTTTGGTAATCAGCACCCTTGACCAAAACATCGGGTTTAATGAAACGGATCAAATCAATGGGTGTTTTTTCTTCAAATATGGCTAGAAAATTAACACACTCGAGGCCCGCGATAACCAAAGAGCGCGCTTCAATCTTATTGACGGGCCTTGTGGGGCCTTTTAACATTTGCACACTGGAATCGCTGTTCAACCCAACAACAAGTATGTCGCCTTGCGCCCTGGCTTCGCGTAAATACTGGACATGACCTGCATGCAGCACATCAAAGCAACCGTTGGTGAAGACAATTTTTCTGCCAAGTTTCCTGTGCTGTTCGAGTTCTCGTAAAAGCGAATCACGCCCCAGCATTTTTTCGATTCCAGAGAGGTTCTCACCCTTGCTAGCAAGTGAAGATTTGCAGATATCCTCAATCATTTCCGCCTTGGTTACAGGAACAACCCCGATCTTTTCAACTTCCAAGCCACCAGCAATATTTGCAAGCTTGATGGCTTCGGGATAATCAGCACCAGCAGCAAGCGCCATGCCCAACACCGCCAGCACCATGTCTCCTGCTCCAGTGATATCATAAACCTGCCTGATTCTAGTTGGAAAAATATCAGAGCGCCCATCCTGATGGGACAAAACCATTCCCTCTTTATCCAAAGTAATAATGGCAGCCTCCATATCGAGCCGTTCGCGCAACAAGGCAGCGGCAATCAGGCCATCTTCATTGGTTTCAATCACCCTGCCGGTTGCAAGACCAGCCTCAAGCCTATTGGGAGTCATTGTTGAAACGCCATGATACTTACGATAATCACCACCTCTGATAGGGTCTGCCACTACTTTTTTGCCTATGGCTTTGCAATCGGATATCACACTTGCAAGCAGACCTGGGGTACAGACGCCCTTGTCATAATCACTAACGAGAACAAGATCAAAATCGTTGATGTTGCGTTTGATCAATTCAGAAAGTCTACTTTCCAAGTGCTTGGACAGATGATTACGAACCTCATAATCAACGCGAATGATTTGTTGGGGATGCCTGTGCTGGGCCTTTCCTATGTAGCGCTCCTTGACTGTGGTGGGCCGTTCGGAATCCACCAGCACTGTTTCAGGGTCGATACCCTGCTCTATCAGCATGCTGCGCAATTGCTCTCCGTTGGAATCTTTACCAACAACGCCTGCAATCTGCACTTTTGCACCAAGCGCCTTGAGCATGGTTGCGACACTGCTGGCCCCACCCAGGCGCTCTTCCCTGCGTTCTGCTCGAAGTAGAATCACCGGGGCTTCCTGACTGATGCGCTCTGCATCACCCCATACATACCGATCCAGCATCAAATCACCCAGGACAAGAATTCTTGGCTGCCCAAGCTTGTGCACAAGTTCAACAAGATCGGTTCCCTGCTGCATTAATACTTCCGGTGTAACAAGTCTGGGTTTCATTTCGTTCAACATGGCTTCCCCTAAAATAGTTAGGCTGCTTTTGATTCATTAAACTTAGGCCTTGCAGCCCATGCCGCTGCCACGGATGCGTGTAACAAAGGCAGCATGATTTCATGATGCCCGGTAATCTCGATACCCTCGGAAGAAGGCCGGTTGAGCACATTCACCGTGCTGCGATAGCGAGACTCCTTGTCGAGATTCACACAAACAAGCCCATCCAGATCGTAATTAAAATTCCGGACAACACTTACCGCCTTCAAAAGAACTTCGGGCATGATCACCGCACTGCCCAAATTCATCCACACTCCATTCGCCATGGTGCTTACCACAGAACAAAGAATGCGAAAATCCAAGTGACTGGATTCGCCGACGGCAGCACCACTTACATGGGGATGCATATGCACAATATCGGTGCCCACAGCGACATGAACAGTACAGGGAATGTTAGCTTTGCGGGCTGCAAGCAAAAGGCTGACTTCAGGAGCCTTACACATTTTTTCTTCAAGCAATGCCCCAACAGCAGCGCCAAGTCCGATTCCCTCATCCGCACCTCTACGGGTTGCAAGCGCAAAGAAATCTGCGGTTTCGCGGGCCATCCCAAACTTTCCATCATTCAACATCAACCCAACATCCTCACTCGTTTTTCCTTCCAATGCCAGTTCCACATCATGGATCGCAGCAGACCCATTCATTGCTACCGCCTTGATAATCCCCTTTTGAATCAAATCAATGAGATAAGGAGCACAGCCGGTTTTAATCACATGCCCACCTATGGCTGCAACCACCGTATTGCCATTGGATCCCGCCCTTACCAGATGATCCCTCACCCTGCGAATGCTTTTCCCTGCCAGTTGATTGGGCAGGGAATCGATCAAATCCGCAACCGAGGCGTTGTCTCCCAAGGGTTTGCCCAAATCTTCCTTGAACACCTTTGAAGGCCTTGATGCAAGATCGTAAGTTTTCAACCCCTGAAGATCGAAAGGCATGTTCATATTTTTATTTCCGTTATAAGGCACTATAAATCCCTCCATATAAAAATCATTCTGACTAAACCAAAAGCACTTTGGATCTAACCAACGCTTGAAGTTGTTCCGCACCAGACAAAAATCGCATCTCAACCCGAAGTGCATAAAGCCGATTCATCCCAAGGGAAGATGTTCGAATTTTCACCAAATCCTTGTGGGTTGTAACCAATAGTGCGTCATCCCCTGCAATCTGGGCCGCCCAATCTATCAAACCCTGGATATCATTTCTTGTGTAAGCGTGATGATCAGGAAACACCCTGCTCGCCATTACATTTGCACCGAGGATTTCAAGCGTTTTAATGAATGACCCGGGATTTCCTATGCCACAAAACGCAAGGACTTTTCTTCCCTTGAGTTCTTCCAAATCCATCGAATCACTTTCCCAACAAATCATTTCAGCGGGCTGATGAATGGCTTCGCACAGGACCAAATCAGGAGCCAGTTTAGTAATCTCATTTCGAAGGCATGCAAGCTTGTCTCCCGTCACCTGATCTGCACGGGTTATCACTACCGCCCCTGCTCTTTTTAATCCTGACCTAGGTTCACGCAAGGTTCCCCGGGGCAGCAAATACCCATGCCCCCACGGATTCGTTGCATCCACCAATACTATGTCTAAATCCCTTGCAAGTTGGCGATGCTGAAACCCATCATCCAGAACCAGAACTTCGCTTTCCAACTCTTCTATCGCAGATTGAGCTATCAAACATCTATCCGGCCCCTGAAGATGTGGTACATCAGGAAGACGATCTTCGAGCACCATGGCTTCATCATTGGCACCCCCAGCACCACCATAACCACGGCTTAAAATCGCAACCCGCAAACCCAATGAACAAAGACCTTTACAAAGCCATTCAACACACGGGGTTTTCCCAGTGCCACCCGCGGTTAGGTTCCCTATGCAAACAACAGGTACAGCCACTTTTCTTATCTTTATTAACTTAATTGCGAAGAATAAATTGCGTAACCAAACACCTGCCCCATAGGGAATGCTTGCAAACCAAAGAACCATTCTTAACAAATGGGAATTAATGGAAGTCGATTTGCCAGATGCAACATCGCCATGCCAGACAGACCAATCAAGGTTTTGTCGTGGATCATTCAATGGAACGGAATTAACAATGCCGCATACCAAGGGGACACATCCTTTATCCCAGAAAGCAAAATCGCATCCATGCATCTCAAAATCAAGGGCGGGGAGAAGGCGAAGTCTCCACGCAATTTGTTTGAGGATATAATTTTATATTCGTTTTCGAAAGTTCGTGTCAACGGCGAACATTTAAGCGGCTGCCACGAAAGCAAAATCCTCAGTGCAAGCAAAAGAGTGGGACTTACCAAGGTTTCAAAAAAAAGAACAAATAAAGTATTACCATGTTGACACGGTAATACTCTGTTATACAATCTAAATATTAGGCTGTATAACTTTGTAAGATCAAAAAGTGCAGGTCGAATCATGGCAAAAATCATTAACCGGAAAGCCTTTACACTCATCGAACTCTTGGTGGTTATCGCCATCATTGGTGTGTTGATAGGCTTGCTTTTGCCTGCGGTACAGAAAGTGCGAGATGCCGCTGCCAGACTTCAATGCACCAATAATTTGAAGCAAATTGGCCTCGCAATGATGAATTACGAAAGCACCTACCGCACGTTACCCCCGGGCTACATCGACAACATGACTACCAACCCGGTCAATTCAGTTGCTACTTCAAACCCTGATCCTATCATCGGCTGGGGTTGGGGTACTTTGATTCTTCCTTACCTTGAACAAGAACCTCTTTATAAATCGATTAATATCGGATCGATTGCAATGAATAACACTTCTCCTGCCGCTATTGCTTTGCGCAAAACAGTAATTAAAGGCTTCCTCTGCCCTTCTGATGATTCGGGTATCAACACCTTTACTATTTCGGGCACAGGCGGAAACTTCGAACTGGCTAAAAGTTCTTACGCAGGTGTCAATGGGCAGGCTGAATTAGCAGACTTTGATACCGCTCTCGGCTTAGGTATGTTTCTTCGTGGTAGGGGCGTTTCAATTGCCGAAGTTACCGATGGACTCAGTAACACCATTTTTGTCGGAGAAAGAAGCTCTAAATCCGCCAAACAAGCTGTGGGCACACTTCCGGGTGTCTGCACTTGGGTAGGGGCGCTTCCGGGTGGCGATCTCGATGGCGAAAGCCCCGCACTTTATATTCTCGGCCATACGGGTGATCCTAGCGATCCCCACAAGCCAAATACACCACAGCCCGATGGGTTTTATCATGCAGAAGATTTCACAAGCAAGCATTCTGGAGGCATCAATTTTCTATTAGGAGATGGTTCCGTTAGATTCATCACCGACAATATCGACAAACAAACCTGGGTTAAGCTGGGTACTCGCAATGGCGGCGAGGTGACAGGCGATTATTAATTCTTTTATCACTTTTTATCCCGATTACTCCCATGCCAAAAGCTTTTTATTCTTTCGCATTATTTGTTTCATTTGCAATGATCCCAGGTTGTGGTGGGCAGGAAAAAGTCAACTTTAAAGAAAGCCAACAATTTCTTGCTGTTGATTTTAATACCGAAGGTACCATCCTTGCTGGCATCAGTAAAAGTGGCACAATCATTCTTTGGGACTCCATCAAACAAGCCAAAATTCAAGCTCTTGAGTCCAAGGACAGAAAAGGCTTATCTCTGGATTTCAACAAAGACGGATCATTACTTGCTGTTGGCCAAGATGGTGGGCAGATACAAATCCTTTCGATGCCAGATGGAGAAGAAAAACAAACCCTTAAATCCGGTACCGCTGCCATCAAGGCACTCGCTTTTTCGCCCGATGGCAAAAATCTTGCAATTGCTTCAAAACAGGCGATTGAAATTTGGTCTACCACCACCTTTAAAAAAACCTTAACACTTGCAAAATCAGGACTAATGACGGAGTTGGCCTGGACTCCAGACTCCAAAACCATCCTCTCGGGGGGCAGCGATTTCAACCTTCATGTTTATTCCGTCGATGGATCTTCCCAAAACACATTAAAAGGTCATTCTAAAGCAATCAGCGCATTGGCAGTTTCAAAGGATGGTAAAAAAGTCGCTAGCGGGGATAGAGCAGGGAAAATTTTACTATGGGATTGGGGAACTAAAAACCCCAGCGCCAAGGAAATAACGGCCCATCAAGGGGGCGTTGATTCATTAAGCTTTTCACCCGATGCAAGCCAACTAGCCTCGGCTGGCCGTGACGATTTGGTCAAAACTTGGAACACTTCCAGCGCTGATATCCTTCAAACTCTCAAAGGCCACAAAAATGATGTGCGTGGTGTCGTATTTGCGCCAGATGGCCTTACTATCGCAAGTGCCGGACTTGATGGAACCGTGAAAATCTGGGAAATAAAATAAGCCCTTACATTTCCACCTTTTATAAATCAATTGAAACAATCCACGTTAACCTTCCTCAACAAATCTGCCATTTACAAACTTTTTCTCAGAGATTATTGCTCTTTTAACAATTCGATTTAAATCTCAGAAAAATCATTCGTATTTACTTACTGAAAATATGAAGATATAATGAATAATCTGGGAATAATTCGTTAAGGAATGTTGATTTATGCCAGCTTTTATTTCTGTTGTTAAATCAATCTGCGTCTTAATAACTGCCGCCGCTGCTGTTTTTTCCGCTTCCCAAATGGATTACCCTGGTAAATCTATATCTTCCAGCCCGGCTTCCGATCCACAAAAAGTCCCTGCTACTGCACTTAAAATAGCGCAAGTGCGTTTTTCCCCCGATTCCAATAATATTGCCATACTCGCAGGAGATAGATTTTTAAGCAATTGGCCCGCAGCAGGTGGTAACCCCACTGCCTCCACTCTAATTGCTTCCATCCCTCTTACCTGCCTTGAATGGAACTCCACAGGCGACAATCTTTATGTGGGAACCAGCAAATCGCAAGTACTTTTAATTGACCCCACAACACTCGATATCAATTTCAGGATTCACTCCGAAATCGAAATCATCAATCACCTTAATAATGTGGGACATGAAGAGTCATTGTTAAGTTTTGGAAACAGCATCAATTCCAATGGCAAACTTGTACAAATTCCGCCCAAACTCTTGCATAATGACATACACAAAAGTATTAAAAACCTCCCAAATTTGCCCTACACCTGTATAAGCAAACAAAATGAAACTGGGCTATTTGCTTTTGGCGCATCCACGGGCGAAATAGTTCTCGCAGATCTTTTTTCCAATAAAGAACCTATAGTTTTAACTGTAATAGACTCGCCAATAGATTGTATCAAATGGTCCGAAAACAAATTGATTGCAACATCCGAGGGCTCCCTTCATATTATTGATCCATCAAAGACCCGATGCCCTAAATCCGTCCAAATCTCAACCAAGCCCATCCGCTATGTTGAGATCTCGAATGATGAAAAAATCTTGTTTATAGCTGCAGGAAGTGAAACCGTACAAGTTAGAGATGCAATATCAGGAGAACTGATTTGCAAGCTTACCTCCGTAAACGAAATGGTAAGCACAATCACATTAAGCCCGGATGGAAAAACGCTGGCAGTTGGAACTTGCGAAGGCAAGGTAACACTTTGGAATACCAGCGACTTTCAGATCAAATCGATCATCCCCGCTGGTATCCAATAAAAAGCAAAGTTTTAACCCTAAAATAGCTCTTCAATTTTTGAACCTTCGGGCAACACCACATGTGGCCTGCCTGTATGGTCCAGATACGCAGCCTTGGTGTCAATTCCTAGGTGGTTGTAGATGGTTGCAAGAACATCATGTGGAAGCTTGCGATTATCCTTGGGAACAGCACCCTTGGCATCAGAAGAACCAATGACTCTGCCACCCTTTACGCCACCCCCTGCAAACGCAGCAGACATGACGTAGGGCCAGTGATCGCGCCCAGCGTCTTTATTGACGACAGGGGTTCTACCAATTTCACCCCAAGCCACCACCAGTGTATTTTCTAGTAATCCCCGGGACTCCATGTCTTCGATGAAGGCGGAATAAGCCATGTCCCAGCGTGGCAGAAACCCGCGTTTTTGCGAGTCAAACCCCTGTTTATGGAAATCCCACCAACGAAGATCTACAGTAACAAGCCTAACTCCTGCCTCCACCAATCTTCGGGAAAGCAGCATACGTTGAGCCCAATTCGGTGCTCCACATCGTTGTGGATCACCCGGGTCAAAGGCGGGCATAAAGCCATATCGATCTCGTAAGGACTGGGGTTCGCTATCAAGATCAAAAGCTGCCCGAGCCTTTCCACTCGAAAGAATACCAAGGGCCTGATTTTGATAATCTCCCAAGGTCTTCATTGATTCAGCTAAATCAGGGTTATTCAAATTGTCTAAAAGAACTTTTCTCTCACCCAATCTGCCCGCATCCACCCCCTCTGCAAAAGTAAAGTTTGGTATTTTAAATGGGCCGGTAGTTGCGGGATCAGCCATGGTTTCAAATGCAGCATATGATTTCCCCAACCAAGCAGAACCAGTTCCGGGAACATTCTTGGGGATCATTACATAAGCAGGCATCGCAGGGTTTAAGTGTTGCAGCTGCTTTGCAGCATAGGAACCACAACTGGGCATTACATTAGTATCTGGGCTGGGACCACTGCGGTAACCAGTAAAACAAATCTGGTCACCATCTGAATGCCCAACATTCCCATCGATCAAACGATGTGCCAGACTACGAACAATCGACCACTTGTGCATTATCTTGGCTGTTTTAGGCAATAGTTCTGAAACTTGAATTCCAGGAACACTGGTGGCAATGGGCTTAAACTCTCCCCGGATTTCTGCAGGTGCATCGGGCTTGGGATCCCACATGTCGTGCTGACTGGGGCCACCACGCATCCACAGAATAATCACTGATTTTTCACGGTTAACTGGCTTCCCCAAAGCAGTGGCCACTGCTTCCTGCCTTAATAATTGAGGAAGAGCTAATCCACACATCCCAAGCGAACCAGCTTTGATAAAGCCCCTACGAGTATGGCTCAGTAGGTTAAACTCATCACAAGCTCTTTTGTTATGGCTAGCCATGCTTAGCTCCTGCAATTTTGACCAGGAAGGATCTTTGGGTAGGTAACTTATCTTACTTTAACCTTAATTTCATAACTTTACCACATTTATCGACACAATTCCCACAAAATATCCATCCAAATCCTAATTTATAAGCTGTATGATGACAGAAGAAACTTTTGAAACATAAAAACCGGATAAATTCATGGAACAATTTGGCTATCTCCCTATTGGATTGATCGTTTCCTACCTTATTGGAGCAATTCCTTTCGGCCTTTTTTTGGCAAAAATCAAAGGAATCGACATTCTCAAACAAGGCAGTGGCAACATAGGTGCCACCAATGTGGGCAGGGTATTAGGGGCAAAATACGGCCTTGTAGTCTTCATACTTGATGCCCTTAAAGGGGCATTGCCTGCAAAAGCAGGTATGCTTTACCTCGACACCCCCTTCGGTCCGGAAATCGCAGGCATCCTCATGGGTGCATGTGCAATTTTCGGGCATCTCTTTCCCATCTATTTAAAATTCAAAGGTGGTAAAGGCATAGCTACCAGTGCCGGCGCAATGGGCATGCTTGTCCCCGTTCCCTTAGCACTAGCATTGATTATCTGGGCTGCTTTTACTTCTTCCTGGGGTTTTGTTTCACTTGGGTCACTTGCTTCCACCGTCGCTCTCTGTTCAGCACAGGCCTTCATCACATTAAAATCAGGAAGCCAGGGCAATATGCACCTCTTGGCTTTCACTTTTCTTGCAACCGTCCTAGTCTGGATAAAACACATTCCTAATATCCACAGGCTTTGGGCTGGAACAGAAAACCGTGTTAAAGAGTCTATCCTCTGGCACAGTGTTGCAAATATCCTGCTACAGCTTTCGCTAGGCATCTGGCTTGGCACCGTGGTTTTCTTCACCGGAGTAATCGGCCCCGGCGTCTTCACCTGGTTTGAAAAATTATGTGTCACCGAAAACCCACCCTACTGGCTTCCTGTTCCCGAGGCGTTTAAAACAATCACTCCGCCTGGATTTCCCAACCCGTTGTTAAAGGAACAAGCAAGCAGACTTGCTGGAACCGTTGTATCTCCGGCTTTTCCCATTTACTTTTCCATCCAGGTGATTTGTGGTATCACATCATTGATCATCCTGATGGGAAACCTAAGAAAAAATCCTGCTGGAAACTTGGGGAAAGCAATGCTTGGCTGCATTGGAGTTGGTTTGTTATTTGCAATCGCAGGCTGGGTTTGGGAACCTAAGGTTGAAAAAGACCGCATCGAGCGCGCCCGCCTAACCGATCAAGCCCTATTGCAAAAGGAATACAACCAAGATGTGGCAAAAAGTGCACTTCAAGCACGCAAGGACTTCACCAACAGCCATCTTGTCAGCCTGGGTCTTAATATGGCAAGCGCACTGGGAATGCTAATGGGAATAATCTTTTTTGCAATCACAAGTGCAAAAAGAAATGTAGAACCGGCGCAAACTCCATTAGAAAACTAATTCTTTATGCCGGTTAGTTTTTGATAGCATTTTTAATTAACGGTTCAATTGCCAACGCCGTCTAAACTACTCCTTTTTACTTCGCCAGACGAAAACCAATATGGTCACTTTGCTCATCAGGGGTAGCCCTTAGGTCTCGATCGGCAGAGCGAGAATCTCTTGCATCAAAGTTGAATGATCCACCACGCACC
This sequence comes from Planctomycetota bacterium, assembly GCA_009920765.1. Lineage (GTDB taxonomy): Bacteria > Planctomycetota > Planctomycetia > Gemmatales > Gemmataceae > UBA969. The sequence continues at coordinate 260 of RFZJ01000071.1, read as the reverse complement.
ACTCGAATCATTCCACTATTTGGCCCGACCGGATCTGTCACCGCAACCACAGGATAAACAGCCCTCCAATCTTGACACCATTCAAAAACATTGCCGTGCATATCATACAATCCAAACGCATTCGGCTTATAACTGCCCACCGCACTTGGTTTACCAATTTTAGAATCAGAATAGTTAGCATCCTTAGGGGTAATAGTCTCCCCAAAGGAGAACGCTGTTTTGGTGCCTGCCCTAGCAGCATATTCCCACTCTGCTTCTGT
>RFZJ01000008.1 GCA_009920765.1 Planctomycetota bacterium | reverse complement strand
GGTTCCGCCTGCTGAAACGATATCAGCATAGGTAAAGTTTGCAGAGGGTTCACTGAGAGTGAAGGTGATGGTAGCAGTCTCGCCTGATTTCAAAGCTGACTTATCAGAACTGATGGTAATGCCGGGTGGGATATTCGCAACCGTATAGGTCTGGCCGGCGAAGTTCGAAGGGTTGTTCGTGGTATTCAGGAATACGCTGATGTTATCGCTTCCTTCGTTGGCGGTCGCAATATCTGGATTGGAGTCGCCATTGAAGTCTGCAATGGTAACGGAATAGGGGGTGGCCCCTGTGTCAAAGTTGATTGCTGTTTTAAAAGTTCCATCGCCATTGCCTGCGATAAGGCTGATGGAGTTACTAACGCGGTTTGCAACCGCAAGGTCAATTTTTCCGTCACCATCAAGGTCTGCTGCTGCAACAGAAACGGGCTTGGTGCCTACCGTTGCGGAGGTTGAAGTTTTAAAGGTACCATTTCCATTGCCTAAAAGAATGCAGACATTATTGGAGCCATAGTTGGCCGAAATAAGGTCTTTTTTGCCATCGCCATTGATATCAGCCATAATAACAGCGAAAGGGCGTGTGCCTGCTGAAAGGGAAGTGGAGGCTTTAAAGGAACCATCGCCATTGCCAATGAGGAGGCTTAAACTGCCTGAAAAGTTAGCAGTGGCGAGATCAAGGAATCCGTCGCCATTGACATCGCCGATTGCGATGGATTTTGGTCCGCCCCCGGTGGAAAAGTTGGTAGCTGCGATGAATGTACCATTGCTATTTCCAAGAAGAATAGAAACGGAATTGCTGCCGTAGTTGGCAGTGGCGATATCGAGTTTGGAGTCAGCATTAAAATCTCCTATGGTGACAGACAGTGGCGCGCTTTGGGTTGAAACAACTGGTTTGGTTATAAAAGTATTGTTTCCATTGCCGAGAAGCACAGAGATGGTGTTGCCCCCGGTGCCATCGAAACTGTTGGCGGTAACCAGATCGACTTTACCATCGCCATTGATATCTGCGGTGGAGACACCTTGTGGTTCGACGCCAGTGGTAAAAGATGTTTGTGTGTTGAAAGTTCCATCGCCAACGGCAAGGAGGACGCTGGTTTTATTGTTGTAACGGTTGACGCTGATAATATCGGTAAAGCTGTCAGCGTTGATTAAATCAGTGGTGATTGCGTGAGGACCAGAGGATGCTCCGGTTGAAAAATCGGTTTTTGCAGAGAAGGAAATTCCAAGAAGGTTTGTGCCTCCCAGGGGTTGGGAAACGGAATTTTTAATAGTGTCGTTATCGATGAGGTTCAAGCTGATGGTGCCGTTGCCTGTGATTCCTGAAATTGTGACGGTGTAGGCGGAGCCAGAACCTGCAACTGTAATTGAAGTTGAATTGACGTCTCCCGATGAAGTAGTGTTGAAGTCAGAGGAGTCAACACCAGTAACAGTTTCACTGAAAGAAACAGTGTAAGAGGCAGTAGTTGAAGCTAGAGTCCCGGTTTGCCTAACTATTGACAGAACAGAAGGGGTTACTGGGGTGATTCGTTCTTCAAGTCCTTCTATAACAAGAAGTCTGCGCTTGTTTGAGTAGAGCTTTTTAGGTTGCAATAGATTTACAACTGGCTGTGGAAACAGCCTGAGCCATCGGTTCCATGAAGTCATTGGGCGCTTTCCATGTGGGCAAAATGGATAACAATCTGCGATGTACGCTTCAGAGATTGTATCTGCGTAGATTTGATTGTAAACAATAAAAAAGATTTATTTAGTAAATAATTATTTTTATAAAATAAATGGCTTAAGATTTTGGTTTGCAGGAGGCCGGCGTATGGGGGCTAAGATTTAATAGCGAGAAAGGGTTCGCCCTCGTTGAGGGTAGGGCGTTCGGGCCGGCCCTTGTAATTGTAAACAAGACCCATGTTGTCGAGGCCCATAAGGTGAAGAATGGTTGCATGAAGATCGTGTACATGGAGTTTGTTTTCGATGGCACGAAGGCCAAGTTCATCGGTTGCCCCGATGGTCTGGCCGCCTTTGACTCCACCGCCAGCCATCCACATGGTGAAACCTGTGGGGTTGTGGTCCCTGCCATCACCTTTTTCGCTCATTGGGGTTCTTCCAAATTCCCCTCCCCAAACAACAAGGGTGCTATCGAGAAGGCCGCGTCGTTTCAAATCGATAAGAAGCGCAGCGACGGGTTGATCCATGCCTTTGCATAAAGATTTATGGTTTTCCTCGAGTTTGCTGTGAGCGTCCCATTTGCTTCCTGCTCCGTGGTAAATTTGAACAAAACGAACGCCTCTCTCTACTAGCCTTCTGGAAAGTAGGCAAAGCTTTGCCATGTTAGCGGTTTCTTTTTGATCGAAGCCGTAAAGGGTTTTTGTTGCAGCAGATTCAAAGGAAAGGTCGACTGCTTCAGGAGCCTTGGCTTGCATGCGGAAAGCAAGTTCGTAGCTGTTTAATCGGGCATCCAGTTCAGATTGTTCTGGGTGGTTGGCAGCGTATTTTTGGTTGATAAGTTTGAGAAGGTCTAATTTTCCTCGTTGTTGATTTTCGGAAACGCCTTCTGGGGTGTTGAGGTTGGGGATGGACTCGTTCCCACCTTGGATTCGGATGCCTTGGTAAACTGCGGGCATGAATCCAGCGCTCCAATTTCGTGGACCGTTCACCACCTGGCCTTGGTTGTCTTGAAGGACAACAAATGCCGGGAGGTTTTGGTTTTCAGTTCCGAGTCCATAGGTGGCCCAAGAGCCTAGTGAAGGCCTGCCTCCAATGATTGAGCCAGTATTCATTTGGCAAACGCCGGCTGAATGGTTGATGCCATCAGCGACACAAGATCGGACAACTGCGATGTCGTCTAAAAGTTTTGCTGTATGGGGGATAAGTTCGGAAGCCCAGGTGCCGGCCTTTCCATGCTGTTTCCAAACTCTGGGGCAAGCTAAAAGCGGTGAGCCACTTTCGCCCATCGAGGTGATGACATTGCCAAAACTTTCGGGTAGTTTTTTGCCAGCAAGTTTGTTTAGCAAGGGTTTTGGGTCGAATAAATCTATCTGGCTGGGGCCACCTTCCATGAAAAGAAAGATGATAGATTTAGCCTTGGCGAAATGGTGGGGCACTTTGGATGAAAGGGGGTTTGAAATAGCTGCTTCGTTGGCATTAGAGTTTTCTGCCAAGAGGGAGTTTAGGGCAAGCGCACCAAATCCAGAACCAGCTTGAGCAAGCCATTGCCTTCGAGAGATTGGCAATTTTAGGGAAATTGGAAAGTTGTGGTTGTGAAACATTTGCATCCAGCCTTTTAAATTAGATTCATTGCTTGAAGGATTATTCCACGTAAAGAAATTCGCTTGAGTTTAAAAGAATCTGGCAAAGATCGATCCAAGCATTGTTTTGGGAATCAGATTTAATGGTTGAAGTATTGCCAGAAATTCGAATGTTAAGGTGATTATCGGAAGCATCTCTGAAGACATCAGGTTTAGATTCAAACTGCCAGTAGCCAATGGTTTGTTTTCCTAGTCCCTCGCGGGTGAATAATAGTTGGTCTACCCCTAGGGCGGTATTTGATAACCTGATGTCGTCGATCAAGCCATCGAAATTACCATTGTTGGTTCCATACACCGAGCCAATGGTAAGGGGAAGGTTGTTGGTGAATTCGCCCTGGATTGAATGTTCAACCTTGGAAACCAGCAAGGGTTCATCATCGTTGGAAAGATCTTTGAGGAAAAAGGTGGCAAGGCCCTTTGCGGTTTTTGTTGCAGGTGTGAATGCGCACGAGATGTAATAGGGTTTGTTGAGTGCGATGTGTTGATCAGAGAAAATCGCTTCTTCGCCTATTTCACCATTCATCTTTTTACCAATTACTTGAAGCACCAGTGTTTGGGGTTTTCTACGAGATTGTTTGCCGGTAATTCCAAATGACCATCCAGCCTTTTTAATGTCGGGGGAACGGTTTGCAACCAAGGTTCGAACAGCTCCAGTTTCTGCAATTGATTTTGGTAGTGCGAATGTTTCGATGGTGAAATTTGAGGTTGGAAAAATGTCGGAATGTGGTACGGCAAGCGAAATAGGGGACGTCAGGTTTATTTCAGCGGCTTGACCATCACGAAAAGGGATCTTTCCTGAAGCGAAAGTGGCAGATGGTGAAGTGGTTTTTTTAGGATCGATTCGCTTTGCCTGCAATTCGAGAAATGAGCTGGAGATATTAGTTTCTTCAGGGTTGGGCGTACGTCCAAAAGCAAGTTTGTAAGCAAGATCGATTCGTTTTTTTAAGTCTGGCTCTTCCTTGTTAAGCCTTTCCGCAAATGCCCGTGCGCGAGCCAGCATTAGGGGGCTGTTGATGAGTAATAAAGATTGTACAGGGGTGGTGGTGACCTGTCTGCTGGATGCACTACTGAACCAGTAGGGGGCATCAAAGACGTCGAGCAAGGGGTCACGGTTGTTACGGATGATTTTGGTGTAGATGGATCTACGTGCGTCGGCACTTGAAGTTCCTGGACCTCCTGCCTGTAATTTGATTTCCCCAGTGGTGGCATAAATCGCATCACGTATCTGCTCTGCATCAAGTCTTTTAATGGTGCAGTGCCATAGTTGTTTGTTTTCTGGATCGATCAACCTGTTGGCGTCCATATTGGGGTGATTTGAGCTTTGGCGGTAGGTGGCAGAAGTGACAATCAGACGATGAAGTTTCTTCATGCTGAAATTGTTCTCAGTAAAGTAGGCTGCAAGCCAATCCAGTAATTCTGGGTGGGAGGGGGCTTCCCCCAATTTTCCAAAATCGCTGGCATTAGAGGCAAGGCCTTTTCCAAAATGTTGCTGCCAAATCCTGTTTACCATGACCCTTGCCGTGAGCGGGTTGTTTTTGTCAGCAATCCAATTTGCAAGGGTGGATCTTCTGCCTGAGCTTTTCAAACCATTTGCAGGGGGAGTGATGATTGCTGGTTTATCATCAAGTATCGTAAGAAACCCTGGTTCAATATTAGCGTTGCTTTTTTTAGGGATGGTTGTTTCCGCAGCAATAGGGCCAACATCCTTTACCACCAGTGGCCTCGGAAGGGGTTGGGGCTTAAGGTTGTCGTAAGCGGACAACTGCTTCTTAAGTGCGAGGTATTTTTCTTTATTCTCTTTTTTTATGTAAGTTTCAATTCGTTGGAATTCGTAGAGTGCCTGCCTGTAGGAAAGCTCAGCAAGTTGATGCTCGAGAGTGGTTCGCTCCGATGGCTTCTTGCGGATCATCGCCTGGATATCCATGGGGAATTTTGTAATAGCGCTTTCCTCAGCCGAACGAATGAAGGGGTATTCAATATCCGATATTTCTTTTCGAAGAGATTGCGTTTTCTCTTCCCAGACTTTTAATTTGTTTTGATAGGCAGACTTTTCTTCGGCTGTGCCAACATCGATGTTCTCCAATGGCAATACGCCACTAAAGAATGCACGTAATCTGAAATAATCCTTCTGAAGGATGGGATCAAACTTATGATCATGGCATCTTGCGCATTGCAAACCCATGCCCATGAACACATCACTTGTTGTATCGGTCAAATCATCCAAGATGATGTTCCACTGGGTGCGAACATCCCGCTGGTTGTATTCATAAATCCAATGACGGAGGTAACCTGTTGCAATGAGTGCATCGGGGTCGTCAGGGAAAAGTTCATCCCCCGCAATTTGTTCCTTGATGAAGAGGTCGTATGGTTTATCTGCATTGAAACTTTTTACGACATAATCACGATAAAGCCAGGCTTGGGGGCGGTATTCGTCAAGTCGATAGCCATCGCTTTCAGCATAGCGGACGAGATCAAGCCAGAACCTTGCGGATCTTTCACCGTAATGTTGGGAGTTTAACAGATGATCGACCAAGGATTCATATGCATTGGAGGATTGGTCGTTGATGAAACTATCAATTTCGGAAGGAGTGGGAGGCAATCCGGTGAGATCGAAGTATAGCCTTCGGGCAAGAATGCGTTTATCAGCCTCGGGGGCAGGGATGAGCTTGTTTTGAGAATGTTTTTCTGAAATAAAATGATCGATGTTATTTATTGCCCAGGAACCGCCGGATGTTGGAACAGGGGTTTTCTTTACAGGTTGAAAGGCCCACCACTTGCGATCCTCTTGCGTGATTTTTCCGGGAGAGCGCTTGGCAGATTTTTCCGTACCTGCAGGCCAGACTGCACCGTTCTTGATCCATTCAGATATATTCCTGATTTCCTGGTCAGACAACTTTCCATTGGGTGGCATTTTGAATTCTTGATTTGTGTGACTTATGGCTTCCACCAATTTGCTTTTCTCAGGCTTCCCGATAATGATCGCCGCCCCGGAATCACCGCCCTCCAACATACCAGCCAGGGAATCAAGAACTAAGCCACCTTTGTTCTTTTTCGATTCATGGCTATGGCAGGAATAACATTTTTGCTGAAGAATAGGCTTGATTCTGGTATCAAACATCCCGTTTTCACTGGCATAAAGGTTGTGGGTGCAGGTTGCCACGATAAGACAAAAAAAATAATACTTGGCCAAGTTTGAGGGCAGTTTGATTGATGAGTTAGGCATGTTCTATATAACCTTGAAGGTAATTGATCGATTAGTTAATGATAACTTAAGTAATTTAACAGCTTAATAGGAAAGGCGTAAGTATTTTATGAAATCACTCGACCAAGCTCCCTATAAGCAGAATCTGCCCAACCCGAATGTTTGTGCCTTGATATTTGGGCGTTTTTAGCTCGAATGCAGGGTTTTTTAGCCTGAATGAAACACTGCTGCGGTCGGGCTGTTCTGGGTGGATTTCAACTTTTACCGAGTGTTCTTTTTCAGGGTCCAGACCTTCTGCAAGGTTTAATGTGGTAATTCTGTGGTAAGTGCAATGGCTATCAAATCTTGGAGTAGGCTTGGCGGAAGATTTTTCATCAATGGTGATTACGACTTGGCCGCCATCGGGGCCGATTAAATCGTAAAGCTTGGCAGTTGAGCCTTTGAATTTAAATGCAATGCTTGCACCGGGTGATGAAGCCTCGTAGATGGTTCCCAATCGGTTTTGAAAATTTTTAGCGAGTGTTTCTTCTTTTTTAAGTGCTTTCCAGTCGCCTTTAAGCATGCTAGGTGCCAGTGAAACCATCCTGGCATGTTCCCAATTAGTTTTGATGAAAGGTGTTTTTATTGAGTGGGCAATTGGGGTTCTGCTTGCCGCCAGTTTTTGAAAAGCCTCAGCAATAACGTCCGCATAAATTTGGTGGCCTTCATCCAAAGGGTGTACCCCGTCCGATGAAAAGCGAATCGCTCCTTTTTCGGCGGGGGTCTCTGATTGATAGATTAATTTGCCTTGTTGTTGAAGTTGTGTGATTTTTAGCGCAACATTTATTGATGGAATCCCATAATGGTCTGCAAGCATTTCCATGGTAGAAGCTGCGTTGGGGCAAAGTCCCAAAGCCAACTCTTTTTCGTAGCCCGTGCGGAAAGTATAAACGAAACAAATATCAGTTTTTGGGGAATGGATCCAGGTTTGCCTGATGATCCCCTCCATGCCTTGCCAGATTCTTTGGGGGGCAGCATTGCCATCATTAACAGCAAATTCAATAAATAAAAGGTCGGGGTTATGATTCAACGCATCTTTTTGAATTCTAAAGGCGCCAAGGTCGCTACCCGTACCTCCAATAGCTGCGTGTATTTCTTCAATTTTGCATTTTGGGTATTGTTTGGAGAACCATTCCCTGGATTTGATGCGCCAACCGGGTGCCGCAGTAATCGAACCACCAAAATAGGTGATTTTTACTTGCTGTCCGGTTATAAGCTTGTGAATGAAATTCCCGGTCCCATCCCTTGGTTTTAATAGTTCAGCTTTTACGGGAGTAACTTCATTTGTGTTGGATGTTTTGATGGTTGAATGTTTGATTATAAAGTCGACGATAGGAGTAGGATCGTCCAATCCATGAGGGTGATGGCCAATGCCTTTCTTGCGGATTAGAGTTATTTCGCCCCCCATTTTTTTATAGCGTTCCTCAATAATCCCGGTGTTTTCCTCCCAAGGAACGACATCATCTGCATCACCAAACACATGTAGAAGGGGTACCTTTGCATCTGCAAGGGGCTTGAGATTATCAATGGGGTTAAATTTGTAATCGAGGGCTTCCCTTTCGTTTTTAAAGCCATAGACATCAAGGACGAGTTTCCAATCGCGTGGGCTTCCCTTGCCTTTGCCTTTCCCGCCAGGCCAGCTTTTAAAATCGCATACAGGTGCATCCGCATAAATACAAGAAACTTTGGAAGGGTTGGCAGCGGCCCAGTTATAGCAATAAAGGCCACCTCTGCTTAAGCCAACCAGTGCCACTTTTGAAGAAAAGCCATATCTGGTTGTAAGATCGTTGTAAAAGGAATCCCAATACTTTACAGCCTGGGGGGCCCCAAGCATATCTTGCACCCGCATGTAAACGATATGAAAACCTTTGTCCAAGAGTGCGATATCAGGTGCGGGTTTATGGCCAAAAAACTCGCCATGCCAAACCCAGGGTCTGCCAGGGGCTTCTTTTTTGGGTGCCACCACCAAAACTTGCTTGCCACCTACCTCAAAGTCGTATTTTTTGTATCCATTCCAAATAGTTTCTTTACCCGGAAATTTAAGTTCTTCGGCATGCAAAAAAGAAGCTGAAACAAATAGCAATGCTGTTAAAAGTTGTGAGATACTGCGTATCATGGCCGGGGTTTCCTTGAAAAACGAAAGTAGCAAAAAGAAAAGGTCGCATCTTGGATATCCCAAAAGATGCGACCTGAATTCAGTAAGTCCGAAAGTTACTTTTTCTCAGAGGCATCCAAGTCTTTAAGTTTGATGTTTTTCCATCGTACTTCCATTGGCTCGGTTTTTTTGCCTACGCCATGAACTTGAAGAGCAATCAGCCCCTTGAGGGTGACATCATCTTTGATATCAGCAGCAGCAATACCATTGATGAAAGTCTTGATAGAGTCGCCCTTGCATTCGATTCTGAATTTATTCCACTCGTTTGGCTTGAATGCTTTACGTGCAGGTTCATTGTCTTTAAGGTCTTTAAGCCAGCCTCTACGTCCTTCATCATAAATGCCAGCCGAATAGGCTCGTGCTGAAGGATCAATTTCAACTTGGTAACCATGCACTCTTCCTGCTGCAAACTTGAAGGTTTTACCTTTGATTTCAGCAGTCTTTGCCTCTTCGAACACCTGGCTTCGTATTTGTACACCAGAATTTAACTCGGGGTGTACTTTGAATTCCACTTCAAGGATGAAGTTGCCATAATCCTTGGTGGTGCAAAGGAAAGAGTTAGCTGTGTTGGGAACCGAAGATCCAACAATTTCGTCGTTTTCGATACGATATTTTGCCATTCCGCCTTTTTGAATCCAACCGGTAAGATCTTTCCCATTGAATAGATTGATCCATCCTGCCTCATCAGCGGCTTGGGTTAAAGATCCGAAGGTGCTGGCTGCGAATAGGGTTAAAAATAACAAGCGTAAAGACCATGTGCGAATCATCATGAGTTTCCTTTGAAAAGCATTAAAATATACAAATATAGTCTAACAGAATCGTGGATAACTTCCAGTATTATTAAAGCGAATTGATTTTAATAACTTTTAATTAACTGTTGATTAGAATGCCTGCGATTGCTGCATTTAATAGAGTTGCAATGAAGCCAACAAACAGTGCCCTTGCTCCAAGTTTTGCCAAATCCCCCCTGCGTTCCGGGGCCATTGCGCCAATTCCGCCCAGTTGAATACCCACGGAGGAAAAGTTTGCAAAGCCAGTCAAGGCAAATGCAGTTAACTGGTAAGATCTTTCGGTCATGAAATCGGGTAAGGTTTTCCATTCTTTCATTTGTAAATATGCATAATGTTCATTGATTGCAAGTTTCGACCCTAAAAGACTTCCGACTTTTTGAATATCATTCATTTCGATGCCCATGAGGAATGCCGCTGGCGCAAAACCCCATCCAAAGACTTTTCTCAGGGACAAATCATCGGGCCAAATTGAAAGACTATCAGGAGATAGGCCTAATCCAAGAAGAATAGGTTTGATTCCCGCTAGCAAGGCATCGGACATCGCGACAAAGGCGATGAAAACGATAAGCATTGCCCCTACATTTAATGCAAGTTTCAAGCCATCCGTTGTTCCGGATGCGATTGCATCCACAGCATTGACATAGGGGGATTTTTCGGACTTAGTGTTCACGGTGCCCAATGTTTCAGGTGTGGAGTTTTCCGGGAGAAAAAGCTTGGCGAGATAAAGACTGCAGGGGCAAGCCATCACGCAGGTGGTAAGTACCGCAACTGGATCTGCACCGTAGTTAATGTAAACAACCATCATTCCCCCCGAGATGTGTGCCATGCCGCTTACCATGAGTGCAAAAAGTTCGGAATTGGTCATGCGGGGAACGTAAGGCTTGACAATAAGAGGTGCTTCGGTCTGGCCCATGAAAACGTTGGCAGAAACGGAAAGAGTTTCAGCTCCGCTGGTTCGCATCAAGTTGACCATGATTCTTGCAAGAAGTTTCACGCACTTTTGCAGAATTCCAAAATGATAAAGCAAAGTAAAGAAAGCAGAGACAAATAATATGGGTGGCAAGGCGACGAAGGCGAATTGGAACATGTAGTTCGATTCAAATAATCTGGACCAGGTTCCACCAATTGCGGGGGGGCGGGCATCAGCGAGGTTTCCAAAAACAAATTGCGCCCCGGCATCCGAAAATCCGATGAATTTTTTAATCACGCCCCCTATTGAAGAAATAATTGTGTAAACAAATTCAACCTTGAGCACCAAAATGGCCAGTATCATTTGCAGTGCAAAACCCCAGATGATGGTATGCCAGTTTACGGATCGTAGGTCACGAGAAAATAAAGCAACCAGTCCAAAGAAGAATATTACGCCCGCAACAGATTGTCCTTTTAATCCGATCAATGATCTTAAGAAAAAAGAAGCTAATGCTATTAAAACAATGACAAGGGCGATGCCCAATCGCCATTGCATCGGAGTGCCAGAAGTGGAGTTTTTTATCGGGGTAGATGTTTCAAAAGGTTGCATGAAAGCTCCGTTTCGCAAAATCAGATAATAATATGGTTAAGTTTGTTGCGGGGCTAAGTAATAAGCAAGCCATAAAAAATAAATGTAGGGTTTAGGTTGGTGAGCCTGAGTTCCTTGTTTCGCATCTGCCTGTTTGCATGGAGATGGAGAAATGCTTTCTGCAAAGGCTTACATAACGGTCGTTGCCACCTATCTCGACTTGCTTGCCTTGTTGTTCTACTGTGCCATCAGGTGAAACACGAACAACCATGGTGGCTTTTCTGCCGCAAAAGCAAATGGTTTTTAGTTCGTGCAGGGTGTCAGCCCACGCAAGAAGAGCCGAACTACCCGGGAAAAGTTCGCCCTGAAAGTCAGTGCGGATTCCATAGCACATTACCGGGATGTTTAATTCGTCCACCAGTCTGGCAAGCTGTTTTACCTGTTCTTTGGAGAGGAATTGGGCTTCATCGATGAGAATGCAACTGGGCTTGGCCGAAGCGCACGCATTGTAGAAATCGGTTTCGGGGGCGAATCTTTGTGCGTCCGCTTCGATGCCAATACGCGATGCGATGCGTCCCTGCGCCCTGTTATCTAAAAGAGCAGTGAAAAGTATGGTTTTCATGCCTCGTTCGGAGTAGTTGTAAGCGGCCTGAAGAAGTGATGTGGATTTGCCAGCATTCATCGTCGAGTAATAAAAATAAAGTTTAGCCATCCTTTGGGAATCCATTTTGAATTAATGGGAGATCAATTGCTTTTACCAACTGTTCTTATATGGTTTTGCAGAAGCCTTGGAATCAAGTGCCCAGGATTGTTTTTATTCCATCAGTCATTTGGGCATCCACATCATCAGCGCAGTTTGCAACACTAACTTCATAACCACCCTGGGGGTATGCTTCCTTGACCGGAATGTACCAAGGCCCTCCATCGCCATAAGCTGCGGTTGCTACAAATCGTCCGGGCTGAAGTTTCTGAGCACGCAATTGGTATTCCAGAAAGGATTCAGCAGGAAGGTGGATCAGGGAAGTGTTGTTGAGATGCAGTGCACTAAGAATGATGGGAGTCCTAGCTTTAACACGATCCATCCAAGCTAGCCTCATTGCTGGCCTGATGCGGTTGGCAGGCATATTTTTCTTGTTTTCTAGTAAATTGGTTTCGCTTTCTTTGGTGAATGCAGGATTTATTGAGGCTAAAAGTTCGTGGGTTTTCCAAGAAACATTTATGATTGGTTCAGGCTTCAGGTTTTTTTCAGATATAATGATGCCTTCATAAATTCGCTGAGTAAGTTCGACTCGCGCTTCCGGGGAGCCATTGTTGTACTTGCCTGCAGATATATTTCCGGATGCGCCTGTAAAGTAGATGTGGGTGCAGTTGGGATCTTCTTTTTGCCTTTGCTTCCTAGCTAGCCCTACAAAATCGCTACTTACATTTCCCTGCCCATAATGGCTCATGGGGTGTGTGGCATAATAATGGCACGCCAAAACTTTTTGTTTCCCATCATAGAACGCAACTGTTTTTAACATTGGGTCGATTAAACCCTCTGGCATTGCGATCAATTCTGGATCTTTACATGAGCTGCTTCGCATTTTTGTGATTTTTCCATTGGGGCCAATAGCAACCCTGCGGTTCGAGGCTACTTTTTCAACCTTGCCTTCGCCATTTGCGACATGAGTCAATGGCCTCGCCTTGGTTAAAGCTTCTTTGATTGCCAGTGTCGCTTTATTAAGGCAGGAATTGAAAAAATCCACCTGCACATTGGTGAGGCCATCGTTTTGTTTTGCTAATAATTTTTCGGTATCGATGCAAACAAATGGGGCATCATGCTGGTGTACACATTGCACGGCAACCCGGTCAGGTGTGGTTCCCGCAGCTTTGGCTAGTGTTGTACGCCATGCAACATGGGCGCTGTTAAGTATTCCCGTCCAATCGACGGCGCATACAAGCACTGGCTTGTCTAGTCCAAGAATTACAAAGCCAATAGTCTCCAGATTATCGCTTACAGATTTTACAGGGGTAATCCATCCTCCACATAATGGATGGCCCATAGGCGGTGTTACGTCGAAACGGAAGGGCGCAATTTTCAAAGTGGTTTGCTTGGATTCTAGCTTGGTTGCGAATGTTTCCCTAACCAAAGTGGAACCAGCAAAGGTGGTTGCGATTGCAGAATTTTTAAGGAAGGACCTTCTTGTGTTGGGGCGATATTTCATTATTGTGCCTCGAAAAAAGAGGTGCTGGCTAGGGGTGTTTAATGATGACTTTTAAATGGGTGTATTAAAAAGGAAGGCACCCAAATACGCTGTGGAATTTGAATGCCTTCATTGACTGCGCACTTCCTTTGTTGCTTATGGAAGTTGCTTGATGTGCATATTGCGGAAATGGATTTCAGCTCCTTCTGATTGAAACCCAATTGGTCCGCTGGTTAATACCGTCTCGCCTTCGCTGACAAGCTTTCCGTTGACTTTCACAATAATTTTTCCATCGCCTGAGCAAGTGATTTCGGTTTTGCTCCATTGTCCCATGGGCTTGAGAACGGATTTTAAAGCAGCTTCATCGAATTTGTTGTTTTTGACATCGTCCTTGCCGAGTCCCATCATGAACAATTTGCCATGATCAAAATAACGGCCCTGAGGTTCGATGCATTTAGGCCATATTTTCAGGGGTTCTTGGATATGAACCAGACAACCGGAATTGCTTTTTTCGGAGCTGCCTTCTGGGTAACGCCATTCGTAGGTAAGTACATAGTTTTTGTAGGATTTGTCGGTGTGAAAAAAGCCCTGGGGTTTTCCGGTGCAAATGATTGTCGCATCTTTTACCATCCAAGTCTTGGCGGGATCAGAATCCTTTGGAGCTTTGGGATCGAAGAAAAACTTGAACCCATCCATGTTTTTGCCGTTAAACAAAGGCGTGAATCCATCGTTGTCTGCAGCAGCAAGTGAACTAACAAGCACCAAGCCTAGAGCAAGCGCAAAGAAACGCATTGCGATCGATTTTTGAAACATGATAAAAATGTTCCTTTCATTAAAGGTGGTTTTATGAAACAAGCCAAATTGTAACGCTTGTAGAAATTGATGCAAACAAGATTCTGGCGATTCACTTCAAAGAGTATTTTACTTTGACTGGAGAAATGCGAACTAGGCTTTTCCTTAAATGTTGTGCTTATAATGCATGTATATGGGGTGTGTAGGAAATTGGTTTTATTATTTGGGTGTTAATTAAGCTTTTGTAATTTGTTTCGTAAAATCCCGCAAACACCAGAGCAGTAGCAGTCTGTTTTTTTAGTGCATCAGGATTCATTCAGTGCGATCATTTATACTTGCCTTGTACCTTCGTAAAAACACCACATTGATTTGAAAAATAGGGGCTTTCATATGATTGTTAAGGAATTTTTTTTAGTGGTTACAAGTTTGATATCGGTCATGGTCTTTTCATTTGATTGTTTTTCTGAGCCTGTAAAAATACCCCAGGAAGTGATTCGCCCCTTCGATATGAAAGATCTTAAAAGCTTTTCCTCCTGGCTTAAAAAAACAAAAGGAGCAGATCCCCAGAATGTTTTTACTCTTAAGGATGGTGTGCTAAGGTGTGGCGATGAAGATATGGGTTATCTTGCCACCAGGGAGGCATACAAAGATTATCAGCTTCAAATTGAATATCGTTGGGGGAGGAAAAACCCAAACGATAAAAATGTGCGTAACTCGGGTGTGCTGCTTCATGGTACTGGTCCGGATGGATCCCAAAACGGGCTATGGAAAACATCAATTGAATGTCAACTTGCGCAAGGTTGCGAGGGTGATCTGATTCTGATCAAAGGTAAAACAAATGAGGGCGCACCTTTTCCGGGTTCGCTTTCCAGTAATACTGTAATTGGTGAAGATGGTAAAACCCGCTGGAAGGCTGATGGTAAAAAGACAGTGTATTCGGGCAAGCAATTCTGGTGGTCCAAGCATCAACCTTTCTTCAAGGAGTTGATCGATTCCCGTGGTAAGGATGATGTTGCAAGTCCCCTGGGTGAATGGACCAAAGTTGAGTGCTTGTGTAAAGGTTCGACAATTACGATAAAGATTAACGGTGTCGTAGTGAACGAATGCTTTGATGTAAACCCTGCAGAGGGTCAAATACTTTTGCAATCAGAAGGTCACGAGATTTTTTTTAGAAACATGGAAGTCCGCCCTATTCCAACCGGCCAAGAAAATGCACCAATGAAGTGATTTTTGGTTCGTTTTGTTTCTTATGTTTTTTGATAATCCGTTTTATCGAGGTGTCATTCCAATGAAAGTTCCCTCAACCTTCATAAATCGTAGGAGTTTTGTTGCAACTTCACTTGTTAGTGCAATCACGACCGCACTGGATTCTGCTTTGTCTCATGCGTTAGAAGGAAAGCCTCCTGAACGCAAACCCACCGAATTTCAACATGCTTGCATGACTTTGCCTTATAGTGGATTTCCTTTGGATCGTGCCTTGCAGGGAATCAAGTCCGCAGGTTTCAAGTACGTTGCATGGGGCGTAAAACACCTTGAGACAAATGGGAAACAAGTGCCGGTGATGGCGGAGGATGCCCCGATTGAAGCAGCAAGAGAACTGGCAAAGCGGTGCAGAGGTATGGGTCTGGCCCCCATCATGATGTTTTCAAACATCTACCCGGAAAATCCACGTGGCCTTGAGGTGTTGACTCAGCGAATAAAGCAGGCATCTGCTGCAGGAATTGCTCAGGTTTTAACTTTTGGCCATACTGCAGGTGGAAATAAAAAGATCTGGATTGAGCGCCTGAAAATTCTTGGCCCCATTGCTCGTGATCATGGAGTGATGATTGTTGTCAAACAACATGGCGGAACCACCGGGACGGGGGAAGCTTGCGCTGAAATCACTCGTGAAGTAAATGATCAAGGTGTTAATGTTAATTATGATGCGGGGAATGTAATGGATTATCTCGATTTAGATCCAATTCCCGATATAAGGAAGTGTGCAGGCGATGTTCGAAGTTTTTGTATTAAGGATCATCGGAACTGGCCTAAGGATCAAGATTGCGGTCCAGGGTTTGGCGAGATAGATCACTATAAGCTTTTGGAACCCGTCGCTTTTACAGGGCTTAAGATGCCACTCGCCTACGAAAATATTTTCCCTCCTTTGCTGCCAAGACCAACAAAGGCAGAAGAGATAGATGCGCTAGCGAAACGCGCCCGCGAATTCGTGGAAGTCGTCATTTCTGGTTTACAGCATAACCCTGCAAGTTTGAAGAAATAAGCTGGGATGTTTTTGAGAGTTGCTGTGCATTAAAAATTCTCATTTTAAATTCAAAAGAAACGATTAATCAAGGGTAAAAGTGGGTTGATTACGGTCGCCTAGGCCATGATTTTAATCACCATTCAGCCGTTTCCATGGTAGTTCTTAGGGAAAGGTATACGAAGTACGGGTGTATGGGATGGTGGTGGGCAAACCTTGGGGGGACTTAAAGCCGCTCATCTTTCTGCGTCAGCTAAGGATTTTGTTTGTGAAGGTGGAACAAAAGGGAAGGATCTTGGATAAGTTAGTAATGGCTTTCTTATTTTATGCATGGCAATTATAGAGATAAAAAATCTCATGTACGAAAAATATTCATAATGCTATTGCTCAAAGGGGATATGTGGCATATTTTTCTTGCTTGGCTTTTTCAAATTAAAATGAATCTAGTAGCGGGAAAGCTTTGGTCGGTCTTAGTGTTTTTGTTTGTGATAATGTCTAATAATTTGTCCTAATTTATTAGATCAATTTTTGATTTGCTGTTACGATTCAATTCTTGCATTATTAAACTGCCATTGCACATTTTTAAGGATCAGACCCATGCAGAAGTCTAATTTGCAAATTGATGATACTACTAGAAGGACCTTCCTAAAAACCTCTGCAGTTGCCACTGCAGGAACTGCCACAATTAATACCTTGGCATTCCCTCCAGCAGTTTTTGCTGCAGGTGATGACACTATTAAGGTTGGATTGATTGGTTGTGGTGGCAGGGGTACAGGTGCAGCTTCTCAAGCCCTTGCTGCAGAAAGTAGAGTCAAGCTTGTCTCAATGGGTGATGTTTTTGAGGATCGTTTGCAATCAAGTTTGAAAAGCCTTAAGTCCATTGAGGGGATGGAACATAAGGTTGATGTGCCGGTTGAAAAACAGCATGTTGGGTTTGATGCGTATAAGAAAGTGCTGGCGAGTGGAGTGGATGTGGTGTTGTTGACAACTCCGCCTCATTTTCGTCCGATGCATATGCAAGCTGCGATAGAGGCGGGGAAACATGTATTTGCGGAAAAGCCTTGCGCAGTGGATGCACCCGGAGTTCACTCAGTGCTTCGCAGTTGTGAAGATGCAAGAAAAAAAGGTTTGGCTGTTGTTTCAGGATTATGCCTTCGTTACCATGCGCCCTACCGTGAGGCTATCCGGAAAATTCATGATGGTGCCATTGGAGGGGTTCGCACTTTTTTGGCGAACGATTATCGTGGGCCCATATGGACAAAGCCACGCCAGCCTGATTGGACTGATATGCACTGGCAGATGCAAAATTGGTATTATTTTACCTGGCTTTCTGGCGACTTTAATGTCGAGCAGCATGTCCATAATCTGGATGTCTGTGCCTGGGCCATGAAGGATAAGTATCCAATTAAAGCCATTGGCATGGGCGGTCGTGAAGTCAGGAAAGGCCCTGAATTTGGAAATATATTTGATCATCATTCGGTCGTTTATGAGTATGAAGATGGAGCCCGTCTGGTAAGCAATACCCGTCAGATGAAAGGCTGCAAAAGTGATATTAGTGTCAATATTTTGGGGGAAAAAGGTTCCGCAATAATGACCGAACGGAAGAACGGAGTTCGCATCTCCGGGTTAAATGAATGGGCTTTCACTGGCGAAGCTAAAAACCTTTATCAAGTTGAACACGATGAACTTTTCGCAAGCATAAGGGCAGGCAAGCCTATTAACAATGGCGAATACATGGCTAAAAGCACATTGCTTGCAATCATGGGCCGAATGGCCACTTATACCGGGCAGGAAATTACCTGGGATATGGCGTGGAACTCCAAAGAGAAACTTGGCCCTGCAAAATATGAATGGGGGCCTGTTCCACTCCCACAGGTCGCAATTCCAGGTGTTACCAGGTTTGTTTGATTGCTAAAGGGGATAATTCTTATGTTTTGGAAATATTTCCTAATCAACTGTCTGTTGATTTCGACCTTTTTTATTTCCAGTAAGATCATGGCGCAAGATGCGCTAAATCCCAAACTCCCTAAAAATGAATCAGTGTTATTAAAGTTGAAGGAACTCAAGGCCAATCATGGAGTTCTTTTGGGCAAAGCTGTGGTGCATGGTGATTTTAATGATATTGCAAGGGATTTTAATCTTCATA
This sequence comes from Planctomycetota bacterium, assembly GCA_009920765.1. Lineage (GTDB taxonomy): Bacteria > Planctomycetota > Planctomycetia > Gemmatales > Gemmataceae > UBA969. The sequence goes on along the minus strand of RFZJ01000008.1, from coordinate 52,968 downwards.
AATCGGGGCCAATGGGTAGGGATTTTTCCATCAAAATGGTCTGGGCCCCTGATCGTCAAAGGGCTTTATTTTGTGGCGCCAACCACGGGGTCCCGCATCGCTTAAATGATGTTTGGGAATTTGATCTAGCTTCGTTCTCATGGATCATGCTTTATGCTCCTGACAATAATCGTGATTATACTGGCTTGGGTAAAGATTTTTCTGATGTTCTTTTTAAAAATGGGGTGTTGGTAACCAAGCGTGGAGGCCCTGCAGTTATTGGGCATACGTGGTGGGGATTAACGTATGACCCAAAAGAAAAATGTGTTTTATTCATGAACACATGGGTGACTAATCTTAAGAAAGCTGTGGAGCAATTAGGCAAAGACGCATCCGAGATTTATCCGGGGCCGCCTCTTTGGTCTTTTAATCCTGCGACAAAACAATGGAAAATGCATCTTGTTACCAAGCCGTTTCCCATCGCACCCTTTGGAGGTATGCTGGAATATATTCCCGAGTTAAATGGAACTATTTGGCATACAAACAACTGGCAAATGCAGGCAACATGGCTTTTTGAATACAAATCTAATTCCTGGAGAAATCTTGAAGCCAATAAAGGCGGTGATTTTGCAAAAGCTGCAGCAGAGCCTGAGCAGGTTGGTTATTATGATCCCAATCGTAAAATCATTGTGGCTCATAGGCATAAAGCGACCTCACATTTCGATCCTCAAAAAAATGTGTGGCAAAAGTTTGTAAATGCCGACAAAGATGCCCCGGATGTTCCCTACGGACATGATGCTTATGCCCCAATGGTATATGACCCCAAAAGTGGTCATGGATTATTGATGGAATTGCGGACACGGATTTTGTGGAGTTATGATCCAGACGCTAAAAAATGGACCAAGCTTGCTCCAGAAGGTGATGCTATCCCGGATGGAAATAAACCTGTTATTTACTTTGATCCCATTCATAATGTTCTTGTTTATATTCAAGGAACAAATGTTTGGGCTTATCGTTACAAAATTTAACTTTTTCTAATCATCATTTCGATTGGTGGATTCAGGGTGGTTTCCTAATGAATGATATTGATCTTGGAGAAAGTACCTTAAAAAAAGTTTCATATCGGCTTATCCCATTCATATGCCTGCTTTACCTCATGAACATCATAGATCGGGCAAATGTCGGATTTGCCAGATTGCAAATGCAAGACGATTTGCTGTTGAGCGAAGATGTTTTCAATTTCGGTTACGGTATATTTTATGTAGGGTACCTTCTTTTCGAGGTGCCCAGTAATCTGCTTATGAAAAAAGTTGGTGCAAGACTTTGGATTGCACGCATTATGATCAGTTGGGGACTGATTTCTTCTTTGAGTATGTTCGTCTGGGACCAGTGGAGTTTTTATGGCTTCCGTATTTGCCTGGGTATTGCTGAGGCGGGTTTTTTTCCGGGCATCATTCTTTATTTGAGTTATTGGTTCCCTGAACGCGAACGGGCCAAGATGACTGCGTTTTTCATGATGGCAATAGGCCTTGCTTTTGTCTTTGGAAACCCTCTTTCAGGCTTTATCATGCAATATCTTGACGCTTTTGCAGGCTTGCATGGCTGGCAATGGTTGTTTCTTCTCGAAGGAATTCCTTCCGTGATCCTTGGGGTTCTTGTTTTTTACTTTTTGACTGATTACCCATCTGATGCCTACTGGCTTTCTCCTGAACAAAGAGACTGGCTTGTTGCCAAAATGCAAAATGAAGAGCAACACCGGAGGATGGTTCATAAATCTGATTGCCTGGTTGCTGTTTTTCAATGGCGTGTGTGGTTGCTTATCTTGCTCTATTCCACACTGGCAATAGGCACGAATGCAAGTGGGGCCTATTTCCCCAAGCTAATCAAACAGCAATTTGATTACCTCGATACCTTTCAGATTGGATTGCTCAGTGCATTGCCCCACATTTGTGCGATTGTTGGCATGATTGTTTTTAGTATTAGTTCAGATCGCATGAACGAAAGACGCAGACATTTAATTATAGCGGCATTGCTGGCTGTTTTAGGATGGAGCTTGGCGGCAGCAAACTTTTCTCCAGTTATTGCCTTGGTAGGTTTGTGTATCGCTCAAACGGGAATGATGAGCATGATTCCTGTATTCTGGACTTTGCCTGCTTCTTTTTTAACAGGTGCTGCCCTTGCTGGCGGCATAGCCATGATCAATTCTGTTGCAAACATTGGGGGGATTTTTGCTGCCAATATTCTAGGTGCTTATGGATTATGGTCCTTGGCGGTGATACATTTTGCAGGTGTGGTTTTGTTGATTACAGTTAAAGAGAACTCCGCCAAGGAGAGAACCTCATGACGATTGATAACCTTAATTCCCTTCAAACTCTTTTTGATCTAAGTGGGAAAGTTGCTGTTGTTTCGGGCGCAGCGCAGGGGTTGGGCAAAGCAACCTCGCTTGCATTGGCCCAGGCTGGATCCAGTGTGGTTTTGGTTGATCGCAATATCTCCGGGCTGGAGTCAACTGCCGGTTTGATTAAGGAGATGGGACGAAAAGTTTTCATTAGTATGACAAATGTTTCGGATCCCGATGCTGTAGCAGACCTATTCAAAAAAGTTGACGTAGAATTCGGACGAGTAGACTTTTTAGGAAACATTGCAGGCGATGGCCATCTTGCAAAGCCTGAGGAATTGACGATTGCAGACTTGCATTCTGTATTACAGAACTTGGTGGTGGGGCGTTTTGCCATGTGCCAGCAGGCCGGACGGCGAATGCTTGCACAAGGTGGTGGTTCAATCATGAATATTGGTTCACTTGCAAGTTCCACTGCGCTTGGGCGTGGGCATATAGCTTACAGTATGGCGATGGGCGCAGTTGTGCAAATGACACGGGAATTAAGCACTGAATGGAGCCATCGCGGGGTTCGAGTGAATTGTGTTACCCCAGCTCAGATAGTCAATCCTGGACTTACCGCTCGCATGAAAGAAGATCCAACTTTGGAAGATAGATTTCTTCACGGGATCCCAGCCCATCGGCTTGGACAACCCAATGACATCATGGGGCTGGCTGTTCTTCTTGCTTCGGATTCTTCTGCGTGGATCACGGGTGCAATCATACCCTTGGATGGTGGAAATATGGCCATGAATGCTGGGGGTACTCCGGGTCATGAACAGCGAAGTATCCAAAATTTTCAAGCTAAATCAAAATGACAAAGGATAATCCGCTTATGCCTCATCAAGAACTTCTTTCCTTGTTCCGTACCATGTTAATCATCAGGCATACCGAAGAAGAACTTGCTCGGTGCCATCAGCGGGGGCTTATTTTTGGCGCCTGCCATACCTATGTCGGCCAGGAAGCCATTTCCACCGGGGTTTGCGCACATTTGACCAAAGACGATCCGGTATTCAGCACCCATCGTGGGCATGGGCATGCGCTCTCCAAAGGGATGCACCCGCGCGAACTGATGGCAGAATTGTTTGGGCGGGCTACAGGCTGCTCTCGTGGCCGTGGGGGGTCGATGCATCTTTTTTCCCCTGAAATCGGTATGATGGGAACCAGTGGTATTGTGGGGGCTTGCATTCTGCAAGCTTGCGGCGGTGGGTATAGTTCCAAGTTGATGAAGTCTGGAAGCGTAGCTGCTGCATTCTTTGGTGATGGAGCAGTTAATAACGGAGCATTTCATGAAGGCCTTAACATGGCCAGTATCTGGAAGCTACCCGTACTCTTTATCTGTGAAAACAACCAGTTTGCAACTGAAGTTCCTTTTTCTTATTCGAGTGGTATTCCAGATGTTGGCCGTCGAGCTGCCAATTATGGAATTCCCGGATTTGAGGTTGATGGCAATGATGTGATAGCAGTATCTGAAGTTGCCCGCGAGGCGGTTGCTCGTGCTCGAGCAGGTGGGGGCGCTACACTTATCGAATGTAAAACTTATCGTACTCGCCCTCATGCAGAGGGAATGGGAGATTTTTCTTATCGCACTCGTGAACAAGTTGAAGAGTGGAAACGCAAGTGTCCCATAACTTTCTTTAGGGCAAGATTATTAAAAGAGTTTGGCATTAATGAAATAACACTTGAGAAGATTGAATCTGAAATTCAGTCGCTTGTTGCAGAATCAAGGTCTTTTGCCGAAAGCAGTCCACTGCCTGATCCTTCCACAGCAGCAATGAATGTTTATGCCCCCCGAAAAAGTCTTACTTCCCACACAAGTTTGATGGAACAAAAAGATCCTTTGCGAATTATTACTTTCACCCAGGCGACTCACGAAGCACTTGCAGAAGAAATGGCTGCTAATCCAAACATCTTTGTGATGGGCGAGGGGATCGGGGTTCGTGGTGGAAATTTTAAGACCACAGCAGGCCTTTATGATTTATATGGCCCAGTCAGGCTTTGTGACACCCCTATTTCCGAGCGTGGTTTTGTTGGTCTTGCAGGTGGGGCTGCTATGACTGGTACCCGTCCGGTTGTCGATTTTATGTTCGCAGATTTTATCCTTGATTCCATTGGCGAGATTATTAATCAGATTGCCAAGATGCAGTATATGTCAAGTGGTCGCTTGAAGATGCCTGTCCTATTGCGCGGATGTATCGGGATTGGCCATTCTGCTGCAACACATCATTCTGGTAGTTATTACGCAATGTATGCCCAGGTTCCGGGATTGAGAGTGGTGGTTCCTTCAAATGCTTATGATGCAAAGGGGCTAATGAAGCATGCACTTCGTTGTGATGATCCGGTAATGTTTCTAGAACATCGTGAAATCTTGACCAATAAGTGTCATGTTCCCGCCGAAGATTATGAAATCGAATTTGGTCGTGCTGCTATTGTAAGGGCGGGAAAAGACGTCACAGTAGTGGCGTTAGCCCGGATGGTTCATCTTGCCATGTCAGTTTGTGAACAATTAGAAAAAGAGGGGGTTTCTGTTGAGTTGATTGATCCGCGGACCGTTTCACCACTTGATACGTCAACCATACTGAAATCGGTTGCAAAGACCGGCCGATTATTGATTGTTGATGAGCCCCCTGCACCTTGTGGGTTTGCTTCTGAAATTGCAGCCCAGGTTGTAGATGCGGGTTTTAATGATCTTGATGCGCCTATTCGCCGTTTGACCGGGGTTTTTACACCCACTCCATACAGTCCGCCTTTAGAAGCTGTTGTTGTACCTTCAGCAGTGGAAATTGCAGATGCGATTCGTGCATTGGTGAAGGAGTAATCATGGCTCAAGAAATTATCATACCTCGCTTGGGTTGGTCGATGGAAGAGGGGACATTTGTTGCTTGGTTAAAAAACGATGGCGATTTCGTAAAACGTGGTGATCCTTTGTTTGAATTGGAAGGTGAAAAAGCTACGCAGGAAATTGAGGCGGTTGATGAGGGAATATTGCGAATACCACTTACGGGGCCAAAACCCGGAAGCATTCATAAAGTCGGAACCATCATTGGGTATCTTGTTGGGGCAGGCGAATCCCCCCCCGAATTTGCTAATCATTCCCAGCAAGTAAAGCCTGCGGTTTTAAATACTTCAGGGCCGCCAGTTGCTTCGCCATCAGTGAGGCAGTTGGCAAGAAAAGTTGGAGTTGATTTATCTCAGGTTAAAGGTACAGGTTCTCGAGGACGTATTCTTCAGGAAGATATTGAATATGCAAAAGCAAATCTTTCAGGGGAATGTTCAGGAACGGTAATTCCAGTCCTATCCGGAAGTGATAACCAACGGTCTTTCATTGCCAGCCCAAGAGCTAGACGCCTTGCTTCTATCCTGGGAGTTGATTGGAAGCTATTAATTGGCTCGGGTGCTGGTGGCCGGGTCAGGGAATGCGATGTAAAAGCCGCGTCTGCCACTTTGGCCCATGGTACTACCCCCGCTGGGGTGGGCCAACGAATTCCTATTTCCAAAAGACGCAGGCTGATCGCTCAACGTTTGCTGATCAGTAGGCAACAAACCGTTCCCGTCACAATCAACACCAGGGTAGATGCCACGAATCTGGTCAACATTCGCAACAAGTTTAAATCAATGAATGGCATTAATTCCATCCCAAGTTTTCAAGATATAATCACCAAACTGGTTGCAGAAGTTCTTAAGGAACATAGCATGGTTGCTGGCAGGTGGGAGGAAGATGCCATTGTTTTGCCCGCTCATAATGAATTGCATATTGGCATGGCTGTTGATACTGAAGATGGGTTAATGGTGCCTGTAATTCGAAATGTGGCAGGAATAACTCTTCGGGAATTAGCAGTGCAATCGAAAAGCTTGGTGCAGCAGGCCCGTGCAGGAAAAATTACTGCAGCCCAAATGCAGGGCGGTGTCTTTACAATCACCAATCTAGGGGCGTTTGGGATTGATTTTTTTACCCCCGTGATTAATTTTCCCGAGGCTGCAATTCTAGGACTGGGCGCAATTAAAAGTGAGCCTTTTTTTCTGGATGATGGCCTTATGGTTCCCCGATTACAGTTGGCACTCAGTCTTACATTTGATCACCGGGTAATTGATGGGGCACCTGCAGCGCGGTTTTTGCAAAGCCTTGGTTCTGCGATCGCCAATTTGGAATTGAAAGAGAACTTCTGTTGAAAACAAATAAGCATGATTCTTTTCCAGAAAATCCTGAGGATGGTATCTAAAGTTAAAGAGTAATAATTAAAATATTCTCATTGCGTTCTCATTCTTTATTAATTTGTTACTTAGCGTATTGACATAATCCATGGTTGAAATTAGTTTGACTATTTGTTTCAGTTGTTAAAAAAGTTTTCGTATTTAATTGCTTTACCTTTCCCGGTCGATTGCAGAGGTATTTATGAATGCATTTAGTCTTAAAAAACGCAAAGGTTTTACTCTCATTGAGTTGCTTGTTGTGATAGCGATTATTGCAATTTTGATCGGATTGCTTTTGCCTGCGGTTCAGAAGGTTAGGGAAGCTGCTGCGCGAATGCAATGTAGCAATAATTTAAAACAGCTTGGATTGGCCTTGCATACTCATGAAAATGCAATGGGGCGCTTGCCTCCTGGCGGGGCAAATGATCAAGCGCCATTTGGTATTGACCCTCCAAGTAGTCAGCGCTGGGGGAGTAGTTGGATGGTTTATATCCTTCCTTATATTGAGATGGATAATCTGTATAAAAACTGGCAATTTACCGGGCAATCCGGGGCATTCAATGCAAACAACAATACCTTGGCTTCCAATGTTGAAATAAAAACTTTTTTCTGCCCTTCTTCACCCATGCCACATTTTAAAGCTACCAATCAAGGTGCAGGCAATGCTTCTCTTTCAAATTATGTTGGTGTTTCTGGTGCTGTTCCTGGTCTGATTCCAGGCTTTACAGAAGCCAGATTTAATGACCTTCCTTGTGGGGGAAGAATCAGTGCTGGAGGTGCTATGATACCTAATGGCCAACTGAAACTTAATGACTTTTCAGATGGGACTTCCAATACGATTGCATTAAGCGAACAATCGAATTTTATAACTGATAATACAGGCAAGCAACAGGATTGGCGTGCAACCCAACCGTGGGGTTGGTATTTGGGTGTCAAAAGTCCAGGTATACCCCCCAACTTTGATAATGGTGGTGGGGACAACCGGGAGCCAGGATTAACTACCATTCGATATACAATTAATAATAAGCCCGCTGCTGGTTGGGCTAACGATGTTACTAATACCGGAGTTGGAATTGGGGGATATACTGCAAATTGCGTTGGTGCGAATATACCAATTAATTCCACACATACGGGCGGTGTTAATATTGTGCTTTGTGATGGGGCAGTTCGCTTCTTAAAAAGCGAAACATCCTTAGCAATTCTTGCACAGTTGGCTACTCGTGACGATGGTATTCCACTTTCTGATTACTAAAAATTTGAGGCATTTGATGCGATTGTTTATTTCCTGTGTATTTGTTTTTGTTGTTCATTTTTTAAGTGGATGCGGGAAGTCAGAACCTCAACCAGTTTCAGTATCTGGTGTTGTCAATTTAAATGGTGCTCCCCTGGAAAACGGTTTTATCTACTTTAAAACCATAGAAACCGGTGCGTTGGAAAGGCTTGACATAAAGGCAGGAGAATTCAATGGCAAGGCTCTTCCGGGTTTGCGCAGGGTTGAAATCATTTCCAACGCCCCGAAAAAAGTCGTGATAGATGGTGCCACGGTTGAAGTACCAGAAAATATAATCCAATCTTCCTTTAACACTGAAAGTAAGTTAACAGCGGAAGTTTTGTCCAACGGGTTAAATTCTTTTAAATTTGAAGTTAAAAAGAAGTAAGTGTCTTAATAAATCTTCGTGAATTTTTAGAATCAAAAGTAATTGTTGCAACCAAAATGAGTTTTTAAGTTGGATGTTTTTTCAATGTATGAAATGAAAACCAAGCTTACTAATTCCAATGTTGAGGATTTTTTAAATACTATTAAAAATGATCAAAAGCGCATTGATGCTTTTGTTATTTTGGACCTTATGCAAAAAGTTTGCAAATCTAAACCTAAGATGTGGGGAACTGGTATTATTGGATTTGGAAATAGTTCATATAAATTATCAAACGGCAAGGAGGTACAGTGGTTCAAAGTCGGATTTTCCCCTAGAAAAGTTGCTTTTGTATTATATATCAAGTCTGATTTTGGTGGTTTCGCGGAACTACTGATAAAATTAGGCAAATATAAAACTTCTAAGGCATGTCTTTATTTTAACAAACTTGCTGATGTTGATATTTCTGTTTTAAGGAAGTTGATAAAGCATTCATTAACTTGCTTTTAAAAGTGAAGGAATGCTTTGTTTTGAACCATTTAGTTTTTACGCTTCATTCGGAATAATTCAGATCCCATTTTCATTACATAAATTATGTCATTGATTGGGTCGTAATCGAGCCAAGTTAGTGATGACCACCCTTTTAGTTCTGCAGGTAATTGGATGGCTGTATTCCAGGTTTTACCTTCGTCAACAGATTCTAGGATGCCATTTTTTCCTAAAACTAGCATGTGACTGGAGCTTTTGCCGAATACTGGTCCGAATTTTCCTTCCTTGGTTTCGCATAATTTGTTCCAAGTCTGACCTTTATTGGCTGTTGTGATAATAACGCCACCATCAACAATCCAATACAGTTTGCCTTCTTTCCATTGAGGAAGTGCAGGAGTGGTGAAATTAGCGGCCGGAGTCCAAGTTTTTCCTGAATCCGTGGTGCGCATCATTTTTGGATCAGATTGTTCTTTTGTTTTTGCTTGTACAGCCACCGCTGTTTTATTGTCGAATACCCAAGCTGAGGAATAGCCTTTTCCTAGTTCTGAGAAAGATTGACCGCCATCGTTTGAGAGCAGAAGCATACCATTGGATTCATGTTTGAATGCCAAAATAAACGTTGAATCAAGGTCGATCCAGTTGATTGCACACCAATCAATATGAGAAGATTTTTTGTCTAATAATTTCCATTTCTTTCCTTCATCATCCCCCAAAAGAATAGAAGATCCATAAACCAAAGCTGTAATCAGCTTTTTAGTTTTTCCTGTTGGATCAAACATCATACAGCCAGGCCATTCTGTTCGTCCTTTAACTTCATTTGAAAACAAGGAGAAAGAAGAACCTTGGTCTTTAGAACGATAAATTCCCTTGTCGCTAATATTGACATAAATGTGGCCATTGGAATGGTCGATGGTAATTCCGCACAAACCGCCGAAACCGGCTTTTTCTTTTTTTGCAAGGTTGTCTGTTACCTTTTCCCATTCGGCAGCAAATAAAGGGGAACATAAAACAATCAATATGCATCCGAGAATAAATCGCATTGGGAATCCTTATGGTTTTGAGCCGATACAATAGAGGTATTGTTTTCCTTTGATCACAATACGGCCTTGGGAAACTGCGGGAGACGAGGGAGACAAATCTCCAAGATCATTGATTGATATTAATTCAAACTTAGGCCCAGCTTTTAGAATAAATGTTTTTCCAGCACTGGCGAAATAAATATAACCTTCAGTTGTTACGAACGGGGTTGACAGAGTCGAAATATCTTGGAGTCGCTCTGAAAAAACTACGGATCCATCATTTAAATTACGGCAAGATAAAATGCCTGGGTTGTGGCTTCGGTAGAGAAAATCACCAAAAATTATGGGGGATGAAAGCCCTTCCGGAATTTGTGGTATTTTCCATTTTAGATGTGATTTAGAGACATCGCCTTGGCCTGACGGGTCAACCGCAATACCTGAGCCGCCACGCCCGCTATCCATGTAAACAATATTTTTATTCATTACAGGTGAAGCCGTGTCACCTTTTCCTGCGCATGACCAAAGAATGGTGCCATCCGTCGGGTCAATTCCCTGTAAGGCGTTTGAAGCAGCGACAAGAAGTTGTTCTTTCACTCCAATTTTAACCAAAGTGGGAGTGCTGTGGCTGAAATCGTTTTGCGGGCGCTTTTTCTCCCATTGTATCTTTCCAGAGTTTTTGTCAAAAGCAATAATCCTAGAGGATTTTCGTGTACCATCGCATTGCAGTATCACTGAGTTTCCAGTTACAATTGGACTGGATCCGATGGCAACATCAAAATCAAACGGAATAATTTCTGTTCGCCAGAGGATTTTTCCTTCAAGGTCGAGTGCGATGATTACCGAAGATCCGAACACAACATAAATTTGTTGGCCATCGGATGTGGGGGTTGGAGCGGTATAACCTCCACGCAGGTCACTAAATTTCCACGGCCCTGCCTTAACAATGGTGTCCCAAAGTTTTTTCCCGTCAAATAGATCGAAGCAAGCGACGTGATGTTCTGGATGTTCCTTGGAGGCTTCAATGCCTTCACGCCAAAAACTGGCGCTAATGAAAATTTTGTTTTTTATGATAATTGGGCTGGATTGATTCTGGTCCTGACGGTTTTTTTCTTCTTGCCCCGGAAGTTTCTCTTTCCAAAGAATGTTGGTGCCATTTTTGTTCCAATTTAATGGGAGGTTTTTTTCCTGGGAAATGCCTTGTCCTGTGGGGCCACGCCAACTTGGCCAATCTTCTGCATACAGGTTTTTTGCCGTAAGAAAGCTAATTAAAATTAGCACTTTAATTATAAACTCGGTTTTTCTCAGCCACCCGAAACGGCAAAAGTCAGTGATTGAATTTTTTTGTAAATTAAAATTTAGGCCTGTATTGTTCATAGATTAAAACCTTGGAAAATAAAATAACAAAGCTAAACGATAACTAAAACTTTTAAGGGCACCAATTATTCCTTTTTTGGAAAATCGTTTTGATGTTATTTCTCTTTTGGTTCTTTGAAATGAAATTCTCCAAAGTCATTCGGGTCATCAAGAATTTTGGTGTTGGAATTTAAGGACCATTGGGAATTTTCCAATTGGTCTTTGTTTTCAATTCGATATCTACTAATATTTCCGCGCCATAGCGATGTTTGGCCAGGGTTTTCAATACCCAGCGTCTTGAAAGGGATTGAAAGAAAACCTATCCACCTTGAATTGTTAACATCAAGTTTTGTTAAATAAGTCCAATTGCCATTCCAGTCAGGGTCAAAACGGCCGAACCGTGGGTCAAGAGGATCTTTTACAAACCCTTTTGCAGCATCCAGTTTTGACTTTTGGTTTGGATTAACTGTAAACCGGTAGATTAGCTCGCTTCCGGTTTTGGGTTCGAATAAGAGGTTGATGGTGTCCCGTTTAGCGAGTTCTTCGATCGGGGCATTTAATAATGCTTGTGGAAGTTGGCTTTCAATCAAAACATAAAGATTAAATGGATCTGCAATTATTTTGAATGAGGATTTTTGTTTTAATTCTTGTTGATGAAAGAGGGGATTCAATGGGTTGCTTTCGAGAAGGTTCCATTCTTGAGAGTCGATGGTGATTGCAGAAGTTGTTTTTGTATTGGCAATCAAAAGTTTTTTAGCGCCTGGTAATGCAGCGTTCCGCATTGCCTTGGTGTCCCAGTTCATTGGTGAATTAGCGTAAGGTTCCTGGTAGCCATCGTAGGCAAGTTTAAGATGTTTTGCATCGTGTCCAACTGGAGGAAACATGACATAAGCCCAGTCGCCTGAATTTATGGGGTTTTTGCCGTTCCTGGTAAAGAAAGAGTCGATGAGGGCGTTTCTTTCATCGATTGAATCAAGCAGCCGGTTACGAGAATTAAAGTCAGGGCGGATTTGGAAAGCATGGCTGAGATGAACAACCTGAGCAAAAGCTTTAAGGTAATCAAATTCTTTGCGAACTGCAGCGAGTCTGGTTTTTGCTTTTGCGGAATCTACGGTTTTTTCAGCGCTGGAAAGTTGGGTTTCCAAGGAAGCAAGGAGAGTTGGTGTGTAGAGGAATGCGATGAGTTGAAAAGGATCTGTCAGGTGTTTTCGCCTTTGGCCGTAAATGTTATGATAAACCCATGCGGGCGACCGGGTTCCCAGATAATCCGAATACAATTCAATCGCATGATAAAGCTGGTCGTAGAATTGAATCATTGCAGGCGAAGATTTTCCAAATGAGGCACTGCAAAATTCCTTGACGAGTAGGCTTGCGTTAAGATTAGCTGGATCATCGAACATTCTTCCCATGGTGTAATAAACAGGGCCTTCAAGGCCATAAAGATCACCCGGGCCATCCCGGTAAACCGATGCAATTCGATTGCGAACTAATCTGCGGACTTGAGTTTCCACAAAAAGTGGGGTGCGCATCGGAGTGTAGCGCGTTCCAAGGTTGGGGCACCAGTTGTAAATATAAGAAGAGAACCCCGCTGGCACATCATGGCCTAACCAAGGCGCAATATCCTCTTCGTTGGTTCCGGTTAAAAGTATCCGGGTATTTTTCGGGAATGATTTAAAAGACTTTGGTGGATTCTCAGTTTGAATGTAAGACATGATGGTTACACGGTTGCCAGGCATTTCCATCTGAACTTTTTCAGCAAGCGATCGATGAAATAGCCAAAGTTTTTCGCCCCAGTCTTTGCCGGTATTATAAAGTTTTTCGCAATTTTCACATTGGCATGCACGAAAACCATCAGGTTGGCCGATATCAACAGCTTTAAAACCCATTTTAATGGAGTTGATCATGTCTTCGAAAATAAGTTTTTGAACATCTGGATTTGAAATGCAATACTGTGCATTTCCCGGGGTATTTGCAGTTCGGTGGCCATTCACCAGTGCGAAATACTCAGGATGAATTTCCCCATATTTTTCCCTTGGTATCGCCCTTTCGTAAGTGTGCCCACCAAAAAGTGTGTCAACCATTGGAAAGCGGTTGTGCGCGATATCGTAAAAACTGCCCCTTGCTGGGTGGGCGGTGTTAAATTCAATTGAGGGTGTTTTTATAATGTCGAGGTCTGCTGGAACAGTGATCGAAGAGATTTTGAGATATTCAATTGCGGGAGATGTTAAGAGATCAATTTTTGTAGAGGCTGAAATTGCCTGGGAGGGGCCAAGATCGGGATAAAGAAATCGCGTGCCAGCATATTTTTGCAAAAAATCTACAGCTCCTTTTGTCGTACCAAACCGATCCCAGAAAGGGCGCCTGGGTTCCATGGATTTTGAAGGCGCCTGCTCATCCCGCCCCGCAATGATTAAATTGGGGCCAATTACTTTTTGGTGATAGCCCCAACCATTTAATTTTGATAAGTCAATTTTTTGTTCCTTTGCATAATTTGTGTTTCCAAGATAAATCGCAGGCTTGGTACTTTCATGCGTACCTTCAAAGGCAATGGAGATATCGAAACCATTCGCATGAAAAGCCGTCTGCATTAATTTTGCAGTTTGATACAACCCATCTTTGATGGAAGGGGAGGGACTTTCTTTTGGGATTACTATTTGATAATTAGTTTTTTGGGAAGAGGCGAGTGTTAGTTCTGCTCCAAAACCATGAACGCTTGAAAGAAATGTTATTAATATTGACCAGTTTATTGGGAAAATCGCGTACTTTGTTCTTAATGTTAAAACCATTTTACTTTCTCGTTTTCTATTTTAAATACCTAGGTGTTGCTACCTCGAGGAGCTTTTTGGCTTGAGTAGGGTTTCAATTGAGATAATCGCTTCTGATATCATTTTTTCACCTGCATCGGCTGCTAAAAAACTACATTCCGTTGCTCCGTACCCACCTTCCTTAACTGCTTGCACCGTTGGAATGTAAACTACAAAAGGGGACCCTTTGCCATGATATGCCAATCCTAAAATGAAACTGTTCTTGATAGGTGATTTTGAGGTTAGTTCGATTTGGTGACTAATAAACGGTTCCCCAGGAATTGCAACCAATGCCAAGTCATTGTTGATGACAATGGTAAGAATTCCAACATTGCTGGTATTTGTGCCATTGCGGTGCGCAAGTTTAAGCAAGCTTTCCTTTATTTGTATGGTGTTGGGGGCTATTTTTTGCATTGCATCAAGGGTGGATGCGATTTTTAAAGCACCCTTGGCCAAAGATATTCCAGCCATGCGAACGATGTTGAATCTGTTGTCGCCTTTTAGATTGTGAAGGTCATAGGGATCAAGATCGCCTTGCGCTCCTTGAAGAAACATCCCCATGCAATTTTTGCCCAATTCTTGTTCTATATGATCAACCATGGCACCGGGGAAATCTCTTGAAATCATACCTGCGCCCATTGTTGCTACCGGGTGGCACGCATATTGAACCATGAGGGCCCTGGGGTTTCCTCGAAGATCATCAATTCGAATAACACCTACGCTAGGGTCAACAGGTTTTGTGGGTCGTCTGTCGGGATTTTCCCACATTGCTACTACACTTCCATCGTTACGAACAAGCCGCCTGTTATGCGCCATGTAAGCACTTTCAAATACGCCCTTGCCTGAAATAAGTTTAGCTGCGAATAGATTGTTCATCGCTTCACCGATGGTTTTTATTATTTTGTTTTCGGTATCTGCATACCAAGGGTCGGAAGATAAAGCGGGCCAATCAATGGTGGTTCCTGGGTCTTTGCCATTTCTGGTCCAATCAGGGGAGAAAGGTGGTTTGATTAAAAGCCCCCGGGGAGCCATTGCTGCGTGGGTATGTGTTGCACAAAGGATTACATGGTCTATGCCCCATTTTTTTTTAGCCTCTGTGATTACTTTCAAGGAAGAGAAAACAATCAAATCGACAGAGACAATTGCCAGAGAAATATTCTGGTCTTTTAGCACTACTACGCGTGCATAAAGGGAATCTTTTTTTCGCAGCGGTTGGCCTGTTAAATTAACTGCATCTTTTTCGGGAGGTGTTATGTCAACCTTGGCAGTACCTGCAAAGAAGGTTGAGAATTCATTTTTGCCATGGGTTTTTGGCGTAATGCCAAACATCATTAAATTAAGGCAAAGGATTATAGGCAGACTAAAATTCTTCATGAATGCATCCATTATTTTTTAAGCTCAGTCGATGTTTCTTTGTGCTGTGTCCAGGCTATTTCCTGAAGGTTTTTGGCGACATCTGCAGGAATGGTGTCGGGAAATGCAAGTCCGACTGAAGTTCGGCCAGTTAAAACGCTGTAGATCCCACATGAGTAAAGATAAGAACCCCATAGGCCCGGATGGGCTTTATCTTTTGCGAATAAGCTTTCCATTTTTTCCTTGGATGGATTTTTACCAAAGTATTTGATGTAAGCCTCGCTTGAATCAACAATCGAAACACCAAGTTCTTTACCCATGTTTAAATGCAAACGGTGCTGGCGTTCAAAACCTGTGGGAAAGTCGTTTAGTACGGAAGCTGTTCCAAACAATATTGTTTGCTTACCAGTTTGTTTAATCAATTCATTAAAGAGGCGTGCATAAGGTTGAAATGCGGGTTCTTGAACATTGTAAATGTCCTGTAGTACGATAAAATCCCAGTTGCCACTTGCTATCATTTCACGGGCCGAACCCGGGCCTGTACCTGTTTCCCAATGGGATTTTAAGGATGCGCCCCCTTTTATGCATGCCCCTACCTTGATGGGGGTGCCGCTTTTATCGGATGCTGCTAGCTTTTCGAGTAATTGATTAGATACAATCGTGGGGCATTGGCTGTTGCCTACCAATAAAACTTTTAAAGGTTTTGGGGACTCTTTTAGGGTGTCTCCCCTAGCGATGTTAGAAATGATTCCAGTAATCAACAAGAAAGCAATGGTTTTATAAAAAGGCAATTTCATTGGTTTGGCCCTTTAATGATAGTTGGGAAAAGAATTTAGTTCATTTTTGAGCTTCAAGGAGTAACGCCTCGCGGAATTTTGCAAGTGATTCTTTTTCTTTTCCTTGTGCTGCATAGGCATGGCCATAAGCACGCAGAATTTTGATGCGCCATACCGGGGCCATGGTTTTATTGTCACCGTATTGATCTAAAACTGCCAATGCTTCGTTTGTTTTAACTTGATCGGTTAGTATGCTGGCAATGGCTAGGGTAGTGCTAATGGGCAACCAGCCATTTGTTTGTCCGGTAAGAGAAATTATTTTTCGATAGGTGGAAAGGGCTTGTTCTTCATCATGGAGGTTGTTGGCATAATTGTCTGCCAAGGTTAATAAAAGCAGTTCGCTTTTGGGGTTAAGCACCAACCCAGCTTTGCAATCCATTTCAGATTCTTTTCCATTTTTGGTGAAGTAATAAGCCTGGGCTCGCAAATGAAAAGCTTCAGCTTTAATAATGGGTGATTCGGTATTCCAGTTACTAAAATTTTCTTGGGAGAATTGCTCGATCAGGTCTTTCCATTTTCGTTCTTGGGCGATTGCCCGCATTTTTTTGATTGTTAAAGATGAAACTTCTTCTTGGTGGTGCCATTGTGTGTAAAGCTTTGGTCCTAATTGGGTTTGAGTATTATCTTTCAATTTACTAATCAAAACTTTTGCGTAAACTGTTGAGCAATGGTTGAACAAAATAATGATGGAGAATAAAAAAAGATGCTTCATGACTCGTTGGTTCTTTTAGGTTAAGACAAATTGATTTATTATCACCCAGCATACATTAGGAAAGCGTTTAAAAAGCAGCTTATGCATTTGAATTGTCAAAGTTTATTCCATTGGTGTCAAATAAATTATGGGGCGAATTCATTCATCCAAAACAGGGTTGATAGCTCATATGCAATCGGGTTTAGTTTTCTTTTGATGATATCAAACGCTTATAATAAACGAGTCATCATTATTTATATGGGGCAAATATGTTAGATTTAACTCGCAAGCAGTTTTTAAGTGTTTTAGCTGTTGGCATTTATTCATCAAATACTTTTGTTCAATCAACGCCTAAAAATATTAATGCCCCGGAGGTTCCCTCTTATTTAAAAGATTATGAAGCCCAGTATCGCATTAACCCCCTTGCTGCTGCAGTTGAATGGCATCGTAATGCGAAATGGGGAATGTTTATTCATTATGCGTTGCATAGCCTTCGTGGGATTACTGCAAAGCAAGCCCAGGCAGCCCATAAACAACCAGGCGATGAGTGGAAAAAACTAAAGCAAGGAACCCAAGCTGAATACGCAAGGCTAAAGGATCAGTTTAAAGCAGAAAAATTTGATGCTGATTTTATTACGGATCTCGCCTTAGAAGCCAAAATGGGTTACATCAATTTCACCACCCGGCATCTTGGTGACTTATCCATGTTCCGAACTAAAACCTCTGATTTCAACAGTTTGAATTCTCCTGCAAAGCGTGATTTGGTTGCTGAATTGGCACAGCAATGCCAGAAAAAGGGGCTTGGGCTATTTCTTTACTGCCCACCTGATGTTGCTAAAACTGAACCCCAAGAATCATTTGATCGCAATCGTACTATTGTTAAAGAATTGTTGACCCAGTATGGTCCGGTTGCTGGAATCTGGCTTGATGGTATTGGTTCTTATTATGAAGACCCCAAATCGTATAGCCGGCTTGGAGGGCTTTATTCACTGATTCGATCTTTGCAGCCCCAGTGTCTGATTTCCTTCAAGCAGGGGACAGGCGTAGAAGATTTTGTTGCCCCCGAAGGTTTGATGCATGCCAAGAAAGAACCCATAGCGCAAAAAGCCTGGGAGTTAAATCGAAACAAGCGAGGCGACATCTGTACCAACATGCAGGTTGCGCCACCCTCTTGGATTTATTTGGAGGGTTGTGAGCATATCAATTCAGATCAAGTGCTTTCACTTCTTGCTGATGCTTTTGCTCAAAAGGCAAATCTTACGCTGAATACCGGGCCTCTTCCTGATGGTTCTATTCATCCTGCCGATGTCGCTGCACTTCGTGAGGCAGGGATGAAGATTCGTAAAACTGGTTTTCCTGAACCCAAACTAATGGATCGTTTGGAACGCAAAAAATTAAAGAAAGCTTAATCATGAAAGTTTTTGTTCCATCTTTGGTTGTGCTCATTTTGGTTTTTACACAAGACCTTTTTTCCCAGGAGCCTACCAGTCCTTCGAAGCCTAACATTATCCTGTGTATGGCCGATGATTTGGGCTGGGGCGATCCCGGATTCAATGGTAATAAAATCATTAAGACTCCGCATCTTGATGCGATGGCGAAAAACAGTTTGCGCTTTGAAAGATTTTATTCTGGTGCGCCTGTTTGTTCTCCTACCCGGGGTAGTTGCATCACAGGTCGGCATCCATACCGATATGGTATTTGGTCTGCCAATCAGGGGCATATGCGCAAAGAAGAAGTTACACTTGCTGAAGTTCTTGAAGCTCAAGGATACATGACCGGCCATTTTGGAAAATGGCATCTCGGTACTTTAAACCCTAGTCAATCAGGTAAGGGGCAGGGGCGCAATGCAGAGCGTAACTTTTCAACTCCAGGGGCCAATGGTTTTAAGGAATGGTTTTCTACTGAGTATTCTGTTAAGACCTGGGACCCGATAAAAAATAACACAGTGAACCCTTATTATCATAATGGCAAAGTAGAAATTGAAAACACAGATGGCTGTGATTCAAGGGTTTTAATGGATCGAGCAATTCCTTTTATTCGTAAAGCAGCCAGCAATAAAACACCTTTCCTGGCAGTAATATGGTTTCATGCGCCGCATGAGCCGGTTGTAGCTGGGCCAGAGTTTTTAAACATTTACCCAAATTTTTCGGAGGGTGAGAAAAATTATTATGGGGTGATTTCCGCACTCGATCTTCAAATGGGGAGGTTACGAAAGGAACTTCGTGATCTTGGGGTTGCTGATAATACCATGCTTTGTTTCACAAGCGATAATGGCCCAGAAGGCGATTCCGGGGATAAAGGTACAACCAGAGGTTCTGCAGGGCCATTTCGTGGCCGTAAGCGTAGCCTTTTTGAGGGGGGAATTCGTGTGCCAAGTTTGATTGAATGGCCAGCAAAAATAAGTCCCGGTACCAGCACTTCATTTCCCTCAAGCACTCTTGATTATTTTCCCACCACCCTTGATGTTCTCGGATTTAAGTTAAAGGGGGAGGCAAGACCCATGGATGGAATCAGTCTTTTACCTGTGTTTCAGGAAAAACTTAAACAGCGGCCTGTTCCTATTCCGTTTGAAACCCTAGGCGGAACTGGAACAAATGGTTCACGCGGTTCACCGCGAATGGCACTCGTGGATAATCGGTATAAACTGCTCACCGATATGGATGGTAAAGGTGCAACTGACCTATTGTTTGATTTATTGGAGGATAAGAGTGAGACTAAAAACATGGCATTACAATTTCCGGAGGTTGTTAAATCCATGAAGGTTAAATTGGTTGAATTCCGGGAATCGTGCAGGCTTAGCCAGACAGGCAAGGATTACACTGTGCCATTCACTCCCGATAAATTTGATATGAATCCAAACGAATCGGGTGTCCCAAAGAAAGTAAAGAACCCTGTTAGATAGCAATCTAAATGTATTATTGCTGGGTTTATGGTTTAAATTTCAGGAACAGGTTTTTTGATCTCTTTTGTTGCGGCCTCTTTGGGAATATCAATGTTATGTTTCCCATTTTCTTTAGGGAGGTCGATGCTTGTCACATAGTTACAAATAAGCTTGCCTCCCTGTGCATTTAATCCTCTGATCTGAATCACTGTTGCTCCACCAGCGATTCCTTTTCCATCTGTGTTTCGGGTGTCGTAAAAACCGTTTTTTATGAAGGCGACCCCTTGTGGACCTGAGTTCCCTTTGGCGCCATCAGGGGTAAAAAGTACATCGCCATAAGCTAGGGGTTCCCCATTAAATTTTACTTCACCAGAAATTTGATACCTGGTTGGACCTTGCTCTGAGCATGCACAAAGAGTAATGGTGGTTAGAACTAAAATGCAATTGGGCATTCTCATTTTGTTTGACTCTTTAATATGATTAATAATCCGCAACAATTTCTCCACCATTACGGCTTGCGAGAGGCAATAAAACCTTGTTGAGGTCGATTGACTCGCGGATAAATCGCACGCCGCCATCACCAAAAGCAATGTTGCATCCGCCAGTATGATTGCTGCCTATGCTAATATCATTATGATTTGTGTTGGTGATATATCGGACAGTTCGCATGCTGCTTCCAATATTTTTGCAGGCAGGAAAATCGTTGTCCCATAACCCACCTCGTTGCCAGGCACGAAGTGCCCCTGGATTGACTTCAAGTCCTTGCCACGCCCATTCTGCAATCATCATGGTATTACTGGTGCCATCTGTAATATCACCAATTTTTACGGCCCCAGGAGTGGTAGGTGCGGTGGTGGATAAGGATTTATGAAAGGGAAGAATCCCATCAGCGGCCAAACCTGCCTGTGTCGTAGTAGGCCCATTAACATTGTAAGCAGTTCCTGTTGTTGGGTTAGTTCCCTTGGGGCCAGCAACCCCAACATAATGCATGGTGAAAGCCATCGTTCCGTTGGGCAAATTATCTATAGCACTACTTGATAAAATTTGATCATAACTTGGGCAAAGGAATGCCGAAATTTTATTCCCGCCAAGCAACCGGTTTACATTTCCCGGGGTTATATACGAGGCAAGGTTCGGGTCTGCTGAATTGCCCAAAGCTGTCTGCTCAATGTAAGGAAGAATCATAACATGCCAACCAATGCTGGATACCCCTGCAAGGCTTTTGTTTGCGGGAAAAGATTGATTGTTGTCATGGTAGGAATGGAGGGCTAGTGCCAGTTGTTTAAGATTGTTGGTGCATTTCATTTTATTTGCTGCTTCGCGTACTTTTTGAACGGCAGGTAAAAGTAGACCGATAAGGACTGCAATAATCGCTATCACGACTAATAACTCAATCAAAGTGAATCCTTTTCGCCTAATCATTGTGGAAGTTCTCTCAAATAGATTTGTTCAATAATTCAATTATGCCAAAACCAGAAATAGATTGGCAAGTTAATAACGGCAGATATCTAGATTTATTTAGATCTGAACAAATCGCTTTGAATTACGCCATGGATGATGGAGCGTAAGCCATAATCGTCTGGTTGAGAGCTTTTTATAATGGATTCAATTGCTTTTTGGTCTAATGGTGAAGCTGGGGATCCCGTTGAATATGTGATCAAATTGCGTGTGACCCCCCGGGCTAATTGATCCGGATTTTTAGCCAAGATCTTTCTTAATTCTTTGACGCCTGAAAAGGTTGTACCTTCAGGGGTTTTGCCCGTTGAATCTACTGGCAGGCCGTCTTTCCATTTGGTTTTACCCTTGATTACTGCAACATCAACCATGCGATAATTATTACGGAAATTTCCCATAACATCAAAACTTTCCAATGCAAATCCGTATGGGTCAAATTTGGCATGACAAGCAGCGCATGATCCTTTTCCACTATGAAGGGCCAATTGTTCCCGCAATGTTTTCGCTCCCCGAGTATCAGGGTTAATTGGCTCGATATTAGGTGGTGGTGGGGGAATGGGCGTTCCCAATAATCGCTCAGCAACCCAAACTCCTCTTTTCACTGGCGAGGTTGAAGTGCCATTGGCTGTCACTTTCATGGTGGAAGCTTGGGTCAGAATGCCACCAAATGAAGATTCCTCTGGTAATTTAATTTCTTGCAGTTTAAAGCCCTCAGGGCCGGGAATGCCATAATGTCTGGCTAGTCGTTCGTTGATAAGGGCCCAACTTGGGTTGACGAAATTAGTTACACTCAAGTTGTTTTCAATCATGCGCCTGATTGTTTGTTGGGTTTCAGCAACACTTGAGATT
Organism: Planctomycetota bacterium; assembly: GCA_009920765.1. Lineage (GTDB taxonomy): Bacteria > Planctomycetota > Planctomycetia > Gemmatales > Gemmataceae > UBA969. The sequence continues at coordinate 31,057 of RFZJ01000008.1, read as the reverse complement.
TTCAAAAGTTCATCATATTCGGGGTAAAGGTCTGTGTCCGGGGTTGTATCATTGATGCCCCTGAGTCCCAGCCATTGATCTGCAAAATCGTTCACGAATCGTTGTGATTTTGGATCTTTCAAAAGGCGGTCGGCCTGAGTTTTTAATACTGCTGAATCGGTAAGTTTTCCTTGGCGGGCAATTTCCAGTAACTCATCATCGGGGGTTGAATTCCAAAGGAAGTAAGAAAGGCGGGATGCAAGTGCGAAGTTGTTTAATTTTCCGGGTTGTTCAATCATGCAAAGAAAATCAGGTGATGTCATCATTGATGAAATCTGATTCCTGAGGGCGGTAGATAAAAATCCACCCGCATCGATTTCCCTGCCGAAATTATCAGTGATCAAGGTTAATTCTTTTTCCGTAAGTTCTCTTCGGAAAAGACGGATACCAACCCTTTTGAAAGTTTTCTGAATTACAGCAACAACGTCTTCGCGGTTTAGTTTTGATGATTTTAAAGTGGTATTTGGACGTAGAAAAGATTCAACCATTTCATTGGGGAGATCTGCAGTAAGCCAGCGATTACCCAAGACGGTAGGTTCAGGCTCTTCGATATCGACCCATTGAACGGCCAAACCCGGGCCTTTACAGTTTTTGGCCAAGGTATTCTTTGGCACCTGGACTCCCAGCCCAAAAGGTACAAGCCTGAAACTATCTGAGATTTCTGCTACATCATTGTTGTCATAGGTGCGCAGATAAACCTCAGTTTCGATAATGGAAGGTTTACCTGGTGGAGCTTCAAGAACTTTGACAAGGTCGATCATCTGTGGATAAGCGCCTGTGTGGCCAGCATAAATTCCGAAGACCATTGGCTTATCGGTTTGGTAGGCATAGACCGAAATTCGAAGCTTGTGGATTCCTGGGGTTTTTGTGCTGAACCCGCCCTGAAGCTTGCCTTCTTTATTTTTCAATCTTAATGGACCAGAGGTGGTGTCGGTATTAAAAGAAACCATGGTTCCGTCATCGAGTTCCAGTATATGTCCTGCTGATTGCTCGCTAGGGCCTGCCCAAAGCCGGTGTTTTGTTTCTCCTGATTTTAAATTTTGTTTCATTACCCGATCAAGAGTATCTTCGGTGATCTTTACGTAACCCGAGGCACTAGCTGAAGAAAAGGGCAGGGCAGCACTTACTTTGTCGTACCCATCCACCCTTCCATCAATGGGAAGATTACGACTTACTGCGGGCCTAAAGCCAAATAAATCATGAATGGTGTTGGCGTATTCATTGCGGTTGAGGCGCCTGAATTTGCTTCTTCCCTCCTTAAGTTCCACACTTGAAAGCCATTCGACGAGTTCTACATTTGTCCATGAAACAAGCGTTTGTTTTTCAGAAATTGTAAGGGGCTTTTCGCCCTCTGGTGGCATTGCTCCAGATTCGATTTGTTCCAGAACCCGAAACCAAAGCTTCGCATCTGTGCTGAATTGTTCCAGCGTTCGATCTCCAGAAAGTTTTACCTTGCCTCTTTGCTTTTCTTCCCCATGGCACTTTATGCAATGTGCAGATAGCACGGGCATCACGTGCGTTTTAAATTTAGTAGATGCATCTGCAGCATGCAAAAAACCAGGAATGAAGAAGGCCGCTCCCAGCGAAATAATCAAACTAAAGTTTTTTGTTTTCATGATCTATTCAGGGTCTTGGTGTCATGGTGAAATCATTTGTTGACTTGCAAGGGTTAAGACAATCCTGTGATGGTTCCAGTGCCAGATCCAAAGCTGTTGGTTTCCACACCGAATCGTTGAAGCATGCTGACGAAAAGTTTGCCGAGAGGCGTATTATTTTTCGTGTCACCCGCAATATGCTGCCCATGTTTGAACCCTCCACCTGCCAAAAGGATAGGAAGGTTGGTGGTTCCATGGCCGCTGGCATCGCCCAGATTGCTTCCAATTAGGACTTGCGTGTTATCCAACAGGGTTCCAGAACCTTCCTTGGTGTTGCGAAGTGAACGGAGAAAGTCATGAAATACCTGGATTTCCAAGCGTTCAATAATTTTTAGTTGCTCAATCTTTGCGGGATTGCGTCCATGATGTGAAAGCCCATGATGTCCTTCAGTTATGCCGGGGATCGGGGGTTTTTCATCCATGCCGCGAATAAATAAAGAAATAACCCGGGTTGAATCACTCTTAAGTGCCAGGCGGATTAAATTGAGCATGACCTTGGCACGGCCTATGCTGTCACTGCGGTCTGCAAATGGGCTGGGGTATTGTTCTGAGGGTTGGGGTTCGTCTGTCTTTGGTTTTGGTTGATTAACCCAAGCTTCGTCAGCTTTAAGCTGTTTTTCCATGTCTCGAACGGCTTCAGTGTAGTCTGCAATTTGTTGCTGATCATTTGAGCTTAAGGATTTTTTAAGCTCAGTGAATCTTTCAGCCATACGATCTAGCACGCTTTGGCCATGTTTGAGACGGTTTAACTCTTTCTGAACTTCGTTTTTGTTTCCTGCTAGAAACATTCGTGCGAAAATGTCTGATGGCCTGCTAAGGGCTGGAACGCCTGCGCCGCTAGGAGTATGAGTAAGAGGGCTATGCTCTAAAGTTGATAGGGTGAGCAAAGGGAATCTGGTAGCGCCAGCCACATGCTTGGCTGCAACATAATCTAGGGATACAGTATTGCGAAACCCGCCTTTGGTAGGGTGTTTTGCACTGGTAAGAAAGCAGGATTCTGATGCATGATCGCCCCCGATTTCGGGATGAGATATGCCTGAAAACACGGTGTAATCATGGCGCAGATCTTCTAAGGGCTTTAAGTACTCACTTGGTTCGTAATCTTTGCCGGATTTCTCGGGGAAGAATGAAGGGCCATACAAGCCAAAGCTGGTGCAGATGTTAACCATCCTTTTGGGTGGGGCAGAATCATTTGCAAGTGCAATGCTTTCCAGCCAGGGAAGGGCAAGTACAACGGAACTCGATTTGAGAAAACGCCGCCTGTTGATCCTGATGTTTTGCATAGGGGGAACTCATTTCAAAATAGGATGAATTATTTTTATTTACACGACGCCAACATTCCCGCTTTGATCGCACCACCTTGGATTACTGCAACAAAGTTGTTTCTGTTTTCCAAGATCGAAATATCCTTAAGTACATCCCCATTAACTATGAGAATGTCTGCAAGTTTACCAGCTTCAACGGTTCCAATTTCTTTTTCAAGGCCCATGATTTCAGCCCCAGTTCGGGTTGCACATTGCAATACAGTGTGCGGGTCGAAACCAACATAATTCACAAAGAAAGTTAATTCCCTTGCATAATCACCGTGGGGATTCCAAGCAAAACCATAATCTCCACCCATGCCCAGTCTTCCACCCGCCTTAAGGATCATTCTTGCACTTTCAGCGCCCGCTTCCAAAGTTTCTTTATGCCCATCAATAACACTTTGCGGCATGCCATATTTTGGCCCATGCTTAATACTTGCGTATTCGAAGTAGAGTGCTGGAACACACGGTACATTGCGCTTTAGCAGAAGATCCAGCGCTTCATTATCCATGAAGGTCCCATGTTCGATTGCATCATACCCGGCACGAAGGGCGTTTTTGATTCCCGCATTTGCCCTGCAATGGCCAGTCACTTTAAGGCCATGATTGTGTGCGGTTGCAACCACAGTGTTCATTTCTTCGAAAGTCATGCATAGCGTATGGTGATCATTAAGATCAGGTGAAGCTGCATCTCCAGTGGGGTAGGTTTTTACCCATTCAACACCATCTTTTACAAGCTTGCGAACTGCTGCCCGAGCTTCATCTGCACCGTTGATTAAAAGCACCAATCCATCCATGCCGATCTTGCGAAAGTCGGGATTCCAATCCATTAGACCCCCGACTCCGCATATTTCCCTACCACTTGAAACAAGTCTTGGCCCACTTGAAATTCCACATTCTATTGCTTTTTTCAACCATACATCTATGTTAAAAAGGCTGCCCCCGCTGCGGGCTGCTGTATAGCCACATTCTAATGCTAATTTTGCATTGGCGGCAGCAAGAAGAGTTACATATTCAACGGGATACTTGATATCCAAATCTTCAAGTGCAGCTACATCAAAATAAGTGGGGTGAAAATGTGCCTCAACAAGTCCTGGGAGAATGGTGCCGCCGCAGGCATCAATTTTCTCTGCCCCCGTTTCAATCATGGGTGCAGATTTTTCTGGGCCAGCAAAAACTATTTTTCCATCTTTGATTATCACGGCAGCATTTGGGATTGGTGGCGAATCGGTTCCAACTAAAAGCGTACCGTTGGAAATTACCTTTGTACCATTGGCAAGTTTCATTAAAAAAATCTCAATCTAGCAGGAAAATAGGCATGCGGGTGTTTGTCGTTTACCAATAGTATTATGCCTTTCTTGTGCCAAAGAAGAAAGGTAAAAGTTGTAATCTGGATTATTGAACTAAAGTAGGGCTTTTCAATGGCATTAATTTTAAAGTTTATTTGGGTTTTAAACTGAAGGAATGGCCAACCTCACCATTCTTTCGATTTGCTGATTCGGATTGTGGTAGATAAGCTCTGACATAATCAACAACAGCTTTTTCAGGCGAAACGGAAATTCTGATATGTCCCGCAGGAGGCATGAATTTGCCACGAATATAGCCATATTCTTCAACATTTCTCAACTTGCTGTCGTATCCAGGATGCCCCGGTTGAGGTACCATCAAATACACTATGTCATCGAGTTCCTGCATGGCATAAAAATGATCGTGCCCATGAAGTACTGCAGAGACTTTGTATTTGGTTAAAAGTTGATGAATTGGCATTTTCCAATCAGGGCGATTTAACCTGAACCCATCTTTGCCATCCGGGTTTTTTCCGCCCCATTCGTAAAGTATCGCAGCTTCACTACCTCCCCGGGCAGAATTATCCAAGCCTCCTACCAAATGGTGGATGAACACAAATTTAAAAGTTGCCTTGGAGTCTGCAAGTGTTTTTTCAAGCCATTTGTATTGGGTATCTCCAAGGGTTCGGGCCCAGTTACCATCGTTTTTGTTTCCCCCTCGTTTTTTGGTGTACCAAAAAGGATCCAACGCTATAAACAGCGCATCACCCCATTCCCAAGAATAGTAGTTTTCCATCCGGTTGATTGGTTTTATTGTTGATTTGTTTCCTGAGTAAAACTCATCAGGGTATGGGTTGGGGAAATATTTTCTTCTAGTAAGATTGGACCAAACAGGCATGTTTTCTGATTTTTCATCATAACGATCTCCCCGTTCCCCATCATGATTTCCCAAAACCAGAAACAATGGGGCACTTTTAGCAATAAGACCAAAGTAATATCGCTGGGCAATATATTGGGGGAGGGAATCCTTGTAATTGGGGTATTTGTCGGTCATGAAGGTATCGCCCAAATCGACATGGAAATCTGGTTTGTCAGCAAGGCAATTTGCGAGGGTTCGTTCATAAACTGCGGGCCTTGTACTTTGGTCCAAATGGGAATCTGATTGAACGGTTAACTTAAAATGGCTTCCGGCTTTGCGCTGGGTTTGAAAAGTTAATTCTTCTTGTGTCGCAAAATCATTTAATTTGTTGGTGGAAGTGTTTAGGCGGTAATAATAATGAGTGTTGGGATTTAATTCCTTGAGAATAAATTCGAAAGGCACCCCCACTTCGAAATTTGCTACTGCTGTTTTATTTTCTGCTGTTCCCTTTTCTTTCCCGTATGAGATGTATCCTTTCATTTCCTTGTAAGCAAGAATGCTTACGGTTATGGATGTTGCGGTTGGGCGTGCAAGGATTATATCATATGCATGTTCCGGGGCTGGGCCTGTAAAAATATGCTTTTGGCCAGCTCCATCCTGTTTGTTTTTTTTCTGCCCCCAGGCTTTGTCCTCAGAAAAAATAAAGACAATGATGCAAGCGATGCTGATAAAAACAATGGAACAGATGGTTTTTTTAAAAGAATTCATTCTTGAACCTCGTATCGGTATTAACAAATTTGATTTGAGTGAATTGACTTTAAATGAATGTTAAGGATTCGTCTTTCCTTTTCCTTTTTGCATGCCAGATTCGGGGCCACCTTTTTTACCACCTTTTTTTAGCGGCATGGCTTTTTGGTTTGGATCATATTTTGGATTTGGTGTTGGTAATTGGGCCTGAATTGCAGCAAGGTATTCATTTAGGGCCTTGTGCAGATTGTTTGTTTCTTCAGGCATTTTTGTCGCAAGGTTATTGCTTTCCCTAAGGTCTTTTGAAAGATCGAAAAGTAAAAGCTTATTGTCCTCGTAGAATTTGATAAGCTTCATGTCACCCCTGATGATTGCAGAATGCGGGGTATCACCCTGATAATGCGGGAAATGGAAAACCAAAGAATCCCTAGACCTTGAAACTTTGCCTTGTCCGTCATTTGATAATAACGAGGTAATGCTTCCCCCTTCTAATTCTTTGGGTAGTTTGTTAGTTGTGATGCCCGCCCATTCGCAAAAGGTTGGAAATAGATCATACCCAACAACTCGTGTGTGGCACCAGGAGTTTGCTTTTATACCGGGCCCCCTGATGATTAGTGGTACGCGAATGCCGCCCTCATATACATCGCCTTTTCCTCCAGATAGCGCCCCCCGCCCACCACCGCTTCCGTTGTCGGACATGTAAATTATAAAAGTGTTTGCGAAGAGACCAAGATCAGCCACGGATTTTAAAACCATGCCCACTCCAGTGTCCAGGTCCTCGGTAATGGCGGCACGTTGGGAATTTTTTCCGGTGCCAAGTTTCTCATATTTGGCAAGTGTTGCTTTGAGTGCGTTTTCTTGACCATGCAACGCATTCCAAGAAAGTTGAATATAGAATGGCTTGTTGGCTTGCTTGCTTTTTTCCATAAAGTTGGATGCTTTCTTCGCCATTCCAAAAATGTCAACAGGATTAGGGTCTTTGAATTTGAAAGCTTGCTCATTGCCTGTATCCCCATCGTGTTCGTCATAACCATGTTGGCCCGGGCCACCACCGCGTATATGCCATTTCCCAAAATGTGCGGTCGCATAGCCCGCACCACGCAACATTTCGCCAATGGTTTTTTCGTTGGCAGAAATATCCTTGATAATTCTTGGTTCAATGAGTTTTTGGCCTTCAACTGCAGGGGCAGCTTTTGTCCAGTGCAATTGTGCTGGGCTTTTTCCTGTTTGCAGGCTGATTCTGGTGGGGGAGCAAACGGGCGCAGGAGCATATGCTGCACTAAACCTCATGCCTTGTGATGCAAATTTTTCAAGATTTGGCGTTTGAAAAACGTCCCCTTTAGATCCTGCCACAGTGGGGTGCATCGCTACGGATAAGCCATTCCAACCTTGATCGTCAGCGAGCATAAAAATAATGTTGGGTCGATCTGTTGCAAAAGTGAAGTTTGGAACAATTAATGCCAGGATTGTGATTAAGATTCGCATGAAATCATTCTCCAAAAGTGTTTTCTTCACTGTCATTGTTGGCTTACTGTCTTTTCGCAGATTGGGAAGCATCTTCTTTGGAAAGTTTTCCTGTGTTTTTCTTGTCTGCCTTTACAAACATTTTGGTCATTGCAAGTGTTAAAGCGTCTTTCGTGATTGTGCCATCTTTGTCCGCAAACTCTTCTGCATGGCCCTTGACAAAACCAGCCAGTGCGGATTTTACTGGTGATCCTTTGCCTGAGTATTCCTCCTTTGTTAATTTTCCGTCTTTGTTTGAATCAAAGCCTGTAAATGTTTTTTCGATTTCTTTTTTTAATTCGGAAAGGAGCAAATAGCCATCTTTGTCTAAGTCTAGTTCATCGAAATGAGCTGCAATCCAAGGAAGTCTGGTTTCTTCGCCTCCTTTTTTCGATGATTGGTTGCCTTTTTTGTCTGCTCCTTTTTTATTCTTATCTTCTTTTCCCTCTATGCGTTTTTCCTGGTAAACAGCTTTTGTTTCATTCCCGTTTCCGTCTGTGAAAATAAAATTATAAGTTCCAGTGCCATTGTTGGTGTACTGGATTGAATTGGTCCTTCCATTCAATTCATATTTGACGGTCATGGTTTTTTTTTGGTCGTCCCTTACAAACCCTGTAATTTTTGCACCTTTTAATGGCCTGCCATCGGGTCTAATCGGATTTGCTCTTGGTTGAGGATCAATCTGGCCATCCCGGACCATGACTTCTCCGCGTAAACCGCCATTCACATAAGGGTATTTTTTTGTTGAATAATAGCGATAGCTTCCCTGTTCAATCCTTCCATTAAAGTTGTCCAGGTCTTTGGGTTCTTTTCCATCTGCATCGGTGAAGCCGTAGAGGGGGAAGCCATCCAATGCGTATCCAATTGGATTGTTTGCACCAACAATTTTTTGAAGGTGAACAGGGGCAGTATGATAATGGTAATCATCAGCCCTGCCGCAATGCCCTCCGAATTCATCAAGTTCACCTGCAATAAAAGTATCCGTCTTTCCATCATTTTTTATTGGGTTGAATATTGGAACCCCGTTTACAGCCAAAGCGATTGCGCCACGGAACAAATTTGTTTTTGCATTTACAGGGTTGTCAGCTAGTTTTGGTTTTAAAGGGATTCGCCAAGCGTTTTTGCCCACATAAGGTTGAGGGATCGGCACTTGTTGTTGCCATGCCCTTATGCCGATCATCATTGGGTGATCTGGCATTCCCTGGGATTCGATATAAAAGTAATCGTTATCTGATCGGAATTTTACTTTATTGCCGAATGGTTCAAAATGTTTTTGGACTAAGATGGCTGATGATTGTTTGTCATCTTTGTCCAAAGCAAACAGTGCCATGGAACTTGTTAGTGCAATTGCACCAGCTAGCGGGAAAACAGAAGATTGCTGCCAGAAAATTATTCCACAGGTATAAATTGAAAGCGCAGCAATTGCAACTAGAAGTCCGATTTCTAAAACTAGTCCGATTGTTATCGGTAATTCAAAATCTTTAGGAAGGTTTAGGTTATTAATTACAACCGACTTATCCAAAACCCATCTGCGATCCATGTCGCTAAGATTAGACAATGGAATTGAAATTATAGAACCATTGACTTTGCATAGCTTTACATTTTCGTCCTGCTGACAGAGAAAAAATGCTTTCACTTCGAACAAGCCGTCGGAAGTTTTCCAGGTTTTTAGGCTTGATTCATGTTCATGCCCCTGATGAGCTTGAGTTAACCCACAAATGAAAAGCAATAATGCGACCGTTAACATGATAAAACGATTTTTCATTTTTCATTTCTCCATGGTAATGCGCCAGTGATGTCAATATTTGGTTTTGTGTTCCATCGTGGTTTCCAACCTTCTTTTTCAACGCGGTGCCGGAAAATGACAGTATTGTCCAGATCTAAATCCTCCGTCCAAATCCATTTGGCGCCCTTAAAGTCAGCCTTAAAGAATGGTTCCTTGGGATTGACTCGTTCCTCGGTGTATTCTGTCGCGTTTTTCCATTTACTGTCATCAAAGTCAATTTTAAACCAGTCGTCTGGAATAGGTTCGTGTTGGACTTTGGGGTTTTTGGTATCGGAACCAAGTGGTCCCTTGAAAAAGCTCTTAGCTTTCCATTTAGAAGAGGTAACAGTTCCATCGGCAAATTTTAATATGAATCCTCCATCGCCAATGTGGGTTCCATATTCCATCCCCGTCTTCGGGTCGGCATTATCCTTTGCCATCACAGCAATTGTCATGGGGTATTCCGGAAGGATATCTACAGAAACAACATTGTGCGGAATAAAATCAATGGAATCTACGGCGGTGAGTTTTCCGTTGATGTACATGATAAACCAATTATCTGCGTATACATTAGCTTTGATAGTGTCGGCCATTGATGGTTTTATGAGTCCGGATGGAGGCCTACTTCCTTTCCCTTTGTCTTTTTTCTCCTTGCCTTCAGGTTGTGCCAAAAGCAGTGTAAATGAACTAATTGTTAAAGTTAAAAAGGCCATGCTAAAACCAAAAATTTTTAGAACGATTGTTTTTGGTAGATACGTTTTCATTTTAATTTTCCTCTGTTATCTGACGGTCTGGTAAGTGATGGAAGCTGTGTTTGAAAAATCCAGCAGGCAATTGGCTGTTATCGATTAGCTCGACACAAACAATTGATGGCCCCCCTTTGCCTTGAGGCATCCCTGAGAATATCATTTTTTTTATCACGCCTGTATTTAGTTCATACCAAAGCTCGACTATTTTTGGCCCCCGATGTTCTGCGGATTTTTTGATGGCTTTTATCCCACGGAGTCCATTTTCGTCATTCGGTATAAAATCCAGTTCATAGGCTGTTTGCAACTGAGTTAGATCGGAGCGTAGGTCAACAAATGGTATTCCATGCTGATTTCCAGGTACTGGGCCCATGAATCTTAGTGTATTTGTGCTGATGCGGATCGGGCCCTCAGGTGGGATTGACCAACTATTATTTCCATCACTTCCTGTAATAAAAAGGCGTGTGTCAGGAAATTTTCTGATCAAAACATATTTGTCGGGCTGTTGCACGTGAAGAATTCCACCATCAATTCCTGGTTGACGATCATTTAAGAGATCAGGTGCATTGTCCAGGGCTTTGATTTTGTAAGTCCTGTCTAAAAGGTTTGAGGATGATTTTACCAGTCGTTCTATTTCGGAGGTTGCACTTGCGTGGGAAGTGAAAAATCCCCAATAAATAAAAATGATAACACCGATCATGCCAACCATGCCGGCAGTTAGGCTTGTTTCTGTCCAATAACTTTTAACAGGCCTGATATTCCCTTTTGAAAATGTTGGTGATTCTTTCGCCTGGTGAAGATTGATTTCCTTTTCTGATTGAAGTATGTCGTGAAGCTTATTATGAAATTGAATTGCGCTTGCAAATTTGTTTGCATTCGATGATGAGGATTTCAGCCAATTGATGAGCTCGAGTTCTTGTTCTTCAGAAAGAGCTTCATCAAGGTAGTTGTCAATCAGGTTTTGAATGTTGTTGATCATGTGCGGAACTCCGCTTCAACTTTTCGTTGGATGCAATCACGCAATTGATCTCTTATTCTTTGAAGCGCCTTGGCAACAGAATTTGCTTCCATTCCAATTTTTTGAGCGATTGAGGCTGGTTTCAGGTCCTCTTCATATCGCATTCTGCATAATTCCTTGGATTTAAGATCCAAGATCTTAAAACAATCAGCCAGATGATCAAGATGATTGATAACAGTGGAATGTTCAGAGAATGCTTGCTGCAAAGATTCTGCCAGGGAGGGGTCAAGAAGGACTATCTTTTTATTTGCTTTTCGAAAATGTAACAGGACTTGATTCCTTGCGATTCCTAGGGCCCACCCAGCAAAGGGTTTAGATTTGTCGTATTTTTCAAACGAATTAAGAATTGCAACAGCGGTTTCTTGAAGTATATCGTCACGGTCTTGGTAATTACGAACCATTGATAGGATAAATCCAGAAACCAAAGGCGTAGCCAATGTCCACAGTCGGGTCATTTCGGCAATTCTTTCATTCATTTTTCACCATAATAGCGAGTTTGATTTCTATTTATACTTAACATTATTGGGTCTTTTATGACCGTGATTTTTTAAAAATCACAAAAAGCAGATTCGGTGGCAAAGGTGTTTAAACACAATGATTTTAATGTTATTCTTTATAAAGGTGTTTTATTAAACAAGGAATTATTAATTAGGTGAGGATTTATTATGATTCATGTGATTGCAATAATTGATTTGAACCCCGGGACCAGGGATTTATTTGTCGGAGAAATGAAAAAAATTGTTCCTTTGGTTAAAGCTGAAAAAGGATGTCTAGAATATGGTCCTGCTGTTGATCTCCCAAGCGGTTCTGTTGATCAACCTCCGTTACGTGAGAACACCGTGATCGTTATTGAAAAATGGGCAGATCTAGATGCACTCAATGCTCATCGCAATGCCCAGCACATGATCGATTTTCGGCCTAAAGTAAAAACTTATGTGAAATCCATTCAGTTGCAGATTCTTGCTCCCTGTTAATTGCATGCTCCAAGTGCGTTTTGTGCAAACACGCCTTCGGCGTTATTTAGGATCTTTATTTCTAATGCAATATATCCTTGCTGCAGTTCGGACCAAAAGCCTGTCCCCGGCAATCGCGGGTGAGGCCATGCCCATATCATCTGCTGCAAGGGTATTGCTGTGTAAGATTTGAAAATCTTTTCCTGCTTTCAGGGCAAAAGTGGTGCCATCCTCGTTCAGGAAGAAGATTTTGTCATCATAGGCCCAAGGGGATGAAGTGAAGGATCCACCATTCGGAATGCGCTGGGGAGTGTAAATTTCTTTGCCATCAGTTGGGTTAAAACAGGCAACCAATCCTCGGTCATAAAGTACATATAAAAGGTTTTTGTAAATGATGGAAGTAGGATTGTAAGGGCCAGAGTTGGGTTGACTCCAGGCGATGAAACTATTCGAAGTCTCGCCCTTTTTTAAAGATATGTTCCCTTCAGCCCCAGGTCTGATCGCATAAATGGGTTTTGATCGGTCCAGAATATAACCAGAACTGATGTAAAGCAGCCCGTTGTTTTCATAGGGAGTTGCGATGGTGATACTGGACATTTTTTCCAAAGTCCAAAGAAGCCTTCCTTCGAGGTTGTATGAACGAACTTTTCCGCTACCCGCAGTTACAATTTCAGTGCGAAGTCTGTTTTGCCAAATATAAGGAGTGGCCCAATTACTTTTTTCATCTCTTGAAACTCTGAACAATTCTTTTCCTGTTTTGGAATCCAACGCAAGAATGTATGAATCACTTTCGTTGTCATTCACAATATAAAGCCTGCCTTTGTGAAGCACTGGAGATGCAGCCGTGCCCCAACCAAAACGAGTCTTTTCTGGTTTCAGTTTAAGTTTCCAAATACAATTTCCTTGAAAATCGTAGCAAAAAACTCCCAAGTTGCCGAAAAGGCAGTAGACACGTTCGCCATCGGTTACAGGTGTTTCAGAAGCATAGCTGCTTTTAATGTGAATGGGTGTTTCAGGGATGCCTTCATAAGCAAGTCGTTCCCAGATAGTTTTGCCAGTGTATAAATTGAGGCAGAAAACTTTATATTGATTAATAGAAGTTGGTGGTTTTGGCCGTTCTCCTCCAAAGTACAATCCTTTTTTAGGGTCTTCGGTTGTTCCGGAATTGATAACCGATGTGAGAAAAATGTGATCACCCCAAACGATCGGCGAAGACCATCCCCTGCCCGGGATATCGAATTTCCATGCGATATTTTCAGTAGCAGACCATTTGCTTGGAAGATTAGCTTCTGAACTTATGCCACGTGCTTCAATCCCACGAAACTGTGGCCAATTGATTTGGGCCGATAGGTTCCCGTGAGTTAGTAAAAAAACAACAGTTGTCAAAATGTTAGGGATTAATGTTGAAAATCCGAACTTCTTATTCATCTGTTTATTTCTCATATTTGAATAGGGCGCTTACTTCTTTTTTTATCACTTTGCCCATGGCATTTTTAGGTAACTCTTTCACTGTTATTAAATGCTTCGGGATCTTGTAGACCGATAACCTGATACGGCACCACTCTCGAAAATCCTCTAATTTCAACGTCGTTGATTCTTTTAATATTACCGCCACTGCAACGGCTTCACCCCATGTTTCATCTTCGATTCCAACAACTGCACATTCGCTGATGTTTGGGTGCTGAAGAATGGTTGATTCGATTTCCAATGCTGATAGCTTATATCCCCCGCTTTTTATGATGTCGGTTGAGAGCCTTCCCATAATTCGGTAATAACCGGTTTCTATCACAGCCATATCACCTGTGCGAAACCAGATTTCATCTTCGAAAGATTCAGAGGTTATTTGAGGGCGATTCCAATACTCTTTGAAAACACCGGGGCCAGAAATTTGTATTTCTCCCGGTTCATTTTCATTCCTTATTAATTTACCCGAATCAGATTTAAGCCGAATGTTTACCCCAGGTAAAGGTTTACCCACCGAACCGGGACGGCGTTCGCCATCATAGGGGTTGGAAAGTGCCATGCCTATCTCTGTCATACCATATCGTTCCAAAAGTTTTTGCCCCGTAAGTTGAAACCAACGATCATGCACGGTGGTGGGAAGGGCGGCGGATCCGGAAACCATCAAGCGCATTTTTTTAAATCCTGCAATGATTCGGTCTCTTGAACTTTTTTCAATACTTTCAATCATTTGAATCAACTTCACATAGATTGTAGGCACTGCCATGAAGATGGTGTAAGCATCCTGACTAACTCGGTTTGTAATTGCATGGATGTCAAAGCGGTTGAAGGGTTCAACCAATGCTCCGGACCACATTGCACAGCAAATTACATTGATGATCCCGTGGATGTGATGTAACGGTAGAAATAAGGGGATTCTATCAGAGGCTTCCCATTTCCATGCCTCTACCAGACTTTCGATCTGGGCCTCAATGTTGGCATGCGTTGTAAGAACTCCCTTGGGTTTGTTGGTGGTTCCGCTGGTGTATAAAATCATTGCAGGCCGTGAGTTTTTTATTGTTGGTAGAACTATTTCTTTTTTTGAATGATATGATTCGATGGTTAAAAGGCGTACATTTAATCTGCTGCATAAGTCACTAATCTCAGGTTTCAGTTCTTGGGTAGTAATTAACATGCTTGTATTTGAATCGCCAAGAGCGTATTCCCATTCAGGTAGGGTTGCGGAAAGGCATAAAGGCAGCATGATTCCTCCTGCTCGCCAAATAGCCCATTGAACACAAACAAAATCAGAATCGGCGGGAATGAGCATCGCAATAGTGGCACAGTTTAAATCGCTATCGTTTTCCAGAAGTTTTGCTGCTAATTGCTCGGAACGATCGAGCAGATTTTGGTAAGTCTGTTGGCTTAATTCATTTTTAAAAGCTATGGAATCGCGATGTAACTTTGCGTGTTTTATAATTGATAATTCGTTCATGTTTATCCAAAAATAGTGCGTATGAAAATAAAAATAACCGAAGGGCCAAGTAGGCAACCAAGGCCGGTGTAGAAAGTTGCTGTCATTGCGCCATAAGGTACGAGTTTGGGATCCGTGGATGCAAGCCCTGCCATTACTCCACTATTGGTTCCCATTATTCCACCAAAGATCATCGCTGCCCGGGGGTTATTTAATCCAATGTGTTTGGCTAGGAATGGTGTAAGTATCATCACCAAAATTGCTTTGACCAAACCTGCCGCAACGCTTAACGCGATTACTTCAGAAGTTGCCCCGATGGCACTGCCTGTCACCGGGCCGACAATATAGGTTGCAGAGCCTGCGCCAATCGTTGTAATGCTGGCTGCATCGCGGTAACCAAAGGAATATGCAACTGCTCCACCAACTGCAAAAGATAATGTAATTCCTGTAAACAAGGAAAGTATTCCAATAAGCCCGCTTTTGCCGAACTCCTCCGCTCTTACCCCGAAGGCCGTGGCAACGATAGCCAAATCTCGAAGCATTGCCCCACCCATCAATCCAATTCCAGAAAGGGCTGTAATATCTGCGATACCTTGTTTTCCGTTCGTAATAATGCCCCCTATGCATGCCATGACTAAACCGATAAATATTGCGATCGCAGAGCCATGCAGACGACCCTGTGTCAGTCGATCTGATAAAAAGTACGAAATCCAGACAGTTGCACCCATGATGGCAAATGCCACCAGAAGAGAGTTTTTTATTAATACGATTTCTAATGATTGGAATGCATTTAGCATGAATCAACCTTTTGCGGGTGAATTATTGTTCCCCACTTTTACAAAAAAACTAACAATAGCAAAGCTTGCCCCAACGGTAAAAGTGCCAGCAAGGAGTGCGACTGCCCCGCCTTGTAATGCAGCTAATACATTCTGGCTTGCCGCCATAGCTACAACGATTGGAATATAAATGGATCCCCAGAATGTAATGCCAGCCTCTGTGGGAGGTTTCATACGCCCAATTCGTTGAAGATAATTGCAGATTGCTATGAGTAAAAGCATGGAAATCCCAACTCCGCCAATATCGGCATCAACACCTGCGAGATTGCCCAGCATTCTGCCCAGGGTTAAACCCAAGAGTAGGCATATTGACAGTAATGCAGTTCCGTAAATGATCATGGGTGCTCCAGGTTTTTTTTCAGATGGAATGATACCATTGATTTAAATGCTTGGGCAAGGATTTGGTCGATTCAAAAAAATAGTGTAATACCAACTCAGGGTTTAGTTGATGATTTATGTGTTTGTAGCATTTATAGGTTGTAACATAAGAAGGCAATTGAAAATTGATATTTATTATTTGGGTTGTTTGAGGCAAGTGGTAAATTAGTTTCTGGATTGATTCGTTTTTCTTGTTGGGACGTTTTTGTTGAGCAGTTGTCTTTAAGGGGGATTTATGAATAGATGTATTGTTGGGGCGCTCCTCTTGCAAACGATCGTCTTGATATCTTTTCCCTTGATTATTGTAGCTGCACCCGAAATAGCCGAACCCATAACATTCTTTGTCACATCAGATTCTCATTTTGAATTTATTCAAAACCTAGATCGAAATGATCGAAATAAACTAACCCTCGAAAGAATGAATGCTCTCCCGGGAACTCTCTGGCCTGAAAAATTAGGAGGAGGAAAAATTTCTAATCCAAAAGGCGTATTGGCACTAGGTGACTTGATCGATGATGGAGATAGAAGGGATGAAACCGCAGGGCAATGGCGTAACTTTGAAAAGCATTTTGGTTTGGATGGAAAAGATGGGTTGTTGAAGTTTCCTGTTTTTGAAGGTTGGGGAAATCATGATGGCCCCCCAATTGGTAAAGAAAAATTTGGGTTTAGTGTTCAAGCACAAATTAAAGCTCGAAACATCATGCGAAAGAATGCCGGAAGAATCTCAAATATTGCGGATAATGGGTTACATTATTCCTGGGATTGGAATGAGGTTCATTTTATTCAGGCCAATCTTTATCCTGCAGACAAACAGCATGTAAAAGTTCGTTATTCCCTCCCCTGGCATGACCCTCAAGGAGCTCTTTCTTTTGTAAAAGAGGATCTTAAAAAAAATGTTGGAAAAAGCGGGAGACCTGTTGTGGTAATGTCTCATTGTGGGGTTGATACTGATTGGTGGAACCCGGAAGATTGGGCTGACTTTTATAATGCCTTGAAGCCTTACAATGTTATTGGCTTTTTTTATGGGCATAGTGGTACAGGTTTGAAAAAGTGGAAACCCGATGGAGAAGAAAGGCTTTTAGATTGTATTAACACGGGGCAAACGGAAAAAGGATTCTTCGTTGTTGAGGTGAGTTCCAAGAAAATGAGGCTTGCTTATCACATTAAAAAAGATCCAAAAGCGTTAGAGAATATAGTATGGGAATGGAAGTTCTTGATGGAGAAGGCTATAACTTCAGGGAAATAGCGGTAGTTATAGGGTTCGAGACTATTTCATTGGTAAAAACGAAGGTACTCAGTTAAGAATGGTCAGTTAAAGTTAACAGAAAATGCTAGTATGACCATTACCTATCAACCTCTTTGAAAGCAAGCTCCAAACTTACCTCTACCCCTTAAAACCTGTGCCACGTTTGGGGTAGCCTTCGGGGTTTGTTAATTTGTCTACCTTGAGATTTAATTTTGGCACAGGGAGGGATGCGATGGAAGTATTCTTCTTCGGGGCCCTAGATATAGCCATTGGCGGCCCAGCAAGACGGTCTCTCAGTCGTCTCAAACCTCACTGAGTCTTTTAACGGTACTGTTACAGGTTGTGGGGCATTTTCCAGTAAGATGCATTAATTTAACGACACCCAGGCGAGAAACACTTGTACTTTTTTATGTTTAGAAAACAGAGGCTAACAGATGAGCAAGAAAAACCTGAGATTAGGAATGAAGATTGGCATGATATTGTTAGCGGTACTCCCCTGCTTGGTAATGCTAAGTTGTTCGAAGCTGTCTGACAGCCCGCCAAGTTTTCAGAAACCGGAGATAGCGCCAAAAGGCAAGCCCTCATCCGAAGAGCGTTTCAAGGTCGCTGATTCAGAAGTCTCCCCAGACACGAAGGCGAACGAGGCGGGAGGTGGCACCGTCGAAGAGAAACTCGCTTGGGGTAAGGAAAAAGGTGGGCTGGTCATGAATATCAGGGCTTTAAAGACAGAAGTGCAGACAGGCGAACCGATCGAGTTCGAGATTCGGGTCAAGAATGTCTCTGACAAGGATGTAATCCTACCATCAGGTGGGGGAGATAAGATGCAATGCGCTTGGAACTTTTACTTTGGACAGTGGTTGAGGCGTCCTGGCGATTTTCAGTTGCTGAACCCTTTGCTGGCGGCAAAAAAAGGACATGGATTGAAGCCGGGTGAGATCGGCAGAACGCAATACAAGTTCGCGACAACGGGGCAAACCTTTCGTCACATGCAAAACCAAACAGAAACAGATCATTTGCCTGCAGGTATTTATCATGTTCGGGCGGAGTTCACGCAAGCCGTGTCGGGTCAGGTTAGACCCGAAAGCAATACGGTTGAAGTGCGGATAACTGCTTTATCGCGATGAGAATGAAATCGTTGTAGGCTCTAAAAACCTTTCTTGGCAAAGCTAGGCGCATGGCCATTTTGGAATATTATGATACGGGTTCAAAAGGTGGCGAAGGAAGGTTAGACGATTTTTAAAATCAACTCTTGGCATCCCTGTGATAATGGGATTTCTTCTCGAAACGCATTTTCACTTTAAAGTTTATTCTTGAAGTGTTCGTCTTGGCGTTTCTCAGTGCAAAAAATTAGCAGGTCATCAGGATGATCAAATATGGTAGGGACATCTTTGCGGAGTGGCACTTGCTGCCATGCGGCCCGGAAGTGGAGTACTTTTCGTGTCCGATTGCTTTTGATGTCCGAAACCAACCAGGTTGTTAACCTAGAACCGGCCGGCGTAAGAGAGTCAGAGAGTTTTTGGGGGAAAACGGTAAAAGGAGCCAAGAAGCGGCGCTCTTGTGCAAAAATGGGAAAGCTCGAATTAGAATAGGCTTGCCAGAAGTTTTCAAGCTACTTTGGTAAAAAGTAAAACGCCAAAAGGTCTCGGTTTCGACGTTTTGGGTGTATCAAATATTAACTAAATATTTCGCGAAAAAGAAAAGCTTCCCGACAAGGACTCGAACCTTGAACATCCTCGTTAACAGCGAGGCGCTCTACCATTGAGCTATCGGGAAATCTGGTACCAAGACATTTTCTTGCATTACCTATAATAAAAGATAAGTTCTGCATTCAATCTCGGCAAGATGAGTTTATGGATTAATGAACATAAAGTTAGGTATGGAAAAAGCAATTACGGTAGTAATCGGTGGTGGATTGGCAGGTTTGGCAGTCGCAGGAACCTTGTCCAAGCAGGGATTAAAGGTAATTTTAATTGAATCCAAGGGAAAAATAGGGGGTAGGGCCACATCTTTTGTTGATTCTGCAAGTGGCGACCTAATTGATAATTGCCAGCATGTAAGTATGAAATGCTGTACAAACTTGCAGTATTTTTGTGAAAAAATTGGCATAAGTCATTACATAAAAGATGAGCCAAGCATGTTTTGGCGGACCCCCGATGGCAAAACCAGTCTTTTTAAGGGCACCCAATTGCCTGCTCCTTTGCATTTTGCCAAGAGTTTTTTAGGTGCCCATTTTCTCAATTGGAATGAAAAAATCAGATTAGGTTTGGGGATGGCGTTATTAAGGTTAACGAAGGAAGAAGAAGATTCACCTTTTTTGGAATGGTTATTCAATCATTTTCAGTCCCAGCGTTGCATTGATCGTTTTTGGGCTCCGGTTTTGATTAGTGCATTAAATACGCCCATGGAAAAAGTAGGATTGCATTACGCTCGTAAGGTCTTTGTCGATGTGTTTTGGAAAAACTCCAAAGCCTATGAACTCGGATTACCTGTGGTGCCTCTTTCCAGACTTTATGGCGAAGAAGTTATTAATTGGCTTAAGTGTGAAGGTGTAGATATTCGCCTGGGTAATGCCGTTAAAAAGGTGGGAATAAAAAGTGATGCTTCCTGGGAAGTGCTGTTAGATAACGCTGAAGTGATCAATGCAAATAATATAGTAATTGCAGTGCCTTTTCAGCGGGTTGCAGATTTGCTTGGTCCATTAGCCGATTTAGACCCAGCTATAGGAATGTTACAAGGGTTGAGAACTGCACCAATCACCAGTGTGCATTTATGGTTTGATCGGCCGATAACCGACCTCCCGCATGTTGTGCTTTTGGATTCCATCGGCCAGTGGCTTTTCTCCCGGGGAAAAAACGAGCAGGGAGAATATTATTACCAAGTGGTAATCAGTTCTTCAGCAGAATTGCTTACAAGTGGACATGATGCGGTGTTAAAAACAATTTTAGGGGAACTACCAGCTTTCTTTGAGGATGTTACTAAAGCGCAGTTGATTCGTGGAAGAGTGGTTAGCGAGAAGCAGGCCACTTTTGAATCTTCGTATGGTGTGGATGAATTTAGGCCCTTGCAAGCCACACGGATCAAAGGCCTTTATCTTGCAGGGGATTATACCCAAACAGGGTGGCCTGCAACCATGGAAGGTGCGGTGCGGTCCGGGTATCTGGCTGCTGAAAGAGTGCTTGAAGACGAAGGAATAAGAGTGCGTTGTTTACAACCCGACATGCGTTGATTTAAGCAGGCAGCATGAGTGAAAGTTCAGTTTGGCGAACTAAATGCCAGATATCCGCCTGAGAGTTCATCTCACGTAAAGCTTCCAAAAATCCCTCTCTGCGAAAAAGCCTTGTCAGCCGGGCGAGTACCTGAAGATGGGTTTTGTCGTCAATGCAGCAAACAAGGAAAAAGATACTTGTAAGTTTGCCATCGGGGGCACCAAAAGGTATGCCATTAGGAACAATCCCCAAGGAGATAATTGATTCGCCAAGAGTATTTTTGATTGGGTGGTGTGGGTGAGGAATGGCAATGCCACCTGCAAGAGCGGTGCTTGCGATTCCTTCTCTTTCGATCAAGGCAGCGTGAATAGCTGTGGGGTCGTAAACTTGCCATGATTGTTCAGCAAGGGTGACAAGCTCTTTAAGTACGGAAGCTCTGGTGCTGGCTTTTAAAGGGTTTGCAATGCAGGCTTCACCTAGAAACTTGCTGACCAGCAGGCCGCGTTCGCATTCAATGGGCGCGTGGCTTTCAAAATGAATCAAGGTTTCGTTTTCATGCTCGTGAAGATTAGATTCAATCCAATAGTTGATTTCATTGCGATGAAAGCGCCATTCGCCCCCTACTTTTTTTCCTGGGATGGTGCCTTTGTTTGCAAGTTTATGTAAATCTCGAGCATCTTGCTTGAGGTACTTTGCAAGTTCGTCAATATTCATCGATTCATAGGGCATTAAGGCGGCCTTTAGCTGTTATTTGTTGTTTGATTTATCAGTCAGAATGCCTGGAAGTTCGAAGCCTTTTCCGCCCTTGAGCAGTTGCAACTGTGCTTGGGTTTGCTGGCTGAGGCCCCAAAGACGAATGAAACCTTTGGCAGCATCGTGATCAAATTGATCGCCTTTTTCGTAGGTTGCAAGATTCTTACTGTAAAGACTGTTTTCGCTCTTGCGACCGGCCACTGTCGCACTTCCTTTGAAAAGTTTCATGCGCACCTGGCCTGAAACAAAGCGCTGGCTGCTGACCACGAATTGTGCAAGATCTTGATGGAATGCGCTGAACCATTGACCATTGTAAATAAGGTCCGCGTATTCCTGCGAGACGATGGATTTAAATCGTAGAGCCTGTTTGCTCATGGTGAGCGATTCGATTTCGCGATGAGCAAAATGAAGCACAACTCCCGCGGGGGCCTCGTAAAGTTCGCGGGACTTGATACCCACCAATCTGTTTTCCACATGATCAATTCGGCCTACGCCATGCTCTCCTGCAAGCTTGTTTAGCTTGCTAATAATTTCAACGCCATCCATTTTTTTGTTATCAAGACCAACAGGGATACCCTTATCGAAATCAATGACGACATAGGCTGGTTCGTTGGGAGTATTGGCTACATCCTTGGTCCAGGCAAAAGTTTCTGGTGGTGGTTCGATCCATGGGTCTTCAAGAACGCCTGCTTCGCAACTTCGGCCCCAAATGTTTTGATCGATACTAAAAAGATTATCTTTGGTAATATTTACCGGAATATTTCGTTCGGTTGCAAAAGCAATTTCTTCATCCCGGGTCATTTTCCACTCGCGCACTGGTGCAATGATTCTTAAATCTGGTGCAAGAGTTTGGAATGTGATATCAAATCGTACTTGGTCATTTCCCTTACCGGTGCAGCCATGGGCAACTGCTTTGGCGTTATGCTGCCTAGCTGCGTCAACCATAAGCTTGGCGATTAGCGGTCGCCCCAAAGCGGTAGCAAGAGGGTACTTGCCTTCATAAATCGCACCTGCCATCAAGGCGGGCCATACAAAGCAATCAACAAAAAGATTTTTAGCATCGAGGGCGATGGCTTCTACTGCACCAGTTTTTAAGGCCTTCTGCCTTATTGCTTCAATGTCTTCGCCTTGGCCAAGGTCGACGGTGAAGGTTATAACATCCAGATCGTAGTTTTCCTGAATCCAATGAACCATAACAGAGGTGTCCAAGCCACCAGAGTATGCCAGAATAACTTTATCGCGTTTTCCCTTAGTTCCTGCCATGAAGATTCTCGTCTGTTTGGTAAAATGGGTAAAATAGCGTTTGCGTTGTTAAAAGCTATACCTTTATTCTCGAGACCGTAGGAAGTATGTCAATCCCTTTTCAGCTTTTGATTACAGAAGGCTATCTGAATGAAATATTAAATCATGCCAAAGAGGAGTTTCCTTGCGAGTGCTGTGGGGTCTTGGGGGGGCGGTTTGAGGCTAGACAAGGAGAAAAAATCGGGGTTGTTTCCACGATATACAAACTCGAAAATTCGCTCAAAAGCGAGATTGAGTTTCTTTCCTCTTCTGAAAGCATGTTAAAGGCAGTAAAAGAGTTAAGGCAAAAAGGTGAAGAGATGCTGGTGGTTTATCATTCTCATCCTGTTTCGTTTCCCAAGATGAGTAAAAAAGACTTAGAAATGATCGATGGCACTAATCTTTTGCATTTAATAGTAGGGAATGTCAAAACGATTCCCGAATTTGGGCTGTGGTGGGTAAACGAACAAAAAAAAGCCATTCCCTGCAATTTCATTCTCGATAATCCAAGTTAATACCCAAATTGCAAGTTTAACAATAGGGGCCCTGGTAAGACAGGGGCTCTTTGGTTCAGTTGGTAAAATTTTCTGATTATACAACTCGTAAAGATTAAATCGATCTGCATGAAAATACAACTTGTAAAAGTTGTGAGGGCTATTCTGCCGATAGTTAAACCGGATGGATTGTCGAAAGTTATTTTAAGGCAGGAGCTTCTCATGCTATTCAATTGGAAGTTGGAATCGATCAAGAGGATGTTTGGTTTAAAAAAATCGAACAAAGGCAGAACTGCCCGAAAACTCAATATTGAAAACTTGGAAGAGCGAATTGAATGCGCCACCAAAGTGTGGAATGGAAGCTTGGCCGGGGTTGGAACCAACGGAACTCTTGGGCCTCCGCCCGAATACGGCGTAAATGGCGATCCGACATTCAGCTCATTTATGGCATCCATTCAAAATAATAATGGGTTTGTATCCCTTGGAAATAACTGGGATCCTACACTTGGGCAAACTTCCCTGCCCCAAAATGGTGATACCCTAATTTTTCCATTAATTGCTGATGCCCAATTGGCTACACCTACTGCGGGTGTTTTTGGTGACTTGACCCGAATTGACACTACTGCGACTCCAGTGGGGCCGCCGCCAGGGCCTATTCAGGTGAATTTGATCAATGATTTGTCTCCAGATTCACTTGGTAATCTTCCAGGATACTTGCGTGATCCTATAACAGGGACAAATTATTTTACGCCACTTACTTATGTGGATGCGATTCAGTTTGATGGAGCAGGTTATTATCTTTACGCCAGGGATAATCCACAATTCGGACCATTTAATCGAAGGATTTCGCCAGTAAATAATTTCCCCACCACCATTACTGCTGAGTTTTTCTACCCCGGCGCTTTATCAGATCCAACAGATCCGTTTTTTATACCAAACAATTGGCAGATTGGTTCTGTGGTAACTGTGGACCCTGCTACAGTTGATCCTGTTACCAATATTTCATTCAATCCAGCAGTGCCATTAAATATCCAAACGCAAATGGTGGCGAATTATACTGGTAGTTCATTGCAAAACCCAACGGATACTTCTGCTGGAAATGCCAACTGGATTTATAGTCCTATAAATGTTGGAAATCCAAAGTCGCCTGCTGGGTCTTCGTTTGTTTTTAATGTATCACAAGAGGGTTCATGGTTGATTTTGGATTCTGATCTTTCAGAATCGTCTTCAGGCAACAGAGATGGGAATTATACTCTATTAAATGATGTGAATAATAACAAAATTGTCAAACAGGGATTGGGGATATTGGTTTTTGAATCCAATAATGCTTACACTGGTTCAACTTCCGTTTTGCAAGGATTATTGATAGTTTCGGATAGTGATGGTCTTGGCCAGGCTACAACTAATTCGAATGTTGAGGTTTCCAATGGATCTCTAATGCTAAGTGTTGATCAGTTTGGTACAAACGACAGTAAAAATGCTGCTCCAATATCTATTGATAATCGTAATTTGGTGCTTTTAGGTGGTGATGGTTACAGGCCTCTGACTCAATTTGAATCAGATTATCCGGTATATCTGCCTTTTGGAGAATTTACCGGCCGAGATTCGAGATTGGGTTTTGGTGATTTACCACACCAATGGAATGGTACAGTTACGCTCAATACAAGCCCTTCTGAAGTAACAACATCCTTAACTACCGATCCATACGGGATTACAGCCCCCATAGATCCGTTGGTGCCCACAAGTGGCGTTCCTGCCAACCCAAACGGTGATCCCAGCGTTGGTCAAGAATTTCGCAGTGTTACAGAAATTAATGGTGTAATTAGTGGTGTAGCTGGATTAAGAAAATGGGGTCAAGGAGGAGTTGTATTAACCCAAGCCAATACTTTTAGTGGTGATGTGGTGATTTTTGATGGGTTCTTGAATGCCAGAAATAATACTGCATTGGGTCTTGCATCCAGCGGTGTAAAAAATATAGTTGTTCGAGAAATTCCGGCCAACTTAATTCCTGCGGGCTATACTAGCCAGCAATTGGCTGGAGCGTTGACCTTGGGTGACGAGGTAAATGGTGGGCAAAATCTGATATTTGGGCCACAGTACAATTTAGTGATTCAAGATGGTAATACTAACACTTTAACTAACAACGGCCCTGATCAAAATCCCAGTGCACCATTGAGCCAAGGCGCTAGGGTGGAGGGCTTAGGGGCTTTTCAGGTAATATCTCCAAGTAGTAATCCCAATACTGCAGAGTGGCAAGGTGGTGTCAATGTTCAAACCAATGCGTCCATTGGTGGTTCACCAGGATCAAGCTTGTTAATAAGTGGCCAAATAACAAGCACTTCGCCTGCTGCTGCAACTGGTACACCTACTATAGCCGGTGGCCAAGTTACTTCAATTGCGGTTGTGTCGGGTGCCAGTGGTTATTTGAGTGCCCCAACAGTTACCATTTCAGGTGGTAATGGTACTGGTGCCACTGCAACAGCAACATTAACCAATGGAGTAGTAACTGCCATTACAGTGACAAATGGTGGGACTGGTTATACCCGTGTACCAACGGTTACTATTTCGGCTCCTGGCGTTCAATTGGAAAAACGTGGTTCCATGACCGTTGGTATCTCAGCAAATAACTCTTCTACCTTCAATGGTAGTTGGCTAGTAAGTAATGGTAACTTGCAGGTTATGAATAATAATGCACTGGGTGGTGCCACTTCGGTAACAGTTACCCAAACATCACCTGTTTTGCCAGCGCTATCAGGTGCGGGTGCAATCCAGGTTACTGGTAGTGGTTTGAATATTCCAACTAATGTTTCTATCCAAGGAACTGGTTTTAACGGATTTGGAGCGCTGCAAAGCATTGGCCAAAACACTTGGAGTGGAACCATAACTGCTGCAGGGACAGCTTCCCTTGGGGCCGGGGCGGGAAGTGAATTGATTGTAAGTGGTCAAATCACCCAAGCTGCGGGTATTCCCGTGAGTAGCCAATTGATAAAAATTGGTGCAGGAACTGTAGTTATTTCGCAGGCTCAGCGCAGTTTAAATCTTCCAATTTCAGTTCAGGAAGGCACTTTGTTGGTGCAATCGCCCGGCAATCTTGGCATTGGAACTAACCAAGTAACTGTTTCTACCTCCGTGCCTGTTAATTCTGCAACGCTTGCTTTGGATGGTGGTGTGACTATTGCCAACCGAACCTTAAACCTTGATGGAACAGGTGTTGCCGGTGCAGGGGCACTTAGAAGTATCAGCGGAAGTAACACTTGGGCTGGCAATATTAATTTGGCTGGCACTATGCAGTTAGCTTATGTTGGGGTTGATACGGGTACACTTACTCTCTCTGGAAAAATAAATGGAGGATCTTCTACACTGCAAAAAACTGGGGCTGGTACCTTGATCATTTCCGGCAATGGTAACAATCAAGCTAGCACCGTGGTTGGCGCAGGCACTGTCTACCAGCTTGGCCAAGATAATGTACCTGTTTTTGTTGGCACCAGTGGTATCCTCCAAGGTAATGGCCGTATTGGTGTTTTAAGCATGACCGCAGGCCAGAGTGGAACAGTAACTCCAGGAACCCAAGCATCCAATGTCGCTGTTTTGACTACTTCCGGTATTAGTGCGCAAAGTTCTGTTGGTGTGTTTTCCTTCGACCTAAATACGTCAGGTTCAGTTGCAGGAACAGCTTATGATCAACTTGCTGTTAATGGAACGGTCAACCTTTCAGGCAGGCCAGTTCTTAATATTAACTTGAATTTTGCCCCAACTACTCGCGGAAACAGCTATACCATCATCAACAATGACGGATCAGATGCAGTTATTGGTACATTCAATGGATTAGCTGAGGGGGCTTTGGTTACCCAAACCGATACCTCAGGAAATAGTATTTCCTATCGCATTTCTTATGTTGGTGGAAATGGCAACGATGTTACTTTGACCTGTGTTGGTGTCCTTACCACAAACATGCTGACTTCCAGCGATGTTGACAACCTTACCCAGTATGGTGAGCCTGTCACCTTTACATCCACCATTACAGCGTTAACAGGAACTGTCACTAGTGGCACCGTTACATACTTTGACCAAGGTGTTGCCATTGGGCAAGTTCCTGTATCTAATGGTGTTGCAACCTTCACTATTTCCTCATTAAGTGTCAATGGTTCTCCCCATGTGATTACTTCCAAGTTTGTCAGTCAGGGTATTTTTGGGGATAGCGATTCTAATATCATTGCCCAGAGCGTTAACAAATCGAGTTCCACCGTAACTGTTACCACTAATAGCCAGATTTATGGTACGAATCTGCCATTGACTGTAACTGCAACTGTAACTCCTCAATATCCGGGTGGTTCTGCAACGGGTCAGGTTCTATTCCGGATCGATGGAGTGATCCAGCCCTTGCAAACCATAAATTCAACCATTGTGGATCCAACCACAGGTGCCACTACCGCGACTTTACTTACTTCGATAGGCACTACTGGGTTTCATCAGATTGATGCGTTGTATCTTGGGGATAGCAATGTAAATGGAAGCGCTTTTTCTCCAATATTCAATCAGCAGATTTTGACCACTGCGCTTACCACCCTTGGACTGGTTTCTTCAAGAAATCCAGCAGATAGATTGGATTTAATTACCTTCACAGCAAATGTAACCAATCCGATTATTCCTGCCGAGTCCACCATTGGTCTGGTGCAGTTCTTTGATAATGGTGTCGCTTTGGGGGCCCCTGTGGCGTTAAGCAATAATGTTGCTACATATTCCACTAGTTCTTTGACAGGTGGTCGTCATACGATTACTGCAACCTACCTTGGATCACCAAATGGATCGATTACGAGATATTTCTCTTCTTCAACAGCAACGATTTATCAGGCTGTAACCGCAACCAGCAATCTGGTGGTCACCGGTACGAATGTAGGTGGTGGTCCACAAGTGAACGTTTACAATCTTTTAACGCAAGAAACGACTAGCTTCTTTGCTTTTGCTCCATCTTTCAGGGGTGGTGTCAGAGTTGCTTCGGGCGACGTGAATGGCGATAGCATTGCTGATGTTGTAGTTGCAGCAGGCCCAGGCGGTGGTCCTCAGGTTAATGTGTATGATGGCACCAATTTGCAGCTTATCCATAGTTTTTACGCTTACAATGTGTTATTCAATGATGGTATTTTTGTGTCGGTTGGTGATGTGAATGGCGATGGTTATGCAGATATCATCACCGGTGCGGGTCAGGGTGGTGGCCCCCATGTTCAGGTCTTTAGTGGCCAGAATTATTCCAACATTGCCAGTTTCTTTGCTTACAGTCCAACCTTTACAGGTGGTATTAGTGTTGCTTCGGGTGATGTGAATGGCGATGGCTATTCTGATGTGGTTGTTGGTGCTGGCCCTGGTGGTGGTCCTCATGTTCTTGCAGTCAGCGGGTTTCAGCTTTCCCAAGGCACACAGGTTGTACTTGCAAGTTTCTTTGCCTTTGATCCAGGAATCAACCAAGGCGTCTTTGTTGGTGCTGGAGATTACAACGGCGATATTGTCAGCGATATTGTTGTCGCAGCAGGGCCAGGCGGTGGCCCTCATGTCAAGGTGTTCAATGGGTCTGGGACCAGCTTGATCGATACATTTTTTGCTTACGATATTAACTTTGCAGGTGGATTATCAGTTGCAATGGCAGACATTGATAATGATGGTCTTGCTGAAATTGTAACCGCCCCTTATACCAATGGTGGACCTGAAGTTAAAGTGTTTAGGTATCAAAAAGGACAACTGTATAACTTCTATGCCTATGACCCATTGTTCACAGGCGGGGTTTTTGTTGGCTAGAATTTCTTTTGGGTTTTAAAAAAGATCAAACGAAGTGATGGCTTGGATGTCATCACTTCGTTTTGTTTAGTAAGTGCAGATCAAACCAATCTGCAAATTTTTCAAGGTCTTTATCCATATTGACCCAACCATGGCCCGCACCTTTTCGAGTGTCCAACTCTGCAATTGCTCCAGCTTCTTTCATTTTTTTTACAAAAGATTCGGCTTGTTGAATGGAAACCAGTTTATCTTGGTCGCCATGAATAAGCAATGATGGCGCAGATAACTTGCTGACATGGGTGATAGGTGAAATAGCAGCACCAATTTTTCTTCTTTCCATTGCATCTTCAATAAGTTCAAACTGCTTTTTTTGCTGATTGAAAACTACAAAATCAAATGGCGCCACAATGTTTGGGATTGCCTGTGGGCCTCTACCTAATTGTTCTTTTCCTTCCTCACCCCAGTTCAGGAAATCGGTGGGTGGAAAGAAGCATGCGACTGCATTTGCCCCACTTGCAAATCCTTGGACTGGATCTTTTAAATTTAGTTCACCTTTCTTACCTGAAACTCCCATCATTAAAGAAAGATGCCCCCCAGCAGAGCCACCTGAAATCCCGATCTTTTCTGGGTCAATGTCATATTCTTTAGCTTTAGACCTAATAAATTTGGTTGCACGATGAAGGTCTTCAATGGCTTCGGGAATGGTAAATTTTGGCTGACTGCCATGTACCACTGCAAACACATGATAACCTCGATTGGTAAACGGATTAGTGGACTTGGGATTAATTGCTTCAGGATTAGAAAACCAGCCACCACTGACAATCATCACAATAGCTGCCCGATTGGATTTCACCGTTGGCTTAAAAACATCCATGGTAAGGGCAAGACCGTATTTTCTTCCATAAATAACATCGCTATGTCGGTTTCCTTGAGCAATGCCAATAGATGTTGAAAGCAACGTAAATGCTAATGAAGCAAGTAAGTATTTTATGTAATGAATAAACATTGAGATAAATCCAATTAAAAACACATAAGAGAACATTCTGAAGAAAATAATAAGCGAAAGGAAAAGATAAAGCGAGGGGGTTTGAAAAGAGCTTTCAAAATATAGTGCTGAAGGTGGGACTTGAACCCACATGCCCTTACGGGCGCCACCCCCTCAAGATGGTGTGTCTGCCAATTCCACCACTCCAGCGAAGCTAATTTAAGTATGGTATTTTCGTGAAAGAAATCAAGCCCCTAATGATTATAAATGATCGTAAAATGCCTAGTCAGGCCAAATAATTCGTATAGGTTGTGGGAAAATACGATGTAATTTAGAATCTAAAGCCCATTTTCTTATTTCTTTGCCTTCCAAGTTCAATTCCGTCACTGTTTGCCCCAGGCGAGTTCCTATAAAAAAATTACCATTGGTATTTCTGGTCAAAGTTGCACCATAAATAGTGGAACTTCCAGTATTTGTGTTTAATTTAATAGTTTTTATCAATTTGCCTCCCTGATCATACTCATTAATCGCTTTGCCCCCAAATTCAGGAATTAAAATGGAGCCAGATCGGGTTCCTTCAATCTGATACCCAAGCATTGTGCGGGTAGGTTCTTTTGGGCCCATTGAAATTCTTGTTTTTTCCTTCTTAAGGTTTTTTCCATCAAGAATTAGCAAAGTTTTGTCTTTGAATACAATGGCATAGTCACCATTGATTAATCGTGTACCTGCTAGACAATCATTGTTGATATCAATGCTTTCGAGTATTTTATTGGTATGGTCGAGCACTAAAAGATTTTGCCTGTTAAGAATAAATTTTTTTCCTAAGCCATCAATATCAATTCCAAAAGCTGATATAAGCGGACTGCCTCGTTCATAGATTTCTCCTAGATTATTAAAAATCACCTGCTCTCTGGAGCGTTCCATTAAGATAATCATGGTATGATCAATTGCGCACGCTTGCGAAGAGTAAGAATTGTTGCGAAAAAGTTCGCTAACGGAACCATCAGGATTGAGTGCGCAAATCCTTCCACTAAGGTTTGGCTCTGCAAGGGATGCAAGAATTCGTTTGGGTAGTAATTGATTGAATGTGTATTTGTCCAGATTAATTGAGGCGTTTTTGCCCTTCCATGCGGAAGTAAATAGTTTTTGCAGTTCCACAGCAGAGGGTTTTTCTTTCGCCAGTTCATTTTCAGAAGCTTGGTCTTGGATTAATTCGTTAAGCAATCCTGCAATAGGAATCATTTGATTGATCTTTAATTCGGTTAGCAGGTTAATCAGCATCCCGAGGGCCTTTTTGTCTTTTTCTTGAAGAAGAGCAAG
>RFZJ01000070.1 GCA_009920765.1 Planctomycetota bacterium | reverse complement strand
TGCGACTGATATCGCCTGTGAGGGCACCCATGTATTTATCAGGGGCAACCACCGCAACCTTCATGATGGGTTCTAGAAGGGTAATGCCAGCGACCATTTGGGCATCTCGGAAGTTCTCCCAACCAGCAAGTCGGAAGGCATCCTGCGATGAATCCACATCGTGGTACTTGCCATCCACCAAAGAGGCTTGGATATCAACACACTGGAACCCGTACTTGGCACCTTTGAGGGTGCCTTGGCGAATACCCGCTTCAACTGAAGGAATGTATTCTTTGGGAACAACACCACCGAAAATCTTGTCGGTGAAGTAGATGTTGTTTGGATCTGGCTTCTCGTCTGCCTCTTCCAGTTCCTTGTTCCATTCTTCGATATCAGTGGGAGTGAGTGGTTTGTATTCAACCGTGATGACCGCAAACTTACCACGGCCACCCGACTGCTTGATGTAGCGGGTTTCGTGGGTAATCGCCTTTGACAAGGTTTGCCTGTAAGCCACCATCGGTTTGCCTACGGAAACCTTGACCCCGGGAAAACGGTGAAGCTTATCAACAGAAACTTCGAGGTGAAGTTCACCCATACCCGAGATGATCAACTGATTGGTTTCAGGATCGGTATGAGCCTTCAGAGTTGGATCATCACGAACCAATCTACCAAGGGCATCTGCAAGCTTTGTTTCATCCGTAGTCTTATCAGGTATTAGCGATTGGCTGATAACTGGTTTGGGGAACAAGATGGATTCAAGTGCAATCGGCTTTTCTGGAACACAGAGGGTATTACCTGTGTAAGTTTGTTTCAGGCCGATCATCGCAACGATATCGCCGGGGCCTGCTACTTCTTTTTCAACTCGCTTGTTACCCATCATGCGGTAGATACGACCAATGCGCTCCTGCTTGGTATTAGTGGTGTTTAGCAGAGTATCACCGGGGCTGCATTGTCCGGAGTAAATTCGAACATAAACAAGATCACCTGTGGAATCAGCGACAGTCTTGAAAGCCAAGCCTGAGAATGGATCCTTGGGATCTGGCTTACGCAGTTCTTTTTCCTTTGTTTTTAAAACAATACCTTCGATAGGAGGCCTGTCTAAAGGTGAGGGAAGGAAATCGATGATTGCATCCAAAAGCTGTTGTACACCATGGAAAGTCTTGGACGAGCCACACATGATGGGGGTGAACAATCCTTCGATGGTACCAGTACGAAGAGCTGCCTTGAGAAGTTCTTCGGGTATTTCTTTTTCTTCCATCAAGAGGCCTGCGAGTTCATCGCTGGCGAGTGAAGCCATGTCTAATAATCTGGCGCGGTAATCCTGAGCTTCCTCGATGTGAGATTCAGGAATATCAACAAGATCATATTTGGTATTGGTTTTGTCCAAGGCGTCACGGTGAATAAATTTCATCCGTATAAGGTCGATGATGCCTTTGAACTCGGTGTAAACACCGATGGGTAGGGTGCAGATGGCAGGCTTTGCCCGAAGCTTTTCTACGATTTGTGATACACAATCGTAGAAGTCTGCGCCGGTTCTATCCATCTTGTTGATGTAAGCAATACGTGGGACTTTGTATTTGTTGGCTTGAAACCATACTGTTTCTGATTGGACTTCAACGCCACCCACCGCACAGAAAACACCTACAGCGCCATCAAGAACACGAAGGGATCTTTCTACTTCAGCAGTAAAATCCACGTGACCTGGGGTATCAATGATATTGATGGTGTTATCACCCCAGTCGACTGAAACAGCGGCTGAGTTGATGGTAATACCTTTGGCACGTTCAAGGGGATCGAAGTCGGTGGTGGTGTCACCGGAGTCGACATCGCCAACTTTATGTTTGGTGCCACTGAAATATAGAATACGCTCGGTGGTGGTGGTTTTACCTGCATCCACGTGAGCAATAATACCGATGTTTCTGGTTTTTTCTAACATGCTTGGACCTTTACGAATTTGGAACCTTCACCACACAAAACCTAATAACAAGCAACAATTTCAAAAGTTGCCTATATGTCATGATATAAAATACTACAGCTTAGCTGGTTTGTTAACCCAGCTTGGCAAGGGACTGAAAGCAAAATCAATCCGATACTTAAATCTAATGATTTGGTAAGGATATTGTCCATAAGAGCTTTGTAAACATTAATGTGGAAGGATTGAGAATTTAGCTAAAAGAAAAGTGGAGTGCCTTCCGAGGTAAAAACAGGAAGGCACCTAAATCATTACTGTAATAGGACTAACAACGAATTCTTGAAAGATTCCATTTTATTTTCCCTTGGCTGCATCGACAGCTTTAAAGAAAGTAAGAACAGTAGATTTCATTGACATTTTTAAAGATAATTCTTTCCCACCCTCCAAAGTCAGCTTTAATTTGTCAGAGTTGGGGTTTTCTTTAAAAATCTTTTCTGCAACTTCGACAGCCTCAGCAAATTCCTTGGTTAAGAGGCCTGCTGCTTTATTAAATGCGATTTCAAATTCGAATACGGGTCCTGGTTTCGCACTTGAAGTTAAGGCTTCGTTGACCAGTGGAAGAGATTTTTCTCCGCCTGCAAAAAGAATCACATCGTTGGAAATTGCCAGGTAGCCAGGTTCAGAGCCAAAATTCTTGGCATCGGCTGGTTGGATCAAAATGTCGACTTTGTGAACATTGGTTTCGCCAGCTTTGGCGAAGTCCAAAGAAAGTTTTTTCTTTTCTGAATCGGGCAGATCTTTGTAAAGAAGCTTGATCAGTTCTTCTATTTTCTTGCCCTCGGCTATTTTCATTGCAGTTAGGAATGCGAATTTCCCATTTCCCGTCTTTCTTACATCCATGACTGCATCCATATTGCCTGATTCAAGAGTGGGAGCAATGGCCTTTGCCATCTTCTCCATAGCTCCCTTTTTTCCAGCATCTTTTTCTTCTGCGATGCTTTTGTTAATTCCCTCTTGGAAAACCTTGAGGAAATCTTTCTTAGCAGTTGCGGGGATAACGCTATTGATATTCATGTGAATGACAGAATCTTTGCTTATCATACCTGCGCCCATGCTTTTTGCTTCGCCCATAACCGCAATTGATTTAGCCAACTCGGAACCATTCTTTCCCTTGAAGGAAAATCCCAGGCCTATGTCTCCAGCTTTGCGGTCCATATCGACTTTCATGGTTAAGTCTTCGCCTTGGGTAAATATTTGAACAACGAACTGCAGAAGCATCTCGGAAATATCATTTCGAAGTTTTTCAACCGCAGCGGTTTCGCCCGGGATCTTTTTCTGCTTTGCTTCTGCGATTTGAAGTTCTATCTGCGGCACGATGTTTTTGATAAGGTCCTCAGGTAAACCAGCTAAATTCAGGCTGATAGACATGACTCCTGTTTTTTCAGCAGTTAACAAATTTTTGGCAGACAGTAATTTTTTGTCATCGATCCCTTTTTCATCCCTTATGGTTGCACACATGTACCCATCCTTGAATTTAAAAAACATGGGGAAAGGGGAGTTCGGAATGTTCATGACATAAATGCCGTTGTCTCCTTTTTTTGCTTGGAGGTTTAATTTGCCCAGCATATCTACGAAAGTTTTTTCATCCGCAATCGGAATTAGGCCAACCACTTCGCTATCGATGAGATTAGGTCCGATGTTGCCATACAATCCGATTGGTTTTTCAGGATCAATCCCTTCAATGCCTTTGGGACCCGTCAGGCCTTTGAGCGAAACCTCGATCATCTTGGCTTGCTCTTTCATACCCACGGATTCAGCAAGAAAAAAGGCATTTTCTACGAGTCGGTTAATTGGTTGAATACGTAAAACAACTCCAGGGGTTGAAGTTGGATTTTGAGCATTCACGGGAACAATAGCGCCAAAAAACGCTATAATTACAGCAAATATAGTGGTTTTTTGAAAAGTTCGAAACAACATAAAAGCTCCCATAGGGATGATCTGGTTGAAAAATTAATTACTTCACCCCATGAAGGTTAACTATTTTGACATTTTCTGCCAATAGCTACATTTTTCTTCCTTGCAATTCTTTGCTAGGCTAACATTCTTTTTACTGCTGATATTTTCTCCATGACCTAAGGAAGAACAAACATGAAAAGCTGCATTCGATTTACTCTTTTATTTTCCGCCTTGCTCGTTTCAGGGTTAGCAAACAATGCGTTGGCCCAATCTAAAAGCCCAACCATCGTAGACCGTGAAAAAGAAGGTAAACTTGATTTTAAAATCGGAGACAAAGTTGTTACCACCTATAACTACGGCCCCTTGGTTGCAAAGCCTTATTTCTGGCCAGTGGTAACTCTTGGTGAAAACCGGGTGACCAGGGATTGGCCCATGCTGCAAGATTCACCCGAGGCCAAAGATCACAAACATCAAAAATCAGTTTGGTTCTGTCATGGTGATGTGATTCCCGAAGGCATCGAACTTAAGCTGAAATCCAAAGGAGTTACTGGAGTTGATTTTTGGAGTGAAGAAACCAACTTTGGAAAAATAGCTTGTGTAAAAATAGGAAAGATAGAAAACAACGCTTCCACTGCTTCGGTTTCCTCCGTGAACGAATGGCGGACTGCAGATGGTATTAAAATCATGGATGAAACCAGAAACTTCACTTTGGAAACAGCAGGCAATGGTTACCTCATCAAAATGACTACAACCTTGGTTGCTAGTGTTTGTCCCATTACTTTTGGTGATACCAAGGAAGGCTCGTTCGGAGTTCGAATTCGTGACTCGGTTACCGAGAAAGAAAAGAAGGGTGGCGTTCTTACCAATGCAAGTGGCAAGCAAACTGAAAAAGAAATCTGGGGTATAGAATCTCCTTGGTGTGATTATTCCGGGCCCTGTGATAAGGGTACGGCAGGCATCACCATCATTGCAGATTCCGCCAACACTTTGAAATCATGCTGGCATAGCCGTGGGTATGGTCTCATGGCTGCCAACCCTTTTGGCAGGGATAAAGCAGGATTCCCAGATCGCAAGGGGAATAAGGATCTGGTGAAACTGCCGAAGGATGGTATGCTTAAACTTTCTTTTGGCTTATATGTTCATGATGGCAGCGCTGAGGAAGCGAAGGTTAAGGAAGTTGCAGGCAAATAGAAAGGTCCATTAGAAAGGTCCATTTAAAAGCATGGTGAAAACTTTTTTGTTTTCACCATGCAATTTTTAAAAAGTAAAGTTCATGAACTTTCAGTGAGTTTCAGAATCTTTCATTTCCATTCTTTTAAATTATCTTTAATGATATAACTAAGTGATTAATCAACAGTATTGTGTTTATACCTTTAATTGAATCGATCTAAATTAACTCTGGAACCAAGCATGGATACGCGTCAAAAAGCAATTCAAATCAACATGGATTCTTCAAAGTATGGTGCATTTACAGAGATCGGGGCAGGGCAGGAAGTTGCACGATGGTTTTTTTCCGTAGGTGGGGCCTCAGGTACCATTGCCAAAACCATGTCTGCCTACGATATGATTGTTAGTGACGCAATTTATGGGCCGTGCGATAGATATGTCAGCAAGCAGCGGTTGCAATCCATGCTGGATCGTGAGTTTGATCTTTTGGTTGAAAGACTCGATCCAAAGCGGGGGGAAACGACCCGGTTTTTTGCCTTTGCCAACACCGTAGCTGCCAAGAGTTTTTCAAGAAAAGAAGATGCACATGGATGGCTTGGGCTACAGTTCCAGATGGAACCAAGGGGGCCGGTTTCTCAGGTTATCATTCATGTTCGCTTGCTTGATCCCGAGAATATCCAAGAGCAGGAAGCCTTGGGAATTCT
The DNA here is from genome assembly GCA_009920765.1 of Planctomycetota bacterium. Taxonomy (GTDB): domain Bacteria; phylum Planctomycetota; class Planctomycetia; order Gemmatales; family Gemmataceae; genus UBA969. The sequence continues at coordinate 18,011 of RFZJ01000070.1, read as the reverse complement.
TGGCGTTAACCTGATCCATTCTTCGATTTATCATCACACTAATCCAAATGAGATAATTGATAGCCTTCTCGACGGCCTTTCTGCAGAGAGGGCGGAAGTGGATATGATCGAATTTAGTGGTGTCGCTTTTAAATCGGTGGACAACAGGGTGATGGCTTTGCAACTTGTGCAAAAAGGGTTGTCTAAGGCGACCATGTTTCTTGCCAATGGCGAAGTGATTCAACCAGCGGATGTTCTTTACAAAAAAAGTATTTTGGTGGAAAGAGGCAGTTTCAGGCCCGTCACCAATGTAACCGTGGATATGTTGGAATGTGCAACATCCATGTTTGTGCAGGAACCAAAAGTTCAAGGTGAGGAAGTCTTGGTGATCATGGAGATGACCTTGAAGAATTTGTTGGATAACGGGAAAATTGATTATCAAGACTTTCTGGCACGGGTGGACATTCTGGCCTCGCTAGGCAAGATTGTTTTAATTTCTAATTTTGCTGAGTACCACAGGCTTGCAGCTTATTTCTTCCGCTACACTAAAAAGATGATTGGGATCGTGATGGGGGTTCCAACCCTTAAAGAAGTGTTTGATGAAAAGTATTATTTGGATCTTGATGGGGGTATTTTAGAGAGCTTTGGAAGGTTGTTCAAGAATGATTTGAAGCTTTATGTCTACCCATTGATGGATAGGAAGACCGGGGCATTGATCACCTCCGATAATCTTCTGGTTACCCCCAAGTTGCGCCATTTATTCAGTTATCTTGTGGAAAACAGGCTTATTGAAAGTATTCGTGGGTTTGATGAAAGTTGCCTTCCAATTTTTTCGCGGGAAGTGCTGTTGAAAATACAAAAGAAGGACTCTTCCTGGGAGCAGATGGTTCCTGAGTCTGTTTGCAAGATCATCAAGGAGCGAAAGCTTTTTCAGCACGAGAATCAAGGGTGATTACTTGGTTTTGGCAGCAGGTGGAGCTGCGGGCGTCCCTGAGTTCATTTTTTTTATACCCAGAAAAATGATCGTCCCTATCAGGCTTATAAGCGAGACACCAAAAAAACCAGCTATCGCATATCCAAGCCATTGGTTACTTTTTACTTTCTTTGCCAGTGGATGAACCGAAAGAATGGGCGCAGGGATTTGAGCTGGAATTTCGGTGTTTTGCGCAGTTGCCTGCGAGGGATCATTGCTGGCAAAAGGACTTCCCAAAAATTGTGGCATCACTGGTGCAACATCCCCTGTTAAATCTGCAAACTCTGATCCTTGCACCAGCACCCTGGCTTCAACATTCACCTTGATGGATTGGTTTCCGTTTGTGGTTATGCTAAGCGTTGCCAATTCTAGTGAGGTAGGCAGTTCATTTGCAGATACCGAGATTTTTAAGTAAGCCTTGCCAGCTTTAAGCACAGGCTTGGCGATTCTAACCCACGGCTTATTTGCCTTTGCATAAGCATAGGTGGATTTTTTATCTTCGTTATAAAGGGTGATCGTTTGGTCTTTTACATCACCTGGCTGAAGTTCGAAAAGAAGATCGGTAGTGGTGGTTAAAACCTTGGGCGGTTTAACATAACCTAGGGCTTCAAAAAATTGTTGAATCGCAGCCATGCCTTGGGCGGGCGGCTTGGGAACGGGGTAGACCCAACCATTCTCCTTGTACCAATTTTCCACCGTGCCATTTTCAAATAATACTGCAGCGCCTGTCGGGTTGGCCTTGGCTTTTTCAGCAAGCTGTTTGGGGCTTTTGGCGCCTGCAAGTGCTCCAATCATAAATGGCCGAATTGGGATTTCAGCAGTTACAGGAACAATAAGGTTGCCACCACTTGTTTCAAATATCAATTTCCCTTCGATGGTTTTTTCGCTTGTGCGCAGGGAATTGGAAAAGACCGTCATCGGTAGGGGGGCATCTTGGAAAGTATTGAAACGGCTCCTGCTGCGGGGTTTACCCTCGCCAATGGAAAGCCATGGAATCCCTTCTATGGAAACGCTGCCATACAAGATTCTGCGTCCTTTATTGCGGATTTTGACCGAACACTTGATATCTTTGCCTGGCTTTAAAGTGCCAAGGTCCAAGGAAGGGGGATCGACTTCTAAATCTGCAGGAGGAATGGGCTGGGAGGGAAGGCGTGCAAGGAATTGATCCAATCCTTGCACTGGTTCTGGATGTTTTGCAGATTCCGAAGCGACCATTGCAAGGTCTAGCCGCCCAATGCCACTGAAGAAAGTTCCAAATTCCCCTTTTTTCATCATATCGAGGGAGACTGTCCATTCAGAAAGAATCGTGCTTGCAAGTTCGTTAAAATTATTGCAGGTTTTGCCAGAAGGGTAACGAATGGGTTTTGGGAAGTCCATTTGCACGCCTGCGGAAGCTTGACTTCTTCCGCCAAGCCCTATGCCATCAAAATAACAAAATGAAGCTTCCTCCGGATTTACCCTGGAGCAGCGTGAGCAAGTTTGGACCATAGCCTCATAGTAGAGGCAAATGAAATGGATTGCAACCTGTTGAAAAAGATCTTTTTCAAGCTCGTAAATTATTTGACGGGCATGCTTTTGTTGATTTCTTCAAGGACTGCTTTAAGGGCTGCAACATCGGTCTTGGCAGTGGTTTCGAAATTGCGAGTAGCTCCATTTTGCAACGGGTCTTTAACTGCGCAATAAAACTTCCAGTCGCCTGTTTGAGGGCTGTAATCCAGCCTTTGCCAAGCCAGTCCACGCGTGGAAAGTTGTTGCATTAAAGCTCGAAACTCTTCTGCAGAGCCAAATTGTGAACTTGTTGCACCAACGCCAGCGGTGGCTGTAGCGCCAACCGGAGTAACATTGGATCTCGTGGGATCAAGGGTGGAGAAATTTCCTGTAGCCAAGGCAGCGGGACTGGTGGAAGAGGAGGGCGAGGGCAAATTAGGCACATTACCATTGTTGGGATTGTTGAAATTGCCCGCAATCGCTGTATTTTGCGCAGGCAACCGATTTAATGGGATGCCTCCACCAAGTAAAGGATCTTTATCAGAAGTAGGCGAGCCAAAGTTAAGCAGTGAGGGAGCTTGGGGAGTTACTGCGTTTGGAGGCGGGGCTGCAGTGTTATTTCCGGGCAAAGGGCTGAAAAATTTTTCAAGCGAGCCGCTACTTCCAGAGTTACTGCCGGTATTTTGGCATCCACCCGCGAAACCTACCAGCATTCCCATGGCTATCATATTCAGCCATTGGCTTTTTATTCGCATCATTTTCGCTGTGTTTTTAGATGTCATGGAAGGCTCCTTACTCCTTGACTCCCGCGCTATTGCAACTATTCTGCCTAATATCCCTGCTTTTTCAGATTTTGTCACTATCCTGTACTTAAGTGGGTGGGAATAACAAACCTTAGGAACTCATGCAATGCCAGCTTTTAAAATTGCGGTTATCGGCGGTGATGGTATCGGCCCTGAAGTCATTGATCAGGCTGTTCGTGTTTTGGAGGTTGCAACCACCAAGGCAAAAGCCTCTTTTACTTGGAACAAGTTGCCTTGGTCTGCGATCAATTATCAAAAGACTGGGGTAATGGTTCCCGAAGATGGTTGGGATCTTCTTAAACAACATGATGCTATCTTTCTTGGTGCGGTGGGCCACCCATCCGTTTCGGATCACATTCCCGTCCACGGGTTGCTGCTACCCATGCGCAGGATGTTTGATCAATATGTAAACCTCAGGCCATCCTACCTTTACGCAGGTGTTGATTCCCCACTTCGAGACAAGGCCCCTGGCTCCATTGATATTCTTTTCTTCCGCGAAAACACCGAGGGTGAATATGCCCCGATTGGCGGGAGGCTTTATTCGGGCTTCCCACAGGAAATTGCAATTCAGACCAACACCTTCACCCGAAGGGGTTGCGACCGTATCATTCGTGCTGCTTTTGAAGCTGCTAGGAAGAGGCCTCGCAAAAAAGTGACTTCCATTACCAAGTCCAATGCCCAGACTTTTGGCATGGTTTTATGGGACGAATGTTTTAATCAAGTCGCCTCTGAATACAAGGATGTTCAGGCTTCCTCCCTACTTGTTGATGCCGCAGCCATGGACCTTGTTCGCAAGCCCGAGCATTTCGATGTTATGGTAGCCAGTAATTTGTTTGGCGATATCCTGACCGACCTCGCAGCGATTGTTACGGGTACTATCGGATTGGCTTCCAGCGCAAATATTAATCCCAGCAAAACCTTTCCAAGTATGTTTGAACCCGTACATGGTTCTGCACCTGATATCGCAGGTAAAGGCATGGCAAACCCCATGGCAGCTGTGCTTTCTGGCGCTCTTATGCTCGAGCACCTTGGCTTGCATGATGCTTCACTGAATGTGAATCAAGCGGTGGCGAAGGTCTTGAAGGCTGGTGCACCCCGAACCCCCGATCTCGGTGGTAAAGCATCTACCAAGGAAATCACAGATGCAATCTTGGCAGCTCTTTAAAAAGGGCTAATAAATTTTTTGAGAATTAAAGAGCCCCTCCCGAATACATCGGGGGGGATCTTTTATTTAACTTTTGTAAATACATGGTTTAATGCTGCAAGCATATCCAGTCTGCGATAATCCTTTCCGGTGGCAGAATCATGTACCTTTACCCCAGTTTTCTGCATGATTGCCAGCATCGCCTCGGGCAGGTTTTTCCCATCCATTTTCCAATCATACCCACTCTTTTCGATTCCTTCCCGAAGTAGCATGGCTGCGCCACAGGCAATTGCGTTTGAAGAACTGGTGGCACTGGCTGGAACCAGAAGGCTTATTTTTGCACTGCGGTCGAGGTAGATTTCGTCTTTACCCGGTTTTACCGCACCGATTGCAAAACAATCAGGTTGGCAGGCAGGCCAAGAAATGCCCTTGGTAAAATTATGATTTCCTGAGGGTGCGCTTACCCACACATTTCGCTTTCGCAATCCGCTTAACTTCTCATCAATCACACTTCTTACAGGTTCAGCATGCTCCTTGTCATCAACCGGGGCAAGGTTTACTGTCGTAATATGGTACTTCTCGTGATTATCCAAAATCCATTGCAAGCCTGCTGCAAGAGTTTTTTCATCACGAACATCACAATGACAACATTCAAGACCTCTAATTATTGCAATTTGATTGTTATAGGCAACTCCCTGTTTGCCCTTGTAGTTTACAGACGAGGGGATGCCAATCGTTGAACCATGATATCCCCTGCCTTCATGCTTTGGATCATTGTCGCCATCCACGCTGTCGTATGAAATCAAAACCTTGGGTCTGCCTTCATCCTTGGTGTTCCATTCAGGCATGGATAATTTGCATCCATCATCAACGAGCGCAAGAGTCTGGCCCTTGCCAAAAGTTAATATACTTGAGTATTTTTCCCAAGAGTCGGTGATGCGGGTAAGGCGGAATTCGGAAGGCAGTATCGGTTCTGCTGCATTAATTACTTTGGATAATCCCATTACAATCGTTAATAGAACAAGGAAGAGAAAGGTTTTTGTAAAACTCATAACGGCGTGGCCTCGATGATGGAATTGAGCCCGGTAGTGGGTATTACAGACTGGATGTGAAGGCCGCTTTTCCCAAATAAAATCTTGTATTCTGCAAGCGTTCGCTCGATTCCGCCAGGAATTCCCATCATGATCCAGTCAAACATTTTTCCTGGGTGGGGGGTATTTCCTTCCGGCAAAATTGCCTCGATCATCAGTACTTTGCCATGCTCGGGAAGAACTTTCCTTATATTGTTGAGAATTAGCATGCTTTTATCGTCATCCCAATCATGGATGATATGCCTTAGGAGGTAGGCATCAGCATTGGGTGTGACACTTTGAAAGAAATCACCTGAAACTAATTTACAGCGTTCCAGATTTGTTTTGGACGAAGCAACTGCTGCGGTCACATGGGAAAGATCAAAAAGAACGCCATGCAGGTTGGGGTATTGTTTTAAAATGGCCACCAGCATGCTGCCATTGCCCCCTCCGATGTCTGCAAGGGTTATAAAGTTTGAAAAATCGTAGGCAGCAAGAATCTGGGTGGATTCGCTGCCATGAATACTTTCCATGGCTTTGTCAAAGACTCTGGCTGAAGCAGGATGCCCTTTCAAGTATTCAAAAATGGGTTGACCGTGTGCAATTTCGTAGGCGCATTTTCCGATTCGAATATTATCAATCATGTGTGAAGAAGCAAGGTAGTGTTCGGAACCGGACATGATGGCCATCGCATGCTGACTTCCGGGAATATCAGAACGAAGTTGGTTTGCTTTAGGTGTTAGAATGAAAGCACCTGTTTCGTCCTCAGCAAAAACCTCTTCTGATGCGAGATACCTGAGCAGCCTGAATAGAGAGCGTTCATGGGTGTTGGTTTTTTTTGCAAGATCACCGATGTTTTGTGGGCCATCCTGAAAAATGATGTCTGCTAGGTTCAATTCTGCTGCACAATAAAGCGCTTGCGACAGCCAGTAGCCATACACTTTTTCCTTCATCCACATCTCGGGGGTTTTTGTCTCCATGTTTTATCCTTGCGAAGTAATGTTGGCTTAATGGCACCATATCCAATACAAAGTCTATTTAAATATTAGCAACCAATTGCAGCAAAATATGTCAAATTCACAAAAGTCCGCATCAGATTTGCAAACAGGAATGATCTGGGCTGTAGTGGCTTATGCGTTTTGGGGATCTATGCCTCTATATGTATGGCTGGTTCGAAGCGTGGAGCCTTTGGAAATTCTCAGCCATCGGGTGGTATGGTCCGCCGTACTCATGTTTTGCATAGTTCATATTCAAAAAAAGTGGAACTTGGTCAAAAAGGTGTTCAGTACACCTGGTATTTTATTTGGCCTGATCGGAAGCTCCATCCTTGTGGGTATTAACTGGGGTATTTACATATATGCAGCGGCCAATTCGCAGGTATTGCAAACGAGCCTGGGTTATTTTTTCCTGCCGTTGTTGAGCATCCTTTTTGGCATGATCTTATTCAAGGAAAAGCTCAGGCCCATGCAATGGCTGGCCTTGGGCGTGGCGACTATTGCTATTGGATTAAGAATCCATCTTGAAGGCAGCTTGCCTTGGATTTCCCTTGGGGTTGCTTTTTCCTTTTGTTTTTATGGTGTGTTTCGAAAAATCATCCCGGTTGATGCCAGTGTAGGCTTGTTTCTTGAAACCATGTTTCTACTTCCTCTCGCAGGAGCAGCTCTTATTTACTGGTGGCTTGAGGGTACCAATGACTTTGGTCATACTTGGCATATGGACGCTTCTTTGGCGCTTAGCGGTGTCGTAACTGTGATCCCGCTTTATTGCTTCGGGATGGCTGCAAGGCTGGTGCCATTATCCGTGATGGGATTTATGCAGTACTTTTCGCCCTGTATTCAAATGGTTCTAGGAATCTACTTGTTCAATGAATCATTTTCTAAGGAAAAGCAGGCGAGCTTTTATTTAATCTGGGTGGCGCTGGCGGTTTTCTCCTTCGATTCCTATTATCAAAACCAAAGGGTATCAAAAAAGGATGACCCTTCCTAAGGGCCATCCTTTTTGCATAATCAATCGAAGTAAGGCTTATTTTTTTAGAGCAGTTTCGATGGCGCCAACCAGGCTGGCATCATCAAGATCAACCCCTGATTCAAACCTGCCCAAGATTTCGCCATTCTTCCCAAGTAGAAACTTGGTGAAGTTCCACTTCACATCGCCAGGGGAATTAGGGTTAGTTTCTTTTGAAGTAAGGTGTTTGTAAAGCGGTGAAGCATTTGCACCCTTGACCATTTGTTTTTCTAAAACAGGGAAGGTAACACCATAGTTGGTTTTACAGAACTTGGCAATTTCTTCGTTGGTGCCGGGTTCCTGACCACCAAATTCATTGCTCGGTACGCCCAAGACCACAAGGCCATTCTTGCCAAATTTTTCGTATATATCCTGCATTCCCTTGTATTGGCTGGTGTATCCACAGGCACTTGCAACATTTACCACCAAGACAACTTTTCCCTTAAAGCTTGCTAAATCGAGTTCTTTACCATCCAAAGTCTTGGTTTTATAGTTTAAGGGGGTGGTCACAACTGCTCCTTTTTCTGCAAATATCGGGGAAATTGCCATGGTTAACGCTGTAATCAAGCTAAATCCATATTTCATTGATAGACTCCTGTTTGGTGTTAAGGCCCAAGTTTTCTAAAATAACATATAGTCTAGACTATGGGTTGTTCCATAATCCAGTTTACTGGTAATATAGTATAGCCTTATCACCCTTGGCAGTTATAGCGAAAGTTTTCCAAAATGACGGACGCGAGCAAAATTCGCAATTTTTCCATTGTAGCCCATATCGACCATGGCAAAAGTACCCTTGCGGATCAGTTCCTTTTAAAAACAGGGGCTATTACCCAACGGGACTTTCGTAATCAAGTCCTTGATGATATGGATCTCGAACGCGAACGGGGCATCACCATCCAGATGCACCCGGTTACCCTTTACTATAAATTGGATGGCGAAACCTACGAACTCAACCTCATCGATACACCCGGGCACGTGGACTTTACCTACGAAGTATCTCGCAGCCTTGCAGCTTGCGAAGGTGCAATCCTTCTAGTTGATGCTTTTCAGGGTGTTCAAGCGCAAACGGTTGCCAACGCCTACCTTGCAATTGATAACAACCTGACCATTGTTCCGGTTTTGAACAAAATCGACATGCCTATCGCCCGGCCTGATGATGTAATTGCTGAGATGGAATCTGTGCTGGGTATTCAGCCCGAGGAAGTTTTGAGGGTAAGTGCCAAGACTGGGTTGGGAATGGATGATGTGATGCGTGCAATTATCGATCGCATCCCACCACCTTCGGGTAAGCCTGATGCCCCTCTTAAGGCCCTTATTTACAACAGCCATTTCGACTCTTATAAAGGCGTTGTGATTTATATCCGCGTAGTGGAAGGCACCCTGCGAAAAGGCCAGCGCATTAAGTTTATGCGTGGCAATACTGATCATGAAGTTGCAGAGATGGGTCAGTTCAGGCCAAACCCAACCCCTTGTAATGTGCTTGGGCCAGGGCAGGTGGGATTTTTCATGGCGCAGGTGCGCAAGCTTGATGATGTTCACATTGGTGATACCGTAACCGAAGCCAACAGGCCTACTGCCGCTGCTCTTCCCGGTTATAAAGAACCCCAACCAATGGTCTTTAGTGGTTTATACCCCACCAACAACGATGATTTTGAGGAACTTCGCGAGGCACTCATGAAGCTAAGGCTTAATGATGCCAGCTTTACTTATTTACCTGAGGTCAGTGAGGGTTTGGGCTTTGGTTTCCGATGCGGCTTCCTTGGTATGTTGCACCGTGAAATCATCCAACAAAGGTTGGAGCGCGAAAGCCAGCTTGATGTGGTTCAGACGGCACCCAACGTCACCTACGAAATACTTAACCGTAATGGCGAAGTTATCGTCATCGACAACCCACAGAAGGTTCCGGTTGATGGCCAGATCGAGGAGTTTCGCGAACCTTTCGTAAAAATCAGTTTTTTGGTTCCCGCCAAGAACATAGGCGACCTGATGCAGATGTGCGCAGAGCGCAGGGGAATCTATCAGCGTACCGAATACCTTAGTACATCACGTGCCATTTTGGTTTACGAAATGCCCCTTGCAGAGGTCATTTATGATCTCTACGACAAGCTTAAATCGGTAACCCATGGTTATGGTACCATGGATTATGAATTCCTTGCTTATCGAGCAGCAGACCTGGTTCGTCTGGATGTTTTGGTTCATCATAACAGGGTGGATGCACTTTCAACCATTGTTCACCGTTCTTCAGCAGACAAGCGTGGCAGGAAGTTGCTGAAGAAGCTTCGTGAAGAAATTGACAGGCATATGTTTGAGGTTGTGCTACAGGCTGCGGTTGGCAGCAGGATCATAGCCAGGGAAAGTATTGCTGCCCTTAAGAAGGATGTCACTGCAAAGTGTTATGGTGGCGATATCACCCGCAAACGCAAACTTTGGGCCAAACAAGCCGAAGGTAAAAAACGCATGAAGCAGGTTGGACAAGTGGAATTACCCCAGGAAGCATTCCTTGCTGTGCTTGAATCCGATGATTAACCCCAAGGTACCCAATGGCGCAACCAGATAATTCAACTCCCCCTTCCGATCCGGGTTCGCCTTTGACTACCGAAGGCTTTAAGATTTTAAACGAGCAAGTGGCTGGTGAAGCTACAGTCCCTGCCACAAACTCAATCAAGGAAGCCCATCCACTTGAAGTTCAAAATGACCGGCCTTTAAACACTCCTCCCATAGCTTCTACAAAACCAGTTCAGGCGAAAAGTGACAGCTTGCGCGAACTCTTTGAGACTATCGTTTTTGTTGTTGTTCTGGTTTTGGTCCTCAAATCTTTTATCGCAGAGGCTTTTGTCATCCCTACCGGCTCAATGGCGGAAACACTCTTCGGCTATCAAAAGCAAATTAATTGCCCTTCATGCAAGCATCGTTTTCCTGTCAATTGTTCCAGTGAAGTGGAGCAGTTGCCGGGTGCAGGTATTATGTCTGTTAGCACTGCAACCTGCCCGAATTGTTTGCTCAATATCAAATTATTAAAGCGTAACGAAGAGTCTTTTCCCGGGGAAGCTGCTGTTGCAGACCCTGGCCCATCCACGGGCGATCGTGTTCTGGTGGCGAAGTATCTTTACGATCTGCCAGGCAAGGGACCAGAGCGTTTGGATGTGGTAGTTTTCAAGTATCCAGGCAATAGCAATCCGAATGAGTTTTCCGCCCGCTTTCCCGCTTCTGGCCCCCAGCGTAATCATGTTCCCATGAACTACATCAAAAGATTGATTGGCCTCCCCGGCGAGACCATCGCCATACAGGCGGGCAAGCTTTATCGCCTTCCACCAAACACTCTTCCCCCTCCGATCTCTAATCCAAGAGATAATGCGGATCTTTGGATGTGGGAATTTATGCATGAAAATGAAGCCCGTGACTCTTTCATCGATACGGATAAGTTCGAAATCATACGCAAGAAGCCCAGTTCAGTGCTTTCAATGCGCAGGATCGTTTATGATGATGAACATCGCCCTGCTGATCTGCCCAACCTTAAACGATGGCAGGCCCTAAAACCCAACTGGAACGAGATTTCGCCCTCGGTTTACGTTGCTTCCACGGAATCAGAAAAAAATACTTCGTGGCTTAGATACCATCATATCCTTCGCAATAATGATTCCCGCAGGCAACTTATCACCGATGTCATGGGCTATAACACTGCATACCATGACACCCATCGCCCTGGCTATGGCGACAACTGGGTCAGTGACCTTACTCTTGAAGGTCAGTTTGAAATTAAAAAGCAAGAGGGCCTTCTTACCCTGGAACTTTCCAAGGGGGTTGATCGCTTTAGATCGGTCTGGAACCTTGAATCAGGTTCCTGCACGCTTCAAAGAATCACCAAAGATAAAACTGAAGTGCTGGCTGAAAAAGCGTCCAATCGTTTAAGTTTGGGCTCTCATCATATTCGTTTTGCAAATGTGGATTGCAGGCTAATCGTTTGGTTGGACGGTAAATTGTTGTTCAACGATGGGGTTGATTACAAACCCAGCAAGGTTCATGGACCCACCCTTGAAAATGATCTCGAACCCGCAAGTATAGGTACTTCAGGGACGACTCTTGCGGTAAGCGAACTTAAAATTCATCGGGATACCTATTACACTGCAAGAATCAATCCCAGTACCCCGGATGTTTCTGTTCATGATTGGACCGAGCCGATTGCAGTTCGCCCCGGTATGCCTACCCCAGATTCTTGGAAGGGCCTGCTGAACCCTCCTATCAAGACTCTTTATGTTCAACCTGGCCATTACCTTTGCCTGGGCGATAACAGCCCCCAAAGTTCTGATGGCCGTTCCTGGGGCCTTGTTCCTGATAATCTTATGATGGGCAGGGCTGTTCTTATCTACTGGCCTTTCAATCGAATTGGCAGAATCCAATGAGCCTGGCACTTCCTGTTCCTGCCCCCGGCACAGTTTTTGGCGATATCGAAATTCGCGTCCGCTATGCGGAAACTGATCGCATGGGCCTTCTTCACCATGCCAATTATCTGGTTTATTTTGAACAGGGGCGCATTGAATTACTTCGCACCATGGGTCGTACCTACAAAGATGTTGAAGATGAAGGCTACCTTCTGGTGCTTGCACGCATCGAGGTAAAATATAAGCGACCCGCAAGATACGATGATGTTCTTATCCTTCGAACCATCGTGGAACGTACCACGGGTGTTCGCATTGAACATCGTTATGAACTCTATTGCCAAGGCAGGATTCTTGCAGAAGGATCTTCCACCCTTGCATGCATCGATCGCGATGGTAATCCCCAGGCCCTTCCGCCTTATCTGGCAAACCGTACCGCCTCCCTTTGAAAGGTGAAGCAATGTTCCGAAGATTTCTTGCGGTTTGGTGTCTTCCATTTCTGCTTGCCATTCTTCCCGCTGCAGCAAGCTTTGCAGTGATTGCCTCGCTTCCATCGACTGCGTATGATTTTTATCTTGAGCGCATCACAAGGCTTGATCAATTGATTCTTACCCTCGGCTCTTTTCTTTTTATTTTGCAGACTCTCCTTGCCTGGCGGGCCCTTACCTGGAAAAATCATGGATTCGATGAGCGTGCTGATTCCTGGATCAGTCATCTTTCCCAGGCTGCTGAATGGTTCCCACTTTTGGGATTATTAGGCACCGTCGCTGGAATTCTTCAGACATTCAGTTCCATCAGCGGGCCCATTTCTCCTGAACGAATCATCCAGCTTTATGGCCCTGCAATCACTGCAACAGGAAGTGGTATATTCATGGCACTTGTGAATATTCTGCCCGCATGGATTGTCTTGGCAGGAAGGGATCTTATTTTTGCGCTTGCAGGTGCTGTACTCCCAAAAAAGGAGGAAAAATCCTGATGATTCAACTTCCCAAACGTAGCGTTACCCGATTCTTCATTCCGCTGATTGATGTGCTTATTTTGCTTTTTTGTGTCTTTCTTTTTCTTCCAATGGTGGGCCAGGGCGATACTCCAGGCTCTTCCTTGAAAACCAATGCAGGCACGATTGAGCAACCAAAAATTTCAGACCCAACCACCCAACTACTCAAAGAAATTGAAAAACTGCGTGCAGAGCGCACCGAGGCTTTCAAAGGCGGTGTGTTTTCCAGGGTCCTTGAAATTGATTCTTCATCCGGGGAGCTTTTTTATCGGAATCCTGATAAAAGTATTCTCAAGAACAAAGATGATGTTTCTTCTTTGATCAATCAGGATAAATTATCCTCCAAGGGGAAGGAACTTTTCTACATGGTTCTCTATCCAAGGGATCTCGATAGTAGTTACCCTACCAGAGGGCAGCGCGAAAATTATGAACGCTGGCTTGATGGCATCATATGGTCTTTTGATTTTCCTGGTTTCATTTCCAACAGGTAAGCAAAAATGTTCATTCCTGTTCTCGCCAACGCATTCACCGATTCCATCCGCCATCCTGAACGGCCACTTGCGGTATTTGGTGGCATCGCCCTTGGTGCTTATCTAAGCGTTCTCCTGGTCAACCTGTTGTTTAAAAGAATTTCAAAAAAGCCCTTGCCCGATTGGGTTAATTTATCCTTTCGAACCTTGGGAGGTGTAGCGGGGGGTTGGATTGTATTCATCTATTTATTTGGCGGTGGGGGCGATGGTATTGGTGGACCAGGGGGTTCCAGCAATGGCTCTAATAATAGCAATTCATCAATGCCTGAAGCTGCTAATTTACAAACTGAAAAAGATAACCAACTCAAGAAAAAGGAAACCGGCAAAGTTGTCATCAACTTAAGGGTTCTTACTGATGATTCTGCAAAGAAGATGATGCAGGCTAATTATCAACCCAAGAAGTATTATCTGATTTCAGATAAGCCTGATGAGCTTTTCGACATCGATTCTTTGCTATCTCATTTAAACAGCACGCTTAATCAGGCAAAGATAGAGAGGATTGATTTTGTGATTGGTGTGGACGACCCTGACCGCGATACCAACAGGGTGCGATTGGTTCGCAACTGGGCTGAGGCCAACAAGGTTGCGGTGGATTTTCTTCCGCGCTAAACATCTGGCAATTATAAAAAATGTCGCAATTAAATCGTTCATTACCCTTGATCATGATTTTGTATGATGCCAGTAGTGGTTATGAATCCATCCGTACCATGCTTGCAGATAAAAATGCTAGAGTTGAATCAGCACCTCTGGATGAATCAGGAATAAAAAAACTGGTGTATAGCAATTGTGATGGAGTGGTTCTTTCTGGCAATCCCCAACCCGGATTACTGCAATTTTTAAGGGATATGCTGGGTGGGAAATTACTACCAGGAAACTTTCCAGTCTTCCTCAATTCGGAAGTTAAGTTACAGATTGCGAACAATCATGGCCTGGGGTCCCTTAGCATAAGCAACACTTTTCAAGCTGATGATTGCCTGGATAAGGCTGCGCAGTATCAATCAAAAAAAACTGCAACGGGATCTTATCTAGGCTGGGCAACCGTGGGGTTAATGTTTGTAATTCTTTTTCTCGGGCTTAAAGGCGCCAAGGTTTTTCTCCCTTCGGGCGAACTCGAGACACAAGTGGAAAAATTGAAGGTCAACGATCCCATTGATGTTTATCTGAGGCTTTTGGGCCCTACTGCAAAACTGAAGGAACGACTGGAGGTTTACGAAAAACTTTCTTCGCATCCGGATTTTTACTTCCTTCCCTTGGATCTGTCCATGTTTTTGATTTCACGACGAAACGAAACCAGAAATTATCTTGATAGGGTTGAAACTCTTCTAAAAATTCCGGCAACGCCCAACGTGGCTACGATTGCAGAAATCGAAGCTGCCATATTAAAAATTGAACAACTGAAAGATCGCTTCCCGAAAAAATGGGAAACCACCGAGGCCTGGTCTTTTCTTCTTGATAAAGAAACGCTTAACAAACAACTTCTCAAGGAACTAAAATTGTTTCATTCTGATTTCAACAAAAGAAATGAAGAGTTCAATCAGCTTTCAAAATTTTCTGAAAAACAAAAAATCAAAGGCTTCGATTGGAAACCTTGGATGGAAAATGCAGACGCTTTTTTGACCGACCCATGGCCAGATTCATCTTCCATTGCCCTTGCAACCAATATTCCAGAAATCCTTGAAATGCGCCTTGCAGATCATCGCAATCGGGAAAAAATCCGATTCCTTAAATCAGTACTTTATTACCTTTCTATTCCTGAAGATGTACTGCTTAAAGATTTTCTCTTTCAGACTAATCTGCCATTGAAGATGTTTCAGCAACTCGAAAAAGAAATGCCGAACTGGCGCAAGGATCTTTCCCTGTCAAATTTTTCACAATCACAAAAAATGGTACTGCAGGCTCTTGCTTCCAATTTAAATGAACAAATTATCTCATTGATGAGAAGTAGAGTTCTATTCATGTTGGGTGAAGAGAAAAACTGGCCCATATCCAAGTCTAAAATCATCAATGATCCCACGTTCATGGATCTTGGGCTGTTCATCCAACCCATTTCGCTTCTTACATCTTCAGTCGAACCCAGGCCGATTGAAACGCTAACTTCATTATTAAACAAGGAAAGTGTCCAGTTAAAATGCAAATCGGTCAAAATTAAATTGAATGAGCGATTGGCTACATTACTTGTTGAAAAGCCTGTTCTTAACATTATTGTTGAAAATACTTCGGGTGGTAAAGCGGTGTTTTCTGCAAAACTCATCCATTCTAAGGATAACGTTTTTCTTCAAAGTGAGGACCTTGGATTTGACTATCTCTATAAATGGTTCGATACGGTGAAGGCTGAGATCGAACTTAAGGACGGATTAAAGCTGGTTTGGAATAAACCCCAATTAGAAATATTTGGATGGTCTTCCCTATTGATTGGTGGTCTATTCCTTGGAAGTTCCCCTTCCATCGAGAACCTTGTTCCGGTTACTTTGATATTTGAACCGGCATTGATTGCAATGCCTTCACTGCTATTTGATTCCGGTAAATGATTGATTTTTAAAAAAGGGCTTTTTATGGATCAGATTATCGACAAGAAACTTCCTTCTGCTTTTTTGCAAAGGCGCTTATATCTGCCCATGATTGCATTTGGATTTATAGGCCTTGCATTTGTTGTCACTCGATTTCTTCCTGAGGAATATCCCCTTTTTGTTAAAAGCGCAGTCAATATGTCGGGCTTTTTAATAGCTGTAATCATTGCAACGACTTGGTGGGTTTTCTTTTCAAGGTTCTCCTGGCTTTTAAAATTTGAAGTCATTGCTGTTATTGTTTCTTTATACTTTGGGGCAGTCAAAGAATTGGACTTTAGTGGTGATGTTGAACCAAAGATCATTTGGCGCTGGGAAAAACCCCGTGAACAAAAAATCGCAGAGCATCGCACTAATGCCCCCAAAATTGAATTAGAGGATATATCCGTTGTTGTCGGCCCTCAAGATTTTCCCAATTACCGCAATCGCAATCTAGATGGCGAAGTTTCAGGCCCTGAAATTCTTTCCGATTGGAACACCAATCCCCCTAGGCCAGTGTGGAAGCCCCAACCTTGTGGCTCTGGTTATTCAGGGTTTTCTATCGCAGGAAACCTTGCTGTTACCATGGAGCAACGCGCTGATAGGGAATTCGTTGTCGCTTATGATTTTGCCACAGGCTCTGAACGCTGGACCTATTCCTGGGTTGCAAGGCATTACGATCCCATGGGTGGCGAAGGCCCTATGGTTACCCCCACCTTCGATGGCGACTTGATTTATGTTCTTGGTGGCACTGGGCATTTTGCATGCTTGGATGCTAAAACTGGAAAGCCAGTATGGGAGAAAGACCTTTTAAAGGATAATAAGAATATTCAATGGGGCATGAGTGGATCGCCTTTGATTTATAAGGATCTGGTTATTGTCAACCCAGGCGAACAAGATGCGAAAGAACTTAACCGTGCCATTCGTGCCTTTGATAAAAAATCTGGTGAACTGCGCTGGCAGACAGGTAACAATCGTGCGGGCTATACTTCCCCCATGGTCACAACAATTCTTGATACTGAAATGCTTTTGATTTTTGATGGCGCTGAAATCGCTGGCTATAATCCCCTCACCGGGGCTAAATATTGGGCCAGGCCTTGGGTCACCAACCAAGGAATTAATGTTGCGCAACCTATTCCCATAGGTAACGACAAACTTTTCATCACCTCCAGTTATGGGGTGGGTTGTGGATTGTTGAAGATTTCCAAGGAGGGCGACAAGTTCAAACAGGAAGAACTCTGGCACAATTTCAATCTTCGTTGCAGATTCACCAGTCCTGTTCTTTTTGAGGGATTCATTTATGGATTGGATGAAGGCATGCTTGTTTGTTTAGATCCGAATGATGGAAAAAGAAAATGGAAGGGTGGGCGCTATGGCCAGGGGCAATTGCTCAGGCAGGGTAATAAATTGATCATTCAAGCCGAAAATGGCGATCTTGTAATGGTTGAAGCTACTCCCGCCGAGTTTAAAGAACTTGGAAAGTTCAAGGCTTTATCAGGCGATAAGACTTGGAATTACCCAAGTATTGCACGTGGTTTTGCCTGGGTAAGAAATCATAACGAGATGGCTTGTTATGATCTTCGGAAAAAATAAATCATCCCACCCACAGGATGAAATCAAACAACTGCCCTGCTCTTTTCCCCTTGCGTGTGATGTCCAGTGCAGCAAGGTGCAAACCTTTATTGGTTTCCTTGGTGCAGGATATTTGAATGGGTATCGAAGAAGTTGATTCTCCTGCCACCATGGTGCTGATGATTGCTGGCTCTGCCTTGAATCCTTCGGGTAATACAATCTCAACTTTCATTGCAATCGGGGCTGAATCAAAATTCCGCATCACAAGTCTAGCTTCGGTGGCGTTGTTTTTTCCCAATGAAACCCGGTAAGGTTCCATGTGTACCCAATAGGGATCATACATCCAGCGATAATCTTTTTCGAAGCTAAGTTTTTCGAAGTACTCTTTTAGCTTTAGTGCATCCGTAAGATAACGATCAATCAGCTTCGCAGGTTCTGCCATCGCCCACGAATGCCCGCCCAGTAATAGATCAGGCTGCAATTTCTTTAGATACTTTGCAGCATAAATATAGCCTTCTTCAAGAATACAACT
>RFZJ01000069.1 GCA_009920765.1 Planctomycetota bacterium | reverse complement strand
TATCGACCCCACCCAGAATAAACTGGTGAGTCGTGCTCTCACTTTCATGAATAATCCTTTCACCCACACCGGTGTTCTTACTGCAACCAAACTCGATGACCATTGGACGATGTACAACGGTTTAACTTGTGGCTCTGGCGTTTTTTTTGGCCCTTCAGCCAAGGCTTCCTACCTTGGTGGTTTGAAGTGGGCATCAAAAGATGGTGGAACAGACTTTAGTTTCTACACCCAGCTTACCGACCCAAGTTTCAACAGCTCGCAAGGCACTGCGAATACTTTTGATGTGTTTGAAATCCTGTTCAATCACACGATCAATGATAAGTGGTCTTTCACTTCGGATACCATGTATTCCTTCATCAACAACTATAATTCGGCTGTCGCCAAAGTACCTCTCATTTCTACCATTGTTAAGGGTAATGCCCCCCCAGCGAATTACCAGGGTTGGGCCAACTGGTACGGCTTTGTCAACTACCTTACTTTCAATGTGACCGACAAGCTTTACACCACCAGCCGTGTTGAATTCTTCACCGATACCGAAGGTGTGAGGACTGGCTACTCCGGTCTCTATACCACCCTTACCCAGGGCATCACCTACAAAATGTATGAAGAGCAATTGTGGGTTCGTCCTGAGTTCAGGTATGACAACAACTCCACCTCGAAGGCTTACAACAATGATGGAAACCCATCCAATGGGCTGTTCACCTTTGCCATCGATGTGATCTTAAAATACTGAGATCAAAAGTGTGAGTCACAAAAAGACAAGGGGCCCGGGAAAAACCCGGGCCCCTTGTCTTTGTTTAAGAAGTTGATTTTGAATTACTTCAGGTTGGCCTTGATGTAATCAAGAACTTCCTGCGGATGAGCATCAGGCTTTACTGTGGTATAAATTTTCTTAACCACGCCTTGTTTGTCGATTACATAAGTGTAACGCGAAGCCATTCCCGATTTACTGAGTGCGCCAAAAGCTGTGGTCACTTTCTTTTCAGGATCAGCAAGCAATGGGATTTCAAGCTTCTCTTTTTCAACAAACTTCTGCTGTAAATCCAGGGTATCAGTGCTGATACCAAAAACAACCGTATCAAGTGCGGCAAATTTTTCAGCAAGACCGCTGAAACCGCACGATTCCTTGGTTCAGCCACCAGTCATGGCTTTGGGATAAAAGAAGAGTACTACATTCTTCTTCCCTTTGAAATCACCAAGGTTAACCTTATCGCCCTTGGCTTTGGAAGCTGCGCTTAATTCCACCATGGGGGCAGGCTTGCCTTCTTCCGCCTTGTCTGCTGCGATTGCCATCACAGTTACTCCTAAAATCCCTGCGAGGGATAACAAAAATCTCCTCATCTGCTTCTCCTGATTTTGTTAAACAAAAAGTAGGACCACAGTTTATGATCTTCTTACAAAAAATGATTCTTGGCAAGATGGTAATTCGAGAAATTTAAAATGTAGGGCATAAAAAAAGCTGCCATGCTTCGGAATGCATGACAGCTTAGATTTAAAACAAAGAAAATCTGGCTTATTTGCCACCACCAACTGCTTTTAAGGCATCATCCACTTCCTTGATCAAAGGAGCAATGGTTTTGGTAAGATCATCTGTCTGGTTGGTGCCTTGAAGAATGAGCTTGGGATTCGCTCGCTTGCGCATTTCTGCAAAAGCAACAGGGATCTCAGCCTGAATTTTCTTCTCGATGATTTCTGCGGTGATCTTCTCGCGAACCGATTCCAAATTAATGGTGGTATCCGCAGGAATACGCTTGTCGCATTTCACAATCACCAAACCCTCGGGGGTACCAATCACAGGGCTGACTTCATTTGGTTGAAGGGCAAAAGCTGCTTTTTCAAGCTCTTCGTTACCCGTGGTATTTCTTGCAATGGGCCTGATTTTTCCAGCAGTTGCAGCAAGGGAGGAGCTTTTCTGATTCTTCGCAGCCTTGTGGAATTCTTCCTCAGAATCTCTTAGCTTGGGGTAATCAGAAAGCACTGCCCTTTCAAAACCTTTTTCATACATCACGATCCTGCATTCGACTTTTTCACCATAGTATGCATCAAATGCCTTCTTGACGTCTTCTTCAGTCACTTTGACTTTGGAACGGACTAATTTGCCCAACATCAATTTCGGACGAATCACATCTTCTTTCCATTCATAGAGGTTCTTGCGATAATTCTTAAGAACCTTATCGACAAAAGTTTTGCGATCAACATTCAATCCCTTTAAATCTTCTGAAAGGGAATTTTCAACTTCCGCTGCGGTTACTTCAATGCCAGCTTTACGGCATTCATTATCGATAATCTTTTTATTGCAAAGCAAATCGAGCCTTTCGGTGCCATAACGGGCGATCAAATACTCACCCAACTCTTCCCGGGTAATTGGTATGTTGTCGTAAACATAAGCAACAACCCTGCTGGAATAGTCGGAGTTGGTGGAAGGAATGTTTGAAGTTTGAAGAGATTTGGGCAGGGAAGCAGGTGAAGCAGTTTGCTTTGCCTCGGTTTTTATCTGGGGTGTTTCAGCAGCAACTTTTGGTTGGGGGACTTTTCGTAAAACAAGCATTGCGGTAAGGGCAACACCAACGGTTAATACACCCAATCCGATGCGTTTTTGCCAATCTGTATTTGAGAAAAAATTTGATTCACTTTTCATGGGTCTTGCCTCCGTGCAATGGTCTAAATTTGGGAGCGTCCATCCTCCCGAACATGTATCTATAACTTTTATTGGACCAGAGAAGCAATACCGACTAGGAAAGGGAACATGAAATGTAAAAAGCAAACACTTGCTTTCTGGTTTTATGTAATTATCATGCTTACCAAGGTTGGTTTTTCAAGGTAAACTACCAAGGCATCGTATTCTCCCATTTTAATTTGAGGTATTTAGCATGGCTGTAACAGTAAAAAAGGCGGCAAAAAAGGCTACAACTCCAAAAATCAAGCAAACCAAGCTTTTGATCAACAACAAATGGGTTGATCCGGTTGAAGGAGGAAACTTTAAAACCTACAACCCTGCAACAGGGGAAGTTATCGCAAAAGTCGCTGAGGCATCCGCAAAGGATGTCGATCTTGCAGTAAAAGCCGCCCGCAAAGCGCTTGAATCTGGCCCTTGGGCCAAAATGGATGCAGCAGATCGCGGGAAACTCATGTTCAAGCTTGCAGATCTCATCGAAAAAAATGCCGAAGAACTTGCTGTTCTTGAATCTTTTAATTGTGGCAAAACCATTACGGATGCCCGAGGCGATTTGGTGGGCACCATCAACACCCTTCGTTATTACGCTGGCTGGGCCGACAAGATTGAAGGCCGCACGGTTCCTGTCCGCGGAAAATTCCTTTCCTACACCCTGCGTCAACCAGTTGGCGTAATAGGCCAGATCATTCCCTGGAACTTCCCACTTCTTATGCTTGCCTGGAAATGGGGACCAGCACTTGCCTGTGGCAATACCATCGTGCTGAAACCCGCTGAGCAAACTCCTCTTACAGCGCTTCGGGTTGCTGAACTTGCAATTGAGGCCGGGTTTCCTGCTGGGGTTATCAACATTGTGAATGGCTTTGGGGAAACCGCAGGTAATGCACTTGTGATTCATCCGGGCGTTGACAAGATTGCTTTTACAGGCCATGTTGACACCGCAAAAATCATCCAGAAGAAGGCCGCTGATACATTAAAGCGCACCACCTTCGAACTTGGAGGCAAAAGCCCCAATGTGGTATTTGCTGATTGTGATATGGATCAAGCTGTTGAAGGCGCATTCCATGCAATTTATTTCCATTGCGGTCAGTGTTGTACCGCAGGAAGCAGACTTTTTGTTGAACAAAAAATCCAGAAGGAGTTTGTTGAAAGGCTTGCCGCCAAGGCTAAGCAGCGAAGAATGGGCGATCCCCTCGATGAATCCACCCAACAGGGCCCGCAGGTTTCCCAGGAACAACTCGACAAAATTCTTCATTATGTGGATTTGGGACAGCGGGAAGGGGCAAAGTTGGTGAGTGGCGGTCAACGCAAGGGCGCTAAGGGATACTTTATCGAACCAACTATTTTTGATGGCGTGAGGGATGAAATGGCAATCGCCCGGGATGAAATTTTTGGGCCGGTGGTCAGTGTTCTTCCCTTTAAAGACATGGATGAAGTTATTACCCGTGCCAACGATACCTTCTACGGGCTTGCAGCAGGCGTTTGGACCAAGAATATTGATAAGGCACACAATTACGCCGCTGCGGTCAAGGCTGGAACCGTTTGGGTCAATTGCTACCACATCGTAGATACCACGACACCGTTTGGTGGATTCAAGATGTCCGGCCAAGGCCGTGAGAACGGCGAAGAAGCGCTGGATCATTACACTGAAACCAAAACGGTGACGGTAAATCTTGGATAGTAACCAGCAGTAACAAAAAAGCCGGGGGTGTCAAGGCACCTCCGGCTTTTGCTATTTGGTTGGAGTCTCTGATATTCATGTTTTTTTATATATTGAGATCGGTTCATCTTTACCTTTAACCATCGTGGGAGGCAGGCTTTGGAATTGGTCCTTAAGCGAGGCATCCAGCTTATCGTAGACGCTTTGCGAAATCAGCAGGCTGGTTCCAAACTCCTTGTTGAGGCCTTCAATTCTTGATGCGGTATTCACGACATCGCCAATCACCGTATATTCCTTTCGTGTGTCAGTGCCCATCACCCCTGCAACCATGGGCCCATAGTTAATACCGATACCCAGCTTGACGATTTCAGCTGTTTTAGAAGTGTTGAACAACTGTAATTTTTCAAAAATCGCAATCGCACAAAGCACAGCGGAATTGCAGGAGTTTGGAAGACTGAGGGGTGCTCCAAATACTGCCATGAAGCCATCGCCTAAAAATTTGTTGACAATGCCACCAGCTTTTTCAACTTCAGCAACCGTAAAGTTAAATAATTGGTTAAGGAAGGTCACCGCGTCTTCCGGGGCCATGGTGGAAGAGCGATGAGTGAAGTTTCGAATATCCAGAAAAAGAACCGAAGCCTTGATATTATCCCCACCAATTTTTAGCTCTTTGGAGATTATCTGCTCTGCAACATCCCTGGAAACAAATCTACCAAAGATATCTTGGAGCCTGTTTTTTTCAGAAGCCACGGCAATGGCTGATTCGATCATTTTTCGCAATAGCAAAGCAATGGTTCCCATGATGAAGCCGGAAAGTATAATCTCCGCAACGCCCCAGAGATAGTCAGGCAATTTTTTGTCCACTTCGCTAAAAAACAAAATCAAGAGGAGTATTAGGATTCTGCCTGCACTTGCAATAAGGGCGGCATAAAAACATAGCCAGAAACGCAGGTAAAGAATGCCTAACAGCATGAAGGGAATATGCTCGATCAAAAACACATTCGCATAAGCTTTTTCAAGCGGTAGGTGCAAGGATTGAATCAAGATGCAAACGAATGGGATGGAGGTTTCGATCGTAACAGTTAAAACCTTATAAAAAACGGGTTCAATTTCCTTGCGGGACTGGTACATCAAGCGCTTTTTGTGGTACCACAATTCATAGCCAAAAAAAACCACTACGCTGACTATCAACTCAACCAAATAAATTGTGATTTTGCCTGAAGGATTTTCGTTGTCCTTCATTTGCATGAAGAAAAAAGTTGAATCCAGAATGAGAAATACAACAGCTATCAATTGCACCAATCGAAAACGCATTGCAATGACAAAATCTTTCCCTTGCCAAGTTGTTGCCAAACTTGGATTTGGAGTCCACCCTGAATACTTGAGAAGAATTTTGGTGAAAGTTGAATTCGCTGCCATTTTCCCAATGACTTTAGAAAAACTGAGGGGTGGATTATTATTGTTATCCATGTTTTACCTGTTATTTTTACTAATAAGTTAAGCTGTGATGGTAGGGAGACAAAATGAAATTAATCCACTCACTAAATACCCCGGTAACCCGGGAAAGATATGCCTTGGTTGGTATCTCCCTTATGCTGCTTAAGTATGCCATCGATGTTTGGGTCGCTTGGATGTTTTTTAATAAATTCTGGTCCCCAAGAAAGTATATCATATGGCCTGATGGCGATACAGTAACCCTTCTCAACCTTAATCCTGATGAACGCGTTTTCGCCCTAACCATGCTGGCACTTTCAATTCCCTTCATCATCATCGGCACCGTGATGACTTTTAGAAGGTTATTGAGTGCGGATCTTCCTAGATGGTTGGTGGTCTTGTTTTTTGTGCCGGTCTTGAATCTTTTTTTGATTGGTTTGCTTTGCCTTTTACCTGCCAGGGTGGTTTTGCCTCTAGAACCAATGAATAATTCTGAAACGCAGGTGCCCGGGTTGGTGGCCCCGACATGGGGTGTAATTTTCAGATCGACCGTGGTTTCCTGCATGATCACCGTTCCCCTTGCATTTTTTGGAGCTAATATCCTGCAAAATTATGGGTTTGGCCTGTTCATTGGATTGCCCTTTGCCCATGGATTTTTCTCCGTTCTTTCCTTCGGTTGGCATAACCCCCAGCCTTTTGGAAACACTATGAAGGTTGGGTTTTATTCAAGTGTTCTGGCATTTCTTTTGCTTTTTTTCCTTGGAATAGAAGGTGCCATCTGCCTGATCATGTTTATGCCCATGGGTTTGGTGCTTTCCCTTCTCGGGTGTTTACTAGGGTATTTGGTACAACGCAGGCCCTATTCCCAAAGCGCATTTCCACTACTGCTTTTGCTTCAAGTTCCGGGTTTGCCCCTGTTGATGGGCATGGAACGAATTATGCAAGAGGCTTCCCCGGTTCGCGAAGTGATCAGCATCATTGAAATCAATGCGCCACCCGAAAAAGTATGGAGCCAGGTGATTGCGTTTCCCCCCATCCCTGAAACCAACAGGCATTGGATGTTTTTTACAGGGATTGCATATCCGATTCGGGCAGAAATCGAAGGCAAGGGAATAGGAGCCGTAAGGAACTGTATTTTTTCAACCGGCCCCTTTGTCGAACCCATCACCCGCTGGGATGAACCCAACAGGCTTTCGTTTGATGTCACCAGCCAACCCTGCCCCATGAAGGAATGGAGCCCCTACAATATTCACCCACCCCATCTTGACCACCATTTAAGCAGTAAGAAAGGCGAATTCAGATTGATTCGCTTGGAGGGTAATCGCACCAGGTTGGAGGGCAGCACCTGGTATTCCAACAACATGTGGCCCAATGGCTATTGGGGGATATGGTCGGATGCGGTAATCCATGGAATCCACCTACGGGTATTGGATCACATCCGTACCGAATCTGAAAAATCATAATCATCAACTTTATAAGGGATGCTATTTCAAGGGGTTAATTTCTTAACCAGCACGAGGGAGTTTCTGCCACTTTTGTCGTATTTCTCTTTCCGAGACAAAGGCAGCATATCTGGGGAACCAGGCAGGAACCCACCTTTTTGCTGAAAAAAGTTGATCGCCTGCGTGGACAGGCAGAATAATTCCTGCATGCCAGCTGCTTTTGCAAGCGACTCCCCATACTGCATGAGTTTCGTCCCTACGCCTTGGTTTTCATGGCGTGGGTCGACACATAAACACGCCAGTTCGGCTTTCTTCTCATTCGGGAAAAAGTGTAGCGCAGCGCAACCCGTTGGGTTTTTATCCACCTCGAACACAAAGAATTCGTCCACCTGTTTTTCTATTTCAGTACGGGTTCTACTGATCAACTCATCGTTCGCAATGGAATTGCGAATCAACGAATGGATCGCACGCGCATCTTTTTTTTGCGCTTTTCGAATCGCAACATATTCATTGGCATGAATCAGAGTGCCGATTCCCTCATTTGAAAACACCTCTGCAAGCAAGCCTTCTTCAACCTGCCCATCAATAAGATGAACCCGGGGAACGCCCCCCCGGATAGCTTTGATTGCCTGCTCAATTTTTGAAACCATGGACAGGGTGATATCATCACGTTGTTTTTTGAGTATCTGCTCCGCATCATCCACGGAAATCTGCCTGACAAATGATTCTTTATTGTCGTTCTTTTTGGCCTTCTTAATTACCAACCCTGATTGCGTAGTCAGGTAAATCAGTTTCACCGCCTGCAAAGCCCTTGCAACCTCAGAGGCAACAATATCTGAATTAAGGCGGAAGCTGTGCCCTTCCCCATCGCACCCAATCGGTGGGATAACCGGAACAATATCTTGCTTCAACAATGAATTTAGCAACACCGTGTCGATTCTTTCGACCCTGCCTGTATGTTGTTGATCGATCCCTTGAAGAATTCCCGCGGGGTGTGCCACGATGGAGTTACTTACCGATGCCTTAAGATCCGAGGTGGATAAACCTTCCAGGAGTTCATGGGAAACCCGGCTTGCAGCCAGCAGGCTTAAATCCAAGGTATCCGCATCGGTAATCCCGGTGCCATCGAGATTTGATGGTTTTTTACCCATGACTTCTGCAAGCTTTAATATCTGATGGGCAGCCCCATGCACCAGTACCACCCCGATGTTCAAACTGCGCAAAAGCGCAATATCCAAAAGAATGTTGCGGAAGTTTTCGCTTTCAACCACGATACCATCAAGCGCAATTACGAAGGTTCTATCACGGAACCGGGGTACATATCGCAAAATATCTCGTAGCTTCGTAAGTTGATGGATCATTTAAATTTCCCGTTAAACATTATCCTATCGTTGCGCTCACAGACATTCCTTCCTAGAATACTAGTTACAAATGTAACCAAGTGGGCTTTCAAGGCAAAGCCCTGTTTATTCCAAGGAGATGGAATGGCGGAAAAAGTTGTCATCATCGGTTCTGGCCCTGCTGGTTGGACTGCTGCTATTTACGCTGCCCGAGCCAACCTTCAACCTATTGTTTTCGAAGGTGCCATTACTGAAGAAAACCGTATTAAAGGTACCCTTCCGCTGGGCCAACTCGCCCTTACCACCGAAGTTGAAAACTTTCCGGGTTTTCCTTCGGCAAGTTTGCATCAATTTTTAGAAACTGCTCTGCCCGAAGATCGCAGGCCTTTCTGGATATTAGATAAAAAAAGCCAACCGGGTCATGGCATCACTGGCCCCGAGCTTATGGATCTTATGCGCCAGCAGGCTCTTAATTTTGGCACCCGTATTATTACTGATGATATCACCCATGTTGATTTTTCCAAGAAACCTTTCCGCATCACTTCCTTGGAAGGAAACACGGTTGAAGCTATGTCGGTGATTATTTCCACAGGTGCCCGCGCCAATTATCTAGGGCTTCCTACCGAAGATAACTTTAAAAACCGGGGTGTTTCAGCTTGTGCGGTTTGTGATGGAGCCCTACCCCGATTCCGCAATAAACCCTTGGTGGTAGTGGGTGGTGGTGATTCTGCTGTCGAAGAAGCCTCCTACCTAAGTAAATTTGCAAGTGTTGTTTATCTGGTTCATCGCAGGGATAAACTTCGTGCCAGCAAAATCATGCAAGATAGGGCCCTAAACAACCCTAAAATCAAGCCCTGCTGGAATAGCGCTGTCGAAGAAGTATTGGGTAATGATAAAGATGGCGTTACCGCGGTTAAGCTTAAAAATCTAGTTACTGGGAAAACCGAAGAATTGGCAACCAGTGGCATGTTTGTCGCCATCGGCCATACCCCGAACACCGACTTCCTTAAAGGACAGTTGGAATTAGACAATAAAGGTTACATTGTTTGGCAAAAGCCCGCCCGAACCAACACCAGCGTGGATGGCGTTTTTGCCTCTGGTGATGTAGCAGATAGCTACTATCGGCAGGCAATTACCGCAGCCGGAAGTGGCTGCATGTCTGCATTGGATGCGGAGCGCTGGTTGGCAGAACACGGAGAACTTTAGTTTTTGGGTTGACCTTTGGCCTTACGATATCTATTCATAATAGTAGGGAAATTGACCTCGTAGCTCAGTTGGTAGAGCAACAGACTTTTAATCCGTAGGTCCTGGGTTCGAGTCCCAGCGAGGTCACTCCCTTACTTTGTATTACTTCGTTACAACTCGCATCATTTCGCATAACCTTGCAACTACCAACGACTTCCGTCAAACTTTGCGAAGAATTGCAAACCGTTTCTGTGTCTTGCTGCACCGGAAAATGGTCGAAAATGGTCGAAGGTGTACCGGAAAATGGCCGAAAGGTTACTGGACTTCGTCACTTTTTACGTCAGAGATCATTTATCAGTTTCCATTCAAATCACTGCCTAGTTGCAGTTTACTGCGGCTGCAGTACATAAAAAAGAATTTCAATCAATTATTGCGGGCGATACGAAAGCCCAGATTATGATCACGGTCGGTAGGGCGGATGAAATTCCTTATCGCAGAACGCTGGTAAGAAGCATCAAAATTAAAGGCACCACCCCGCAATATCTTATATTTTCCCTCTGTTGGACCTTTGGGATTCGAAATTGGTTCCTTTGCATAAGGCCCATACCAATCATTGCACCATTCATCCACATTGCCATGCATATCGTAAAAACCAAAGGCATTAGGTTTATAACTTCCAACAGCAACGGGTTTACCGATATTAGAATCATAAAAGTTGGCTTGATCTTTGCCAAACCTTTCACCAAAAGCATAAGAGGTTTTAGTACCGGCCCTGCAGGCATATTCCCATTCGGCCTCTGTGGGCAAGCGAAATCCGCCACTGGTTTTCTCATTTAGTTTTTTGATGAATTTCTGGCAATCCTCATAAGAAACATCGGTAACGGGAAGTTTAGCCCCACCTTCACTGCTGGGGTTTTCATCCATGATAGCTTCCCACTGCGCTTGTGTAACTTCATACTTACCAAGGAAAAATGATTTTGAAATGGTAACTTCATGTTCAAGCTCGTTGTTAGTTCGCCCTAGTTCAGAAACGGGGGAACCCATGGTAAATTTTCCCGCAGGTACAATAAGAAGTTCCAGGGAAACGCCCTTGCCAATATCCACGATTTCGAGAGCAAGCTTTTGGGTCTGTGCAAAAACAATAAAAGCAAAGTTAAAAAATAAAAGAAGAACAAGAGTGCGCATAAATCACCAAGCCAAGGTATGAAGTAACATCCACGGAAATTGCACCATTATTGCTTTGCTAGTTTTGCCTATTTATCCGTTCATCATTTCCTTGATCTGCTTGGTTGAGTTTCCTATCGGACGGTCGAGAGGGATACCCATACAGGCAAGAAGGGTGGCAAGCAGATCGCCTTGATTTGCTCTGGTGGTTAGGAAGCGACCGGTCTTTAGTGAGCCGCCGCCACCGCCTGCAATTACGAACGGAAGATTCTCGCGGGTGTGGTTGTTTCCATCTTCAAGGCCGGAACCCCACATCATGATGCAGTTGTCAAGAAGAGTGCCCTTGCCTTCCTTGAGGCTGGCCATTTTTTTAACCATGTAGGCAAACTGTGCGATGTTGAAGGCAGTAATGGCCGCCACCTTGGACATGGTTTCATCCTTATTCTGGTGATGGGTGAAGGAATGGTGCTCACCGCTCAAACCAAGCTCGGGATAGGTCACACCGTTTGGTGTGGAACCAATGTAGGTGCTGACCCGTGTTGTATCAGTCTGGAATGCGAGCACATTAAGATCGCACATCACCTGCATGTATTCGCTACGTTTTTCACCCACAGGGATTTTGATCTCGATGGGAGGCGAGTCGGATGCATTTCGTTTTGTAGAGCTAACCCCTGCTTTCTCGAGTGCGGCATCCTTCTGCCGTTGTTCAATCGCAACGATACGGCGTTCCACGAACCGGACACTATCAAGGTATTCATCAATCTTGTGCTGATCGTCTTGCGGAAGTTTTTTACGAAGTTCGCGAGCACCACCAATGACCAAGTCGAGCAAGCTGCGGTCGAGCGGATCGTGCTTTGGGGTTACGCCTGGTTTATCGACTTTGCCAAAAAGGCGATTGAGCACGTTGCGTGGATTAATCTCTGCGGGCATCGTTTGGGTAGCCGAGCGGAAACTGCAATGCGAATAGTAGCCTTCGTTCAAGCCCTCCTGGTTTTCCTTGTGTGTTTGGGGCATCGTCGCCAACTCAAGGGACGGCAAAGTAGTCAACCCACCGATATAGTTCGCAGCAATCTGATCGGCAGAAATAGCAATGTCAATCTTGTTGCGGTGATCAGCATTGGGAAGTGTGGCAGTAAGCCATGTCGATAGTTCCAATGCGTGTGGTGCACCATTGAAAGGTTTGATTGGCACACCTGAAACGCCCTTAACCATCAGACATTGATTCAAAATGGGACGAAGAGCCTCGATAGCCTTTGGTGGTTCGGTAAGGAATTTTTCCGGGCTGGATGGCCAGAACTCCTTCATGATGACACCGTGTGGCATGTACATAAAGCCAAGCCGAACAGGGGGCTTGGCAGGCGTGCCCTTTTCGTTCCCAGCCCAACCGATGGAGTCCAACATAGGCAGGGCAAGGGTTACACCAATGCCTTTAAGACAGTTGCGGCGATCGAGCATGGATTTTTGATTCATGATTTTGACCTTATTTAATACTACGGTGGGTAAATGGATAACTGACAACAACCTCAATGATCATCGATTGCATACGATAGCCGTCCTTACTGACATTTTCCAGTAATTGGTCGACTACGATCTGATCATAACCTTCAATCTGTCGGGAAAGAGCATAGGCGAGCAATTTTTCGGCAAGGTTGCGGGCGATGTCATCCTTGCGAGAAGCGATTATAGCTTTAAGCTCTTTTGGAGAATTGAATTTCAAGCCACCTGGCAGTTCCCCTGTAGCATCGATCAGGGCGCCGGTATCATCCTTTTCACGCCAGCGACCTATGGCATCAAAGTTTTCCAAACCGAATCCGATCGGGTCCATGACCTTATGGCAGTTCGCACAGGTGGCATTGGTGCGATGGAGTTCCGTTCGCTGGCGCAGTGTCAGGTTAGCAACTTTTTTCTTATCCTGTTTTTCAAGGGTTGGAACATTGGCAGGCGGGGGTGGAATATGCTCGCCCAGTACTTGCTCAAGCACCCATGCGCCTCGTTTTACCGCACTAGTCCTGTCAGGGAAGGAAGTCATTGCAAGGATGCCCGGCATCCCCAGGATCCCACCACGATTGGAATCGGTGATCTGGATACGTTGCATTTGTGGGCCGGTTATATTTTTTTCGAGTCCGTAGATCTTTGCGAGTTTCTCGTTCAAAAAAGTGTAATCGCTGTTGATGAAATTCATGATGCTATGGTTATTCCTGACTATGTCATCGAATAGCATCCAGACCTCCTCATACATCGCTGATCGCAAATCGGGAGTCATTCCTGGAAACTTGACTGGGTCGAATCGTTTGTCTTTAAGCCCCCTGACACCAAGCCATTGCGAGCCAAAGCCCTCAAAAAGAGCTTTCGAACGGGGGTCTAGTAGCATTCGTTTTACCTGGGCCCGCAGGGTTTCTGGTTCCTTTAGTTTTCCAAGATCGGCAAGCGCCGAAAGTTCGGCATCAGGCATGGTCGACCAGAGAAAATACGACAGCCTTGAAGCTAGCTGATAATCATCGAGTTGAACAATATTCTGATTAGCTGGTGCTTCCTTCGCAGGTGTGATGAAAAGAAACTGCGGCGAGATGAGTATAGCCTTCAACACCATACGCAATGATGCCTGGTAATCGAGTTTATTCTCACGAGAAAGATCATAGACACTCAACAGCACTGCAATTTCCTCTTCCGTTGCGGGTCGACGATAAGCACTGCGAGCTAGTGAATACGCCACCTTCTTTGCCGCCCCACGCCAATCGTTTTCAGACGAAGGGGTTGTTCCAAAAAGAAGTTTCTGCTTACTGGTAGGCGGCCCGTCCTTCATTCCGAGCGACAGGTTCAAGGCCTCATTAGCAATCACCAGATATTGTTCAGTTTGCAAAGGGGAAATCGTATTCAAGTATCCTTCACCCGGCACTTCGTCTGGAAGATCCTTGGCGATGGATGGGTCGATACCCAGAAGATCGTGTAAGGTGTTTCCGTATTCCACCTTGTTAAGTCTGTGGATGATAAAAGTACCTGGATCCTTGGGGTTGAGATATTTAACCTGCGGAATCCACTCAACGAATTTTTTTCGTTCCTCGTCGGTCGGCTGCTTCTTGGCGTCAACAGGTGGCATGGCATGTTCTTTGACATTCGAAAGAGCTACCTGCCATTGTTTGCGAAATTCACCGGCCCCGGGTCGCTTCAAAGTATTTGCGAACGAGACATCACCCTGTCTTACCCGGTTGTTTTTTCCATGGCACTCGATGCAATAGTTGTTGAGAAATGGGGTGACATCATTGCGAAATGTCTTAAGAATTTCAGCCCTCTTCTTTTCAGAAATTTCCTCATTTCCCGCAATAACTGGTGAAGAAAATATCGAGGCCATCCCGAGAATGGTCACAATTAGAAACAACTGAATAGGAATGCAGCATTTTGGGATCACGCTAATTTTCTTTATGCTGGAGTGCCTGGCAAGTAAGACTTATAAATGTATCATGTTTTTTGAAATATTTCAATTAAAGTGGCATGAATGATCTTGAATGGCTTTGAAGGCCATATCAATTAGTCCAAGGAAGGGGCGGGGCAGCAGTTATGCTGGAATCTATTTTAATGACAAAAACCAGCCCCAACCTGACGAATCGTTGCAAAACAGTTCAAGAAGATATCCTGGGAGTCATTGCCAAAGCCAACATCTTTGACACTTTTAGCTTTTGCCAGCAGTTTACGCAGGTCTTTGAACGACTGATGGCTTTGCCCCAGATTGGAATATTAGTCGAGGTGTTGTTCCGATTATCCGAGATATCCGGCATTGGTGAAAATCTATTCTTGCCTGTGCGTGATCAATTATGGTGCTAATGCTTTTAGTTTTCTGGTATTGGTTTATAAGTTTCTGAATTTCATGGGCTGGATTCTAAAAGAAAAGTTTCATCCGATCATATTAGGTTTTTTCTTGGGCTTATCTGCTCTCTTGATTTTGAGGGGATCTTTGACTTTTCCTTTTTTATTTTTAGGCGTGTTGTTATCAGTTGCTTGTAAAGTAGTTTCTGCACCGGTGGAAATGTCTGAAGTTTTAGCTTGATTATCACCATTGGAATTTGAGCAACCAACTATCATTGGTAAAAATCCGACCAAGCCCAATACAAATATTAATTCCCGGATCATTTTACACCATTTAAAACAAAACTTTGAAGCTTTGGCTTATTAAGCCATGCTAATCATTAAACACGGCCGGTAAGCCAAAAGTTTCTGTATTACACCAATTTTTTATCGAACTACCCTACCACATTTGCTATTCTTCACTTGTTTTAATGGCTTGGTTTGGTGAAAAGTTGGTAGTGGCACAAAATCAAACCCAATCAGCTTTAAAGAAGCCTCGAAACGTCCAGGAAAAATCTCAATGCAACGAATACTCGCTATTGTTTTTTTGATAGTTACATTGTCTCCTGCAAATGCCTCAGAAGTACTTTCATCCAAACCAAATGTTCTTTTTATTGCAATTGATGACCTTCGAGATTGGGTAGGCTTCCTGGGCGATAAGCAGGTGAAAACTCCGAACATGGATAAACTAGCAGCGCGGGGTATGATCTTCACGCATAGTTATTGTGCAGCCCCGGTATGCAATCCATCGCGAACCGCACTAATGTCTGGATTAAGGCCTGGTGCTTCGGGTGTTTACGAAAACAACGCTGACTGGCGAAAAAGCCCTGCTGCCAAAGTTCCAAACCTTACCCAGCATTTCATGGCCAATGGTTATGATGTTCGTGGCTCGGGAAAAATCTACCACGGATCGTATGCACCACCCGCAACCTATTGGCATGATTTTGCTACCAGTGGAATTATGGGTGATGTCAAAAAAGTTGAAAAGAAAAGTACGAACAAACCTTTGGAAGGTACTTGGGGAAATGGCAACTTCACCTTTGGCCCACTTTCCATTGGTGATGAATCAATGGAAGATTACCACATTGTAAATTACTGCCTCAAGGAGTTGGGAAAGAAACATGAGAAGCCCTTCTTCCTGGCATGTGGTTTACACAAGCCTCATTTAACCTGGCAAGTCCCACAAAAGTATTTTGAGATGTATCCGCTGGACCAAGTCAAACTTCCAAAGGTGAAAGCAAACGAACTTGAAGGAGTACCGCCTGCGGGAATCAAAATGGCAAAGCCCCTGGGCGATCACAAAACCATCACTGAAGCTGGCAAATGGAAGGAAGCGGTGCGTGCTTATCTTGCAACCATCACTTTCTGCGATACTATGATTGGTCGCCTTATTGAAGGCCTTGATAAATCAACTTACAAAGATAACACGATCATTATCTTATGGAGCGATCACGGCTGGCATCTGGGCGAAAAAGATCACTGGCGCAAATTTGCCCTTTGGGAGCAAGCCACCCGTTCACCCATGCTTTATGTCGTACCGGGTATGACCAAGCCTGGATCGGTTTGCAACCGGCCCGTTGATTACATGTCTGTGTATCCAACCCTTGGTGATTTATGCGGGTTGGGCATCCCGCCGCATGTACAAGGAAAGAGCATCAAACCCTTGCTTCAAGATGCAAATGCAAAGTGGGATCAACCTGCAATCACGACTTATCTTCACAACAACCATGCAGTCCGTTCGGAAAAATGGCGGTACATTCGCTACGAGAACGGCGATGAAGAATTATATGATCATGATGTTGATCCGTTGGAATGGAACAACCTTTCAAAAGATTCGAAATTTCAATCAGTGAAGAAAGAGCTTTCGGGATTCTTCCCCAAGGATAATGTTCCAGACCTAGGAAAAAAGGGTGGCAAGGCGAAAGATAAATAATGCTCGTGGCTAAAAGTAAACATCCAGAAAAAACAACTGTTTAACTTACAAAAACACCATTTTGGAAGCCTGTTGAATTTCCCGTAAACAACGAATCCAGTAATGTGGTGTCAAAATCAAAGATTTTAACAATTGGGTTTTGGCCTATATTGTTGCCCGCACCAGTGATGATGTTTTGTTTGCCTGTACCGTAATAATCTGCAGCACCAACACGAACAGCACCATTATAACCTTGTTGGTAAGGTGAAAAAGATCCTAGCATCTGGAAGTTTTGTCCATCAAAGAGATTAACCTTGGAATCGCCGCCCTGTCCGGTTCCGGTGATGATTTCTGCATGGTGGTCACCATCAAGATCACCAGCAGCAACAAAGATACCGCCCGCAAAACGGGAGTCATAAGCAAAGAAGGTATGAAGGAGAGAAAAACTGCCACTGGAATAAACATTCACCTGAGGCCCACCGCCAATACCCGCACCGGTAATAATTTCCCTGGAACCATCGCCATTAAGGTCGCCTGTTGCAACAGAAACACCGCCAAGAAAGGTGGGAGAATAGGCAAAGAAACTGGCCCTTGCAATAGGAGAATTGTGGTTAAGTGAATCTCCGTCCCAGACAATAACATGGGGGCCACCGGTTGCTCCAGCACCAGTGACCAAATCTGGAACACCATCACCAGTTACATCGCCGGAAGCAACAAAAACGCCCCCTGAAAAAGAAGTATTATAGGCAAAGAAATCAAGTAGGATGTTTCCCGTGGCGCCACTAAAAATGGAAACGCGGGGCCCGCCCGAGGGGCCTGCAGCAGCGACAACATCGTTGACGCCATCGCCATCAAAATCGGAGTTTGAAGCAACCCTGATTTCTCCATAAAAGCCCTTGAAAGGCGTGATGGTTTTAGAAATTGAGTTGTCTGCTGAATAAAGTTTGAAACCAGATCCGTTGGAGGTTGATATGGTTCCCACGGTGATGAATTGTGGATTTGGCCGGGTTAGGGTGATATCGTTGCCATCACCGCCATCGTATTTAAGAAGATAGTTTGTGCCTTGGATCGTGATAATCTGGTTGTTTGCAATCCCCTTGAAAGTTCCTGAAATAGGATCGGTACCATCGTTGTTTACCAATATCAATTCTGAACCTGCGGGAAGAATAAAGCTTCCTGAAAGATTGAGGGATGCATCCCCAAGGGTGATGGTGCCAAGGGTGGTGATTTGATCGAACCCCGAACCGGGTGTTGTATTTCGAATAGTGATATTAAGTGTAGAAGGGCCAGAAAGGTTGATATCGCTGGATTGCAAGATAGAGGGGTTGACCGAACCACTCTTCGCCTCCAACTTTCCAATAATTGCACCGCCCGAAAGTGAACCGCCATCCACAATAAAATCGCTTGCCTGATTTGCGTTTAGAATGATGGATCCACCGAGGACAAAAGTTTTTCCAGTGTAGGTATTTGCACTTAGGAAAGTGGTGGACCCAGAACCTGAGCGGATGAAGTTTCCGCTGCCTGAAATGATGCCTGAATAATTGTCCAGTGTTGATCCAGAAACAGTTAGGCTTCCTGCGCCCAAAAGAATGTTGGAACTTCCCGAGATGGAGGCAATAGTTTCAGTGTTGTTGTTTAAATCCCAGGCGCCACCATTCACATTGATCAAACTACTGTCATTAAGGATTTCACTACCCAAGGAGACGAAATTGCCTCCCGCAAGAGTGATGGTGCCTGTGCCTGCATTCAAGCTTGCAACCTGTATGGTGTTGGTTAATCCCTTGAGGAAGATATTGCCCGTGCTAATTGCGTTTAAACCTAAAGTATTAAGAATGGTCATGGGTTGATCAGCAGTTCCTATGGAAGAACCAGCTAAACTCAAAGCTGCGGAATTTGCAATGGTGCCAAGGGAGGATGAGGTAAGAAAGCCCTGAGCCGAGATGGCAATAGCGCCCCCGGATAGAATCGTGCCCAATTGCAATGCATTGGCATCAGCCAATTGTACTGCAAACGAACCAGAATTATTAATAGACACGGTGCCTGTAAAATCATTGGAAGTATTCAACAAGGTCAAAGAAGCTGCCCCTGCATTAAACGTTGCTGCCCCAGCACTTGCTTGCTGGGTGATTGGGCCGGTTTGCGAAATACCAACTGCATTAATGGTCAAGGTTCCAGAACCTACATTGGATGATGCGATGATGATTGCGTTGGCATCGTTGATGGAAACATTGTTTGCCCCCGTGTTTTTAAGAGTGACTGCACCTACAAAATCATTGCTTCCAGATTCTAGAATAATACCTGCTCCCGCATTAAATGATGCTGTACCATTCACACTAAGGGAAGACCCCGATCGTTGGGAAATTGTACCTGTTGCGATGATGCTGAGTTTTCCAGGCGCTGTGATCGAGGGGAGATTTAAATTGCCATACTGCCCAATAACGATATCGCCCGTGGTATTTGAAACACCTGCAAGAGTTGCAATCTGAGTGTTGACGGAAATCCCGGTGGAAGCTGCAAGTGTCAGATTGTTTGCAACAACCAGGCCTGCTCCGCTGATGCTTTCAGTCGAGTTTAGGCTTGCATCACCAGTGGTTTCAATCTTAGCCGTATTTCCAAGATAAATGCCATTACCAGAGAATGAGATTTGTCCACCCGTGCTTGCAGTAGTAACCAAGGTGGTCTGATCCATGCCAATGCCGTAGCTTGTGGCACCGGTGGTTTTATTTCCTGTAATGGTAATTCCGCCCGACCCTGCTTGTACCAGGTTAGAAACGCCAACAAGAACACCATGATTATAATTGCCACCACTATTCAAACCACCGTTGCCAGTGATGGAAAGTGTGCCATTTCCTGAAGATTTAATGGCTGAAGAATCAGCAAGAAAAATTCCAAGATTGAAGCCAATGGTGGATAAACTGCTGCCCCCACCGGTGCCTGTTACAGAAACATTACCATTGATGGCGGAGGTAATACTTGCGGTGGAGCTTAATTTTATCCCATAGTTATAGTTGCCAGTACCTGAACCGCCACCGATGCCGGTAACAGATACATCACCGCCCGAGGAAGAAATTTTTGCAGAAGCAGATGAAATCAAAATCCCATAGTTATTACCACTGGTGTCATTAATGCCAGCCTGGCCCGAAACGGTAACAGAACCGGTGCCACCAGCAAGAATGGCGCCTCCGTTACCAATAAGAATGCCATGATTATAACCGGCATTGCCCGATCCACCACCAGTACCAGTTACGGTAACTGCACCGCCCGAAGAGGTGATAAGCGAGCCAGTCCCATCAACCCTAAGGCCCATGTTGCCCCCGCCTGAAACATTTGCGCTACCAATACCGGTAAGGCTTACGGCACCCATGCCACCAGCAGTTACAACAGCGCCCGAGGTAACCACCAAGCCAAAGTTTCCGGCACTGGCCCCGGTCCCTCCCCCGGTACCCAGCAAGGTGACATTGCCCCCGGAAGAATTAATTTCGGTACCAATCCCATCGACCCATAATCCGAAATTGTAATCGCCCGATGCGATATTGCTTCCAATGCCTGTGATGGAAACGGAACCAAAAGTAGAACCATCATCGCCTGCAAAGATTTTGGCACCATCATCAATTGCAATACCATGAAGATTATTTGTGCTTCCCGATCCTGTCCCTTCAATTAAAATGTTGCCACCCGAAGTGTGGATTTCTGCCTTTGAACCAGTGATAATAATTCCTGCGTCATTAATTAAAGAAGACCCGGTGTTCTTAAGAAAAATATCACCCGTGGTAGTGGTTAATTTTGCAGAAACCTGAAGCGATTGCGAAGTTTCGATGCTGATATCGGATGATGCAGAGGAAATATCCTGGGTGACTTCAATGGAATCCACCCCAATGCTTGCAAGTCCTCCGGAAAGATTAAAAACTGAAGAGCCTGTAAATTTTGCTGATTGAGCAGAACCACCGCCACTGTCTTGAAGCACGATTTGGTTGACATCATTGATGGCGAATGAAAGTTGCGAACCAGTTGCATCGCCTGAAACATCAATGGTGGTTCCATCATTGGTAATGATGACAGATTCGCTGGTGGAATCGGAGTTGGTAAAATCCAGGGTAAGCACGCCAGAGGCAAAAGTAATATTTGCTGGGGTTGTGCGATCTTCAAGGAATTCAATTTTAGGCAAAGGGTTTGAAGAGGAAGAGGCTTTGCGAGGATTTTTAATGGTCTTTGAATTGGAAGCTGAAAACCATTTGGAAAAAAATTGAAACATAGTAAATCCCCAAGACATAGCCATTATTTAAAACCGAAAACTTTTGCATGCATTTGCAAAGGCAGACATCAGTATTTATCGGCAAAAAGAATCAAGGATTTCATTAAAAGAATGAAATATTCGTTATAGTCAGCAGAAAAGGCAAAATAAGAACAATCGGTTTTTTCAGAAATGTTTGCCTAAACTCCTCACTCATCATTTATTGGAGGCAAAGCCCCTAAGCTGCCATAATTTCCCATTCTGGTTTGGTTTGTTTGTACCTAAACTAAAAAGATGCTTTTGGCGGTTGTTTAATAGGAACCAAATTGCAGCATTGCATTATTCCGTAATAAGCTTCTTCAAGGCTTGGATGATATCTTCGTAGTTGGTGGCCTCAATTGTTCCGCTCATGGTAAAAAAATCCAGCAGTTCAGCCACTTCAGTTGCAAATCGGATATCTGTTTTTGAATATTCCGAAAAAGCGGTTTTCATTTCGCTGTAAAGGGCTTTGGTAAGCACCTTTTCTTTCATGAGTTTAGAGCAAAAAGAATCAACCTGCGAAGCCAGCTTTGCTATCAAAATCTCACGGATGCTTTGTTTTTTGTTAAAAGAAAAATGATTCGATTGTTTCCCTTCATCATTAACGGTTCTTGAATTAAGTTCATTAAATATGATCGAGCATAGTTGATCACAATTCTTAAATCGTTCTTCAGGATTCAGGGCAAGAGATCTCATCACGGCATCTGAAATGGGAACAGGCAGATTTACGACATGATTCTTTAAGGGAATCGCTGATTGTTTTACCGGTTTTCCCAGTAATCCTCTCCCCCAGATGTTGTTCTGGTGCCATGTATTGCGGGCTACCAATAAAAGAACCCAGGGAAGAACTGAAAACTTCATCAGGCTTAATCAACAATTTTTTTAAGATACCAAAATCGGTTAGATAAGGATTGTAAGTTGCGTCAAACAAAATGTTTTCGGGTTTCACATCGCGATGAACCCAATTGTTGGCATGAATAAAATCCAAGGCAGAAGAAATCTGGGGCAACCAAAGGGCGAGATTATTCGAAGAACAAACTTCGTGCCTTCCTTTGGCATAGTCCATCAGCATCCGTAAGGTTCCATTTTTGATGTATTGCAATACAAGAAATGGATGGTCCTCGTAAATGCCATTATCAATAATTGGAACGATGCTCGGATGTTCCAAAGCTGTATGAACTAAAACCTCTCTTTCAAACCGTTGGAGGAGATCTTTTTTGGGGTCGGAATATTTAAGGATAGGAGCTTTGATGACCACATCTTTGTTTAAATGTAGGTCAAAAGCAAGAAATACAACGCCCATACCTCCGTTTGCCAAAATGCGTTTAATGAAATATCGATGATCAATTATTTTTTCGATCCAAGAAGAAAATTCAAGAAGCATAAAAAAGTCTTATTCGTGATTTTACTATCAAATTATCTAATTTAATTTCATATTGTCTTCACACGGTTTTGCTAAAACAATACATTCTTGGCATTAATAAAAGTTTGTCGAAAGAAATTTCAAATTTAACGAGCGACTGTTTTATTCTTATCTTTCAACTTAACTTATCCATTATTGGCATTAATTTGCAGGTGGTTATTATTTAAATGATTTGCTTGTTAAAAAAACATGAGCGACACTTATTATCAGTCCAATATTGGCATAAACGAATTGTTTTCCACCAACTAACTTTTTTTTAAACTGTTTAAGAATATACATAAAGAATTAGGTTAATAATTTGAAGCTCGCCCTATACCAAATTTTAAAGTGTAATTTCTCATGGAAATTAAAAACCACTCCGATTTTAATACATTTCTAAAAGATATAAATTTTCTGAAGCTTGACGGCATTCTTGCCAGCTTGAAAGTTTCTGAGTGGAGAACCCATAGCGTGGTTTTGGGAGAACTTAGCCTTCAATATGGCTGGGCAAGCGGCGGTGCAATCATTAATGGCAAACTTAATGGTGATGGCAATCTTGTTCAAATTCCGCTGAATGGTTCATGCAAGGTAAATGGCAAAAAGTTATTATCTGACTCGGTGCTTGTATGCGTACCCGATGTCGAGTACATCATCTCATTCAACGATGTTCATGATTGGATGAATCTGTTTATTCCCCTACAGGTAGTCCAACTAATTCTAAAGAAAAATACTATTTCTGAAAACAATCACCCCAATGGTGTGGTGCATGTTGGGAATGATACGGTTTTAAAGTTTAAGAAGATACTTCAAGAGATTTTTGACTTTGTTGAAAAAGCGAATGACCAGCCAAAGGGTATGCCCAGCAATGGGAAAGTTCAAAAAGAGATTCTGGCTATTTATGAAAGTATTACTTTGCAACCCACTGTAATCGAGCAAACCGGAGTGGGTCGACCCATTATTAATCGAACTCAGATAATGCTGCTCATTAAAAATAAGTTGCAAACCCAATCGCTTGACAATCTTTTTATTGAAGATCTTGCCGAGGCTGCAAATGTTTCAGGCCGTACACTTCGAAAAATCTTCATGGAGTATTTTGGGATATCACCATTGAAGTATCTTACGATTTACAAAATGAATGCTGCCAGAATGGAGCTTCAAAATTCCGATCCTACCAAGGCAACCGTTTCAAATATCGCTGCCAAGTTTGGATTCTGGCACTTTGGCAGGTTTGCTTCAGGTTATCGAAACCTTTTTGGTGAGCGCCCTTTGGACACTCTGAACAACGGTCATAAAAAGACAAACCATTCTTGATTTAAAGCACCCTGACAAACAATTTGAACCAATTGATTAGTAAACTGAGATTCTGAAGCATCGCCCCATTCAATCTTTACCATGAAGCGCCTTGCGAAGTTTTTTAATTGAATATTTCTTATTCTGATTGCGCACACCGAAACCCCAGATGCGACATTCCAGTATCTGGCGCAGTACCCCTTCTTGCTGCATTACGGTAGCTTTCACAATAACTGGAGTGGCAAAGGTATGAACCGCCCCTGGTCACACGCTTGGGCGTATGCGGTTCGTTTGGGTCCCAGCTATTAGCAGGGCCATCCGGGCTTGCAACCGTGGGCCGATTGGCCATTTGTAGATATTGATCTGCTCTATACCAATCTGAACACCACTCCCAAACATTGCCCGCCATATCGTAAAGGCCATACCCGTTTTTTGGGAAGGATTTAACAGGTGCGGTCCTTTCCCACCCATCCAGCTTTGTATTCAGGTGGGGAAATGTGCCTTGCCATATGTTGGCTAATTTGTCGGCATCGGAAAGAGGGCGATCGCCCCAGGAAAACCGTTTGTCTTGCAGGTTGCCACGGGATGCGTATTCCCATTCTGCCTCGGTGGGTAATCGTTTTCCCGCCCATGCTGCATAAGCGGTTGCATCATCCCACGATACCTGCACCACAGGGTGATCCAGCCTATTGTTTAGGTTGCTGTTTGGGCCTTCT
>RFZJ01000068.1 GCA_009920765.1 Planctomycetota bacterium | reverse complement strand
AACTAAAACCACGCTTGCTTCCTATGGCGCAGATAGCACCAATAATTTGAAGGCTTCCTATGCGCGCAATTGCATACTTGCCCGCAGGCTTCTTGAGCGTGATGTGCGCTATGTGAATCTTTATTGCGCATCCCGTGCAAGTGGCGTGGATGGTTTGCTAAACTGGGACGCACACCGTACCTTGAAATCAGATTACGAAAGGCATTGCCCGGTGTTTGACCAACCCACCGCAGCGCTTTTGGATGATCTTAAGCAACGAGGTTTGTTGGAAGATACTCTGGTGTTATGGACCACCGAGTTTGGCAGAATGCCAACGCACCAGCAGAACACCACGGGCAGGGATCATAACCCGGATGCGTTTACTGTCTGGATGATGGGCGCTGGGGTGAAGGGTGGAATCAGTTATGGAGCGACCGATGAGTTTGGTAGAAAATCGGTTGAGAAAGTAACCAATGTGTGGGAGTTCTATTCAACGGTGCTTCATATCCTAGGGTTCGATTTTGATCGTCTGAGTTTCTACCACAATGGCCTAGATCGAAAAATCTCTGATGTGCATGGCAAAGTAATCACCGAACTCTTGGCATGATAATACTTCATTTTAAAATAATAGAGAAGCCCGTGGGAGTTTATTTCCCACGGGCTTCTCTATTATTAGATGTTTACTAATTATCCGAGAAGGAATTGACCATTGATGCTACCCACTACCACGCCTTTGGTATTGGTGCTGTCGCCACTATAGAAGGAGAATAATAGATCCAAGGTCGGGTAATCAAAAGCATTTACTTGCGGGCCGCCACCAGCGCCAGCACCGGTGATGATGTCGAGCGTACCATTGCCATTGCCATCGTTGATACCCACACTAATTCCACCCTTAAAGGCATCTGCATAAGCAAGGAACTGGGTGATAAAAGCGCCATTAATGGCGTTAAAAACTTTCACCAAAGGTGAGCCACCTGAACCTGCGCCGGTCACCACTTCCAGCACGCCATCTTCTCCTAAATCGCCCACCGCAACAGTAACGCCCCCGGAGAAACTTGATTCATAAGCGTACCATTGGCTGATAACTGCAAGTGTTGCGCCATTGAAGACACGAACTTCTG
Organism: Planctomycetota bacterium; assembly: GCA_009920765.1. Taxonomy (GTDB): domain Bacteria; phylum Planctomycetota; class Planctomycetia; order Gemmatales; family Gemmataceae; genus UBA969. Next base: position 23,325 of record RFZJ01000068.1, on the reverse strand, counting down.
GGCCACCGCCTGCGCCAGCCGCTGCTACAATGTCCATCACACCATCTTGGTTAATATCACCGACGCCAACATTAACACCACCTCTAAAGCTGGGATCAAAGGCAAAGAAAGATTTGATGAGGGAGAAATTCGAACCATCGAAGATATTAACTTGTGGGCCACCACCTGCACCTGCGCCTGTCACTAAGTCTAGCACGCCATCGTTGTTAAAATCTGCAAGGGCTATGGTCACGCCACCAGAGAAGGCTGGATCGTAGGCGAAAAACGATTTGGTCACTTCACCAGTTTGGGTATTAACGATGGCGATTGCAGGGCCACCACCAGGGCCTGCTGCTGCAACGGTGTAAGCTATACCATTGTTGCTGAAGCTTCCAGTTGCGGTGTTGATAACGCCTGTGAATCCAGGGAAGGGGTTAACAAAACCAAGATTTGCGGCAGTGCTGGAGTTATAAAGGGTAACTCTTGATTCACCTGAAGTAGGTGTAGTTGCTGCAAGCAAGGGTGCAGGATTGGGAACAATTTTAACTTTTCCGATGTTGTTAAGTGCTAATTCAGTAAACCACATGTTGCCATCATCGCCAAGAACGATGCGATGAAATACAGTACCTTCACTTTCAACTTGATAGCGGGTGATTAGGACTGATGAAATATCGCCGTTGGGCGCATCAAGAATGGTGTTACCCATTCTTACAATGTAATCAGGGCCTGTGGGTGGAAGATTATTTTGGTTAACATAGCTTTGGGTCCAAAGATTCCCCTGAGCATCAAAAGCAAAACCTGCAAGAATAGAGTTCGACTGTGATTTAGGGACGGGGAATTCTTCAATCACACCGCTGTAACTGATTTTCCCAATATTATTTCCTGCTTCTTCAGTGAACCAAAGGTAAGGGTCATTGGCTGGCCCAACTTTAATGGCAATCGGTCTGCTATTATAAGTCGGAATAGCAAACTCTGTTACCGTTCCGGTTGGGGTAACGCGGAAAATATTATTCCCTGTTAGTTCCGTTCCCCAGATGTTGCCATCGGTTCCCAACTCAAGATAAATTGGCGTAGCTGCTACAGTGGGTAAGTTGTAATGCGTAACTGTTGAAGCAGAAGTGATAGCCCCATTAACAGGGTTGATTTTACCTACCGTGCTGGTATTTTTGCCTGTGAACCAAATGGTTACACCATCTGCACCAATAGCAATGGCATGGGGGTGCGGGTTAAGAGGCACGGGCGAAGAAGGGCTGGCTTGGATGTTGACATCAACGCTAACCAAAATTGCGCCAGTAGTTTGGTCAAGCTTTACAACCTGCCCTGCATACTCCAAAGAAACCCATAAATTACCTGCAGGGTCAAACACTATTCCATGCGGCATACTGCCCATGGGCATTGCAAAATATTGAGCGGTGTTGGTGTCCCCGAAGTAATGAACCACGTAATCCATGCTCATCCCGGTAATCCAGTAACTATTGTCATTGGCAGGATCATCAATAATTTCATGGGTTGAGCCCGAGGTTGGATTGCTTGGGTAATTCAGATGGTATTCCGTAACCAGGGCGGTGCCTTCGGTAAGAATGGTAGGAACGCCAGTTCCGGTGCCTGCCACGGGGGTCACCCGTTGTTCAAGCCGCATAAGCGAAGGCTTGTTGGAATAAAGTTTGTTCTTGGAATTAGAGTTTGTCTTTTTACCAAAATTTGAATTCAAGAAATGAAGCATATTTAAAACTTTCATTTGATTAATAGGTAGCAATTAAAACTTAGTGTTAACTTTCCGTTTTACCGTTAAGTGTAAAATCTAACATGTGATGGCAAGCACTTAAGAAAATATGCCCATCTTCTGCAAACCTTCTTGTTCGCATAGGCGTTAAAATTAATCTATTCGGAAAATTAGTCCCGTGTTTCCAAAGCTTAAGATCATCTTGTTTTCCACCTGAACTTCATTGCGGCCAATTCACTTCCAAGCTATCATTTAAGATTGATTCTTTTAGTTTTCCAGATTTGGGCTTTAAACCATGAGCACTTCCTTTTTTCTAATGATTTCCCTTGCTCTTACTTCCCAAGGCAAACCAGCCGAGCAACCTTCCCCGGATGTCCTTTTCCGCAAAGACAACCTCATGGCTTGGTGCATCGTTCCATTCGATTCCAAGAAACGCAATCCTGTCGATCGGGCCAAGATGCTAAAGGATCTTGGGTTCAGCAAATTTGCCTACGATTGGCGTGATGAACATATACCAACCTTCGATCAGGAAATTGCAGAACTTAAAAAGAATGGTGTAGAGCTTAGCGCATTCTGGTTTCCTGCATCCCTCAACCCCCAGGCGAAAAAGATTCTTGAAGCACTCGAACGCAATAAGATCCATACCCAACTTTGGGTCTCCATGGGCGACCCTGCACCGGGCAAAGATCAAGCAACCAAAGTACAAGCCGCTTGCAACCAGATTCGACCCATTGCAGAAGCTGCCCGGAAAATCGGCTGCAGTGTCGGCCTCTACAATCATGGTGGTTGGTTTGGCGAGCCCGAAAATCAGGCGCAAATCCTTGAGCAAATCAAAGAAACCAATGTTGGCATTGTCTACAACCTGCACCATGGACACGATCACATCGATAATTTCCTGCCTTTGTTCAAACGCATTCAACCCTGGCTTTTCTGTGTCAACATCAATGGCATGGATCGCATGGGTGACAAACAAAACCGCAAGATCCTGCAACTCGGTCAGGGCGAAAAAGATCTCGAGCTTTTGAATATGATTTTGAAATCAGGTTATAAAGGCCCCATCGGCATACTAGGACATACCAATTACGATGCGGAACTCACGCTTCGTGATAATCTCGATGGCCTTGATTGGCTTGTAAAACTGATGAAGAAGGAAAAAGGAGCGGAAAAACCAACACCCAGAACACCTGTTCCAGCCCGGAAGGTATCACAGTTACCAACATCCGCGCCTGCTGGTGCAGTGCCGGGATTGGTATCTTACAAGCAATTACCCTACAATGAAGATCTTGTTAAAAGCATTTTGAGCGATGCCCAAGCCAAGGGTAATAGTGCCCGGGGTGCGATGGTTTTTAGCTCTGCAAAATATGCCTGCGTCTCATGCCATAAGGTTGGTTTGCAGGGCGGGCAAGTTGGGCCCGAACTCACCGCAATCGCCAACTGCATCAAGCCACATGAAATTGTTGAGGGTGTTCTTTGGCCTTCCAGGCAAATTAAGGACGAATATCGTGCCTACAGCGTTGTCACTTCTTCTGGGAAGGTGTTGCAGGGTTACAAGGTGAAAGAAACTCCTGCGGAATTGTTGCTTCGGGAAGCTTCGACAGCCAAGGAAATAAAACTACAGCGCAATGAGATTGAAGAAATCAAGGAGGTGGGCAGCCTTATGCCTGCGGGTATTGCAGAGGCGATGACTGCCGATGAAAGGCGCGACCTCGTAAAATTTCTGCTGGATCTTGGCAAGGATCCTAAAGCCGTTGGTCTGATGCCCCAAATGCAGATGGCGGCAATGAAACCAGCTACCTTTGAATACACCCGCGAGCCCATTGATAAAGCAGCTTCGCCTTTGTGGGAAGCGTTTGTCAATCGGGAAAGGCTTTACGATTTTTATGCCAAGCAGGCTACTCACTTTGCGGCAAAGACGGATCGTCCACTTCTGGTTGAAGCCTTTCCCGGGCTTGATAGTGGGAAACATGGGCACTGGGGAAATCAAAATGAAGAAACTTGGAAAAGCAGTAACTGGAACAAGGCGGAACTTGGAAGAGTCATGAGCGGTATATTTCGTGCCCCAGGCGTTATGGTTCCACGGGGCATTGCTGTTCTCCTTGGCGAACAAGGTGAACTTGCTACCTGTTTCAATCCCGAAAACCTTAATTATGAATCGCTTTGGCAGGGAGGCTTTCTCTCTTTCTCTAATATCCGCCATGGATTTATGGATGGCATTAAACCCGCTGGAACCATGCTACCTCCACCTTTGCCTACCAAGCCCGGGAAAACTTTTTCCTACCATGGTTTTCACCTGCATGGCAACCGAGTAGTCTTCTCCTACACCATTGATGGAGTGGAATATCTTGATTCGCCATGGGTGAAGGATGGTAAGTTTTTTAGGGAGGTAGGACCCCGAAAAGGTCACCCTCTAGAAGGGTTATTAAAGGGTGGGCCCACGCGCTTCCCCCAAAAAATACAAGGAAAAATCACCCTTGGCACTGGTACCCCCTATGCCATCGATACGATTGAGGTCCCGTTTGAAAATCCTTCCAGGCTGCCTTTCTTTCCTGGTGATCTCGCGTTTCTTTCTGATGGCACAGGCCTTGTTTGCACCATGCAGGGTGATGTTTGGCGGGTTGAAGGGCTTGATAAATTGTCTAGCATTGTAACTTGGCGTAGGGTCGCTTCCGGTCTGCACCACGCGCTTGGGATGATTGTTCACGATGATATTCCCTATGTTCTTGGGCGGGATCAAATCACCAAGCTTTATGATTTAAATAACGATGGTGAATATGATTTTCACGAATGCTTTTCCAACGCCTATAAAACTTCGCCCTCAGGGCATGATTTCATTTGTGGTTTGGTGCGTGAAAAGAATGGCAGTTTCTGTTTTGCTTCCAGTAATCAGGGCGCGGTGCGTGTTTCCCCAGATGGGAAGACAGCAGAGATCATCGCAACTGGTTTTCGTAATCCCGATGGCATCGGTCTTACCCCCGATGGCAAACTTACCATTCCCTGTTCCGAAGGCGATTGGACTCCAAGTTCGATGATTTGCGAAATCCGCAAGGATGGATTTTATGGTGCGGGCGGCCCTCGCAATAAGATGCCCCCAGACCTTCCCCTTGTTTACCTCCCCCGGGGAATTGATAATTCTTCCGGTGGGCAGATCGCTATCGATTCCGATAAATGGGGCCCACTAAAAAACCTTATGCTTCACTTCTCTTTTGGTGCATGCTCTCACATGCTGCTCCTTCGTGATGAAGTGAATGGCAAACCCCAGGGTGCGGTGGTACCTCTTCCGGGCGAGTTCAACTCCGGTGCGCACCGGGGTAAATTTCATCCCATCGATGGCCAGCTTTATGTTGCAGGGATGCAGGGCTGGGGCACTTATGCAAAGAACGAAGGGTGTTTCCAGCGCGTTCGCTACACAGGCGATCCGGTGCAGCTTCCCACTGCGATTCATTCCCATGCCAATGGTATATTTCTTCGCTTTAGCTTGCCGGTTGATCGTGGGATAATTTCCAAAAGCACCAGCAGGCTTGCCATGGCATGGAACTATCGCTACTCTCCCACCTATGGATCTGCTGAATATTCTCCTTCGCATTTTGGACTTCGAGGGCATGATATTCTGGATACGCCCAATGTACATGTGCTTGCCGATGGCAAATCGATCTTTATCGAAATCCCGGAATTGCAGCCTGTTAATCAGCTTTTGTTACATTTGAAAGTTGGGCCCGGAGCACCAGTTCATCTTTTTGCAACCGTGCATGAACTCGACAAGGATTTCACATCCTTCCCCGGGTACCAACCCAGGCAGAAAGTCATCCGCCCGCATCCCATTCATGCAGACCTTGCGGTTGCGGTGAAAACCAACCCAAACAAGTGGAAGTATCCTATTGGGGGAACTAGGCCTATAACTGTAGCAGCGGGGCCGAATCTTTCGTTCGCTCCAAACTTAATCAAAGCCAAACCGAGTGAATTGCTTGCGCTTACTTTTCAAAACCCTGATGTGGTGCCCCATAACCTAGCTATCATTAAGCCTGGAACTCTTCCCGCAGTAGGAATGTTGGCAAACCAATTGATCAGCGACCCCTTGGCGATCGTGCGCCATTATGTTCCAGAAAGTGCGGATGTGATTGTTCACACGGATGTGGTGATGCCTTCAGACAAATTCACGATATACTTCAAAGCGCCCGACAAAAAAGGTAATTATCCGATTGTTTGTACCTTCCCCGGGCATTGGATGGTAATGAATGGCAGCCTGGTGATTGAGTAGCTACAAGGTTTTGTAGACCGGTGAATTGCCATGTTATGCCAGAATTTCTTTGACCACCCTGCCATGCACATCGGTAAGGCGAAAATCCCTTCCGCCGTATTTGTAAGTGAGTTTTTCATGATCTAATCCGAGCAGGTGCAGAATTGTCGCATGAAGGTCATGGATGTGAACTTTTCCCTCGATAGCTTCGTAGCCATATTCATCGGTGGCGCCATATGCCATGCCTTGTTTGACACCGCCCCCTGCCAACCACATGGAAAACCCTTTATTGTTATGGCCCCGTCCGTCGGTGGTTGGGTCGTCAGGAGTTCTGCCAAATTCACCTCCCCATATAACGAGGGTATCATCCAACATGCCCCTGTTGTTCAAATCTTCAAGTAAAGCAGCGATGGGTTTATCAATTGCAGCACAATTTTTGGTCATGCCACCAGTCAGGAAACCATGATGATCCCAATCGGTATGGGTGATTTCAATGAAGCGAACGCCCGCTTCTGCAAAGCGCCTTGCAAGCAGGCATTGCCTGCCGAAAGTTTCCTCCGCATTATACCTTGCCATGGTTGATTTACTTTCGCTTGCAAGATCCATCACCTTTGGCAGGGCATCCTGCATACGAAATGCAAGCTCATAAGATTGAATCAACCCTTCAATCCTTGAATCTTTTTCCTTGTCCAAAAGTTCACGATTCATTTCCTGTAAAAGATCCAACTGTTGTCTTTGGCCATTAATTGAAAGTCTGTTGTTAAAAACATTACCCACCATGGGGTTGCGGACAGGTCGGTTGGCATCGCCAAGCAGGGTTGCAGAGTTTGCAGCGGGCAAAAAAGCGCTGGAATAATAACGCAATCCTCCAAGGGAGGTGAGCGGATTGATGGAGATGAAGCCAGGAAGGTTTTCGTTCTCGGAACCCAACCCATAAAGGGTCCATGAACCAAGCGAAGGCCTTATGAACTGAAAGCTTCCTGTATGCATCTGCTCCAAGGCTTGCGGATGATTTTCGTTATCGGTATGCATACCCCTGAGGACACAGAGTTTATCAGCATGCTTGGCTGTCTCGGGAAGAAGATCAACAATTTCGATGCCGCTTTGGCCATGTTTGTTGAATTTCCAACGGGATCCCAGAAGTTTGCTGTTTTGATTTTTAGCTACTTTGCCATTGTCAGCTGATAATTTTGGCTTGGGATCGAATGTCTCCATATGCGAAGGCCCGCCACGCATGCAAAGGAAGATCACTCTTTTGGCCTTGGCTGAAAAATGCGGTTTCTTGGCACCAAGTGGCTTGGAAGTATTTATTCCACCTGTTTCCTTTGCAGATGCTTGCACCGCTAAGCCTTGAAATGCCAGATAACCAAAACCAGCCGATACTGTTTCCAGCATCTTCCTGCGCGTTATTGATTTATCATTCATTGTTGCTGTTTCCTGAAGAAAAAAACCTATTTGATGTATTGGAATTCTGCGGAAGCAAAAACAATCTGGCAAAAACTTGTCAGTCGTTCAAGGCGAAGTTGCAGTTCATCAGGTTGCTTCCCGGTTTTGGAATCGGTCTGTAATAATTCAGGCTTGTTTAGATAATCCAAGGCTCGCTTGATTTCTTGGGAAGTTGGTTCACGAGAGAATGCCCTACGATAAATTGTTTTGATTCGCCCCTCGTCATCAAGTTTATCGTCCCTTGACAATTGCCAACTCAGCAAACCCGCCTGACTGATCACCCATTTATTATTCATGAAATAAAGCGATTGGGCGGGAACAATACTTTCTTCCCGCTGAGATATTGATCTATCAGGGGATGCAAAATCAAACAGCCCAAAAATTTCGGGAAGCACACCTCGCACCACCGGCAAATATATGCTGCGATGCGGAGATTCAATCTGTTCTGGTGTAAATAAAGGCTGGAATGTACGGTATTCATCCTCCCGGTAGGGATTGTACTTTGTAAGGAAAGCTTTTTCTGGGGGCATTGGGGCCCGATCAAGAGAACCAGCAACCTGCATGATGGCATCACGCAAAAATTCGGCTTGAAGCCTGCGGGGACGCATGAAGGACAGATAAATATTATCAGGGTCGGTTGATTTTCCATTACCCTGAGATTCATCAGGCCCACCCTGAAGATAGGTGCTGCTAAGTACCAAGGCACGGATCAATTTCTTTGTTGACCATCCTTGATCCATGAATCGAATTGCAAGATGATCCAGTAGCTCGGGGTGGGATGGCCTTGAACCATTGACACCATAATCATCAGGGGTGGAAACCAAACCCCGACCAAAAAGATGCTGCCAAACACGATTTACATAAACACGCGCAGTCAAGGGGTTATTACGATTGGTAAGCCAATCTGCCAATTCACGCCTGCCACTTTGTTGCTTGGGCATTGTTGGACTACCCATAAATGATACAGCCTGCAAAGTACCCCTGGGCACTATTTCTCCAAGGTTTGTAGTTTCACCCCGGACATGGATTTTGCAATCTTCAATTTTTTCCCTCTCGCGTACCGCCATCGCCCAGCCGGGCATAGGTGGGGGATTATCCATTGCAGTTTGCAGGGCAATTTCATGGGCCTTTACCTTAGTATCCCATTCTTTGATCTCCAGTTCCATCTTGGTAATATCTGCTTCAAGTTTGGCCTTGTCAGCATCTGGTTTATTAATGTCAATTTTGGCAGCAGACAAACGGCGAACAACTCTATAGCGGTCAGAGCGGGAAATATTCTGTGCCAGGGTAAGTTCCTGAAGCTTTGCAAAATATGCAAGCCCTGCAGGACCCAATTTTTCCGCATCAGGCCCGATCGCCTGAAGTTCGGTGTGGGCAAATGAAGTGGCCTTGATACCCTTGGGAGAGTAACCATACAGAGGCTGAGTGCTGCGAAAAATCCCCGCTAATGCATAGTAATCAGCCGTGGGAATGGCGTCGAATTTATGATTATGACAACGAGCACAGCCAACAGACAATCCAAGCACGGATCGACTTACAAGTTCTATCTGTTCATCAATTACATCCATGCGAAAGACTTCCGGCTTTGATTCCTCGAAGGATTTCGAGCCCAAAGAAAGAAAACCGGTTGCAATTAAATTCCGGTCATGCTCCTGGCGGGATTTGGTGGGAAGCAGATCCCCTGCGATTTGCTCTTTTACAAACTGATCAAAAGGAATATCACGATTGAAGGAATCTATCACATAATCACGATAGCGCCATGCGTGATAATAATAAATGTTGCGATCCCTTCCATTACTATCAGCATACCGCACCACATCAAGCCAATGCCTTCCCCATTTTTCACCAAAGTGATGGGAAGAAAGCAAAGAGTCGATCAGGTCTGCCTTCGCCTTTTCCGGATTGTCAGAAAAAGCTTTCAGGAAGCTGGTTTTTTCAGATTCTGTCGGAGGAAGGCCTATCAGGTCGTAATACAACCTCCGGACCAAGATGCTTCCTTCTGCACTTCGGGATGGTGCCAGCTTTTGATTTTCCATTTTCGAAAGTACAAAAAAATCGATAGGATCAGATGGCCAATCAGTCTGAAGAACTTTGGGAAGGTCCGATTTTTTTGGAGGAATAAAAGACCAAAACTTTTTTCCCTCTTCAATTGAAAGACCTTGCTTCCTTGTCAAAACCGCACCTTCTCGCGGATCAAAAGCCCCGTCTTTAATCCATTTTTCAAAATCTGCAATCACCATGGGTGAAAGTTTCTGGGTGGGTGGCATTTCAAGCCCGGAATATTTTAGTGCTTTGATAAGCATGCTTTCCGTGGGCTTGCCTGGAATGATGGAAGCCCCACTTTCTCCACCCTTTAACAGGCCATTGCGGGTATCAAGTGCAAGCCCCCCCTTAAGTTTTCCCTTGCCTGAGGATTCAACAGAATGGCATTCATAACAATGTGCGACCAAAACGGGGCGAATTTTCTTCTCAAAGAATTCCAAACGGACATCATTTGCAAAAATGGTTCCCGAGATAAGAAAAAACAAGAGTAGCCCAATTATCGATCGCAAAGTCAAAAAATTGAAATTATCAAACATGTAGGAAGGCTCATAAAATTTATAATCATTTCTTTCGACAGCTAGTATTATAGTTTTAAAAATAAAGCAAGTTAAAGCTTATTTCTTGACATAAACATTAAATTTTCACCTATTTCATCATCAATTTGTTTCTTATTATCCTTCTTTTACCCTAGAATCACTGACTATCAACCTTCGATTGATGGAACCCAAATGGATTTATATTCAGCTTGGAATCAACTGGTCGCAACAATACTTGAAACTTTTTCGCCTTGGGAGCTTGCAGGTTTCCTGACCGGCATCGTTTGCGTTTGGCAGGTGGTTTGCAGAAATATCTGGAACTTCCTTTGGGGAATACTCAGTTGTGCATGTTTCTTGGTTTTGTTTCTCCAACAGCGACTTTTTGGCGAGGCTATTCTCCAAGTTATATTCATAGCTTTGAATATCCATGGCTGGATTGGATGGTTTTATCAAGGTAAAAATCAAGACAGCCTCAAGGTTGCAAATGTTTCAAAAAAAGAAGGGTTCATTCTTGCTGTCATGGTTTTTCCTTTTACTTCAGTATTATGGGCGTTGCTGACATGGCTTAATGGATCAGCCCCAATTGTCGATGCTTGGGTGACTTCATTAAGTTTGATTGCACAGTGGTTGCTCAATCGAAAGTTCATCCAGTCCTGGCCTGTCTGGATTCTTGTGGATGTATTGACAATCGGTCTGGGAGTTTATCGTGGCATGTTTCTTTTAGCTGTACTTTATGTCATTTACCTTTCGATGTGTCTTGTAGGATGGTATTCCTGGAGAAAAAATCTTCCTGCTGTCGGAGGTAAAACACATGGCTAAAACTGCTTTGGTGATTGGTAAGTTTTATCCACCGCATCGCGGGCATAAGTTTTTAATCGATGCAGCCTCCGTAGATAATAATGTTGTTCATGTAATTTTATGCCAAAAAAGTAATGAAGTGCCTGAAGGTAAACTAAGAAAGGGTTGGCTGCAGGAAATTCACCCTCATGCCATCATTAAAGTAATCGACGATGTTTATGATCCAACAGATTCTGCCTTGTGGGCCCAACTGGTAAAGGCCTGTCTGGGTTTTATACCAGATGTGGTTTTTACCTCTGAGGATTATGGTACCGAATTTTCAAGGTTGCTTGGAAGCAAGCATGTGCTTGTTGACAAAAACAGACTGAATATTCCCATCAGTGCAACGCAGATTCGAAGTAATCCCTGGCAATACTGGGAATTTTTCGAACCACCAGTCAGGGAATATTACGCCATAAGGGTGGTGATGGCGGGTGCTGAATCCACGGGTAAAACAACTCTTTCAAGGGATCTAGCAAAAGTTTATGAAACCAACTGGGTTCCTGAGTTTGGCAGATCTTACAGCGAGCGAAAAATCAGGGAAGGTACTAACGATGATTGGGCCACCTCGGATTTTGTCACGATTGCAAATGAACAATGCCTGCTTGAAAATAATGCTGCAAGGCTTGCCAACCGTGTACTTATTTGCGATACCGATGCTTTTGCAACCGCAATCTGGCACAGGCGTTATCTGAAGGAGCGTTCACCAGAAGTAGAGGCAATTGCATTAAACCATCGCAGTCCTGATCTGGTGATCCTTACAGATATTGCAACTCCATTCGAACAGGATGGTGTTCGCGATGGAGAACTTATCCGTGGTTGGATGCATGATGTTTTTCTGGAGGAACTGATCAAATCAAAACGAAGATTCATCATGGTAAAGGGAACGCCTAAGGAACGATTGGAGCAGGCATGTTCGGAAATCAATAGAATCCTGAAAGGCCCCTGCTCTGCTGATAAAAATCAAATGGAATGAACCAGTTTGCTTACTTCGTCGCTTTACCCTTTTTGTTAGGCGCAGCAGGTGGTTTTGGATACCTCGTAACAACAACATCATTTTTTTGCACAGCACCAGGCGAGCTTCGGCCATCAGTAATTAGTTTTTCCATCAGCAATTTCATCTGTGTCACGCGCCCTGGTTGTTCGCCTGCCAGATTTTTGGTTTCTCCAATATCTTCAGCAAGATTGTAAAGTTGCACATCAAGTTTACCATCCATGTTTTGTTTGGTGTCCGGGGCAAGGATCAGTTTCCAATTACCCAGGCGTAATCCTGGAACGCCCGAAGCAGCACAACTTATTGCATTTTCCCTCACCGGTTTATCAATGCCTTTAAGCAAAGGCATCAAGCTAAAGCTATCCTCCCCTGAATTTTCAGGTAGCTTTGCATTTAGAATTTCAGCAAGTGTTGCAATGAGATCGGCATGATGCACAAGTTGATTACAAACGGTTCCTGGTTTAACGACCTTTGGCCAGCGCACAATAAAAGGCACCCTATGTCCACCTTCATAAACATCGGTTTTATAACCCCGCAGGGGACCACTGGGAAAATGACCTTGTTGTTCTAATTGTTTGACTCCTACATAGCTTGCAAAACCATTGTCGCTGGTGAAAATCACGAGAGTGTCATTTGCTTTACCAGATTTTTCAAGGGCATTTAAAACCCGGCCAACAGTTGCATCTGTTTCCATTATCAAATCGGCACAAGCGTTTTCCAATCCACTCTTTCCCTTCCATTCCGCATTTACAGCAAGGGGCGTATGCGGCGTGGTAAGTGGCATATAAAGCAGGAAAGGTTCCGGCTTCATTGTTGCATCTGAGATAAACTTTACAGCACGATCTTCAAGGGCGGGCAAGATCGGCTCCAGTTTCCAATCTTTTAGTGCGGGCCCATTAATGCTTGCTTGATGATTCTTCAACAGGCCAAGAGGAAGAAATTCTGATGGGATACCAACGGTTCGATTGTTGTCAATAAAGCAGTAAGGGGGCCAGTTGGGGACATCGGTGCCAAAGTAAGAATCAAAGCCCCTGGTAGTGGGACCACCGGCAATGGTCTTTGAAAAAACTTGCTGCCAAATATCACGCTGCGCTTCAGGGGGTTTGCCATCGTCCGTGGGTTTCTCCTTGAACAAAGCAGCAGTTGCCATGGGAATGGGCCAATCCCAACCTAGATGCCATTTGCCAATGGCGCCTGTACGATAGCCATGCTGTTTCGCAAGGCTTGCAATGGTAACCCGATTGGGTGCAATAAGTGGTTCCCCCCAAACGCCGACAATTCCTGATTGCAGCCTGGTGCGCCAATGATATCTGCCTGTAAGAAGGGCATAACGAGAAGGCGAACAAACTCCGGAAGAGGAGTGTGCATCAGTAAAGCGCATACCTTGTGCTGCAAGGTTATCAATGTAGGGAGTCTTGATTTTACCCCGGGTTGGGTTGTTGCATTGTACATCGCCAAAGCCAAGATCATCCGCAAGTATGACAAGGACGTTGGGAAAATTTTGCACTTGTTTGTCTGTAGCTTGAAACATGCCAAGGTTTAATGACAACAAAGTTGCGATAAATAGATTGTTCATAGGGTCACTTTATTTGGGGCCGGGATTCTTTTTGGGAGTTGTGGTTGCTGGTTTTTTTGCAGCTTTGCTGGCATGGCGGCCTGTGCCATCGCCTGTATCCAAGATACCGCCAGCAGGATTAAGTTGAGCAAGTACGGATGCCAAGGTGTTACGGGCAGCTTTGGCAGAATCATTTTGGTTATCAACTGCGACAAGCTTTTCGGTAAAGGGTGCGCCACTCATGTCATAAAGTTCGCCTAGTTGATTAAGCTTCCAATCTGCATTGCGCACGTACCACATGGAGGCTAGTTGGTTGTAAACAAACTGGCGTTTTTTACCTTCTTCACCTCGAAGCTGCGGTGCAAGGCTATTGCCATCAAAGATAATTTTTTCGGGTAGCTTGGTTCCAATGAGATCAGCAAAGGTTGGTAGAAAATCGGTGGAATCAACGAGTTCTGCAGAGACTTTACCTGCGGGAGTTTTTCCGGGCCAATTTGCAATCATGGGAACCAAACCACCACATTCCAGCATGGAACCTTTCACCCCTGAAAGATTGCGCCCCCCTATTGTCGATAATTTATCCTGCCCTTTTCCGGTACCATTATCTCCCATGAAAATGATCAGCGTGTTTTCCCGAATCTTTAGAGAATCCAGCTCTGCAACAAGTTTTCCCACCAGCTTATCCATGTAGGTAATATTGTCAGCAAAAAGATCTTTGCTGGTGGGTAAGCTATCGGGTGTGGGTTGTATTTCGCCATGAACATGCACCATTGAATAATAAAGAAAGAAAGGCCTGGCTTGATTGTTCCTGATAAAGCTGACGGCTTGTTTATGCATGAGGTCGGGCATGTATTCTTTTTCGCCAAGTTTTAGTTCTTTGCCATTAACCCGGTAGGCCCCACCTTTGGACTTGTTTTTGTTCCAATAAAAGCCACTGCCATTGAAGCGGAGGTAATCGTCAAAACCAGCCTCATTGGGTTCACCAGGTAGTTGCCCCCATTTACCGATTGCAGAAGTTGCATACCCTGCGCCTTTGAAAGTCTTTGCTAATCTAAGTTCAGCAATGGGCATTTTCATGCAGGCATCCTGATTGGTTGAACCATTGCGAAATGCATATCTACCAGTCATGATCAAGGCCCGGGAAGGGCCGCAAAGAGCTGCGGTGAATGCCTGGGTAAATCGTGTACCCCCTGCAGCAAGCTTATCAATGTTGGGTGTTTTGTAATTATCCGAGCCATAACAACTTACATTCCCGATTCCAAGATCATCAGCAAGGATGTAAATGATATTGGGCTTATCAGCAGCTTTTAGCATTGCAAAAGGGCTGATTAAAAATGCGAGGATGATTATAAAAATCTGCTTCATGAATATCCCTGAGATTTTAGGTTTAAAAATCTGCTCATGTATATTGCTGGAAAATCTAACAATGATATTAACACGCATAGGCTTGGTTGGTTCTGGAGAAAACATCGTTATTGAAAACAGCCCCAGTTTATAAGCTTATTTCTTTGATTCAATCACCCATTTGAAGTCTGCAAAAAGCACTTTTGTGAGATCTGAGCCAGGCTTGGGTTGGAAGTTAAGCTTGCCAATTTCGGACCAATCCTTCAAGGGTTTTTGATTAAAGCGATTAATAAGTTTAGAAGAAGGAATAGTCATCTCCTGCCAGTTATCGGAAGCAGTTATTTCAATTTCAGAATTGTTATGGTCGCCCGCATTCAAGATGATGGTTTGTGGTTCTGTGCAATAAAACTTGAAACTTAAGTTTGCACCAAGTGGAGCCTTCCATTTGGGGTCATGTAATTGCTCGGTGCTGGAACCTCGCTGGTTATTCGTTGAGCGAAAAGCTTTGATTCCCTTGGGCCCTTCAATTTCAGCAATGTTTGTCCAGGAATTGTAGCCGCTACTGGTGATATTATCTGAAGGTTTATCCGTGGCTTTTGCATTACCAATTTTTGCGGGGATCGCAGCATTGAAATTGGTCGAACGAACAATTGTGGAATCATAGGTTATGTTGGCATATCCAAAAACATAATCATCGATGTTAAGCACAGGCATTTTGCCGATCCATTGATCTCCTATTTTTACATTTGGGGTATCGCGCCAGGCACGCTGAAAACTACAAGGGTTCTTCAGTGCATAGAACATCTCGACTTTTCGCACCTTCTCTGGTTGGGATGGGGTGATGATTAGTTCAGGTACACCTTCATGATTAATTTTGATTTCAGACTTGGGTTGTTCGGGCCAGTTTATTTCTTTGCCGAGCACATATTTATCCAGCCAGAATTTGGTATCGTGTTCGATTTTATCGGTATCGTGATGCCCACGAGCCTGAATGGCAAAAGACCATGGCACACTTGACTTAAACATTTTGAAGCTTTCCAAACCGCGTTCATGCCCGCCATGATGATCGTTTGATCCGTTCAAGAACAGGGTTGCAGCATTCATATAAGGCACATAGGCTTCGGATGCGATGGAAGCGAGGTAGATTTTTTCACCCGAGGATTTTGGTGGTTCAACATAAGGGGTGTTGTACATCCAGACTTGTTTGTTCCGGTAATATTCGTTGTAGCCAATGCCAAAGTAGGCAACAACAGCCTTAATGCGGGGGTCGGTTCCAAGATGCCACATGAGGGTACCACCATAAGAGTAACCCATGGAGCCCAGGCGTTTGCGATCAACCTCTTTCTGTTGTTCAAGATAACTTAGAACTCTGCTTTGAATTGCATACCAGATGTAGTCCGAGGTTTGTGTTGGATCGGTAATATCAGTGCCATCAAGTTTTTGCGAGCGTACCGGGCCGGAAACCTTGGAATCCATGTTCCCATGTTTCAGGTTTTGCGGATACTTGGTGTAATGTGGCCTATCACCGGTTTTGCCGCAATAATCATGCGCCATCACCGCCCAGCCATCAACAACGAATTTTTTGTCCGGGTTGGCAGCCCCCATCCAACCATGGACGACAAGCAGGCCCGGTGCGTTCTTTAATCCCTCCTTCACACTATATTTGCAATAGACACGAATTTCTTCGCCCAGCACATATGCACTGATATAGGTGTCGCGATTAATGATCCCGTCGCGGGTTTCCTGCTTGATGATCTCTTCTTTGAAGTCGCCTTTATTGGGGTCGTAATCTTTCCAAAGTTCTGGGGGAGAGATGATTTTCCCGTTCGTCTGAGCTACTGAAAATGAAACTGATAATAAAAGTAGTAGACCGATGATAAGTGTTTGTTTCATGATTTTTATTTGCATAGGTGTCTCTAAAATAACCTTTAACTAGGCAAGGATACCTTGCACGACTTTGCCATGCACATCGGTAAGGCGGTAATCACGGCCTTGAAAACGATAGGTAAGCTTGGTGTGATCAATCCCCATTAGGTGAAGAGCGGTGGCGTTAAGGTCATGGATGTGAACAGGGTCTTTTACGATGTTGTAACTGAAGTCGTCCGTTTCGCCATAGGCCTGGCCACCTTTGATTCCTGCGCCCGCCATCCAAACGCTGTAGCAGCGTGGGTGATGATCACGTCCGTAGTTATCCTTGGTGAGGGTGCCTTGAGAATAAACAGTTCTGCCAAACTCGCCACCCCAGATAACCAAAGTATCCTCCAGCATGCCTCGTTCTTTTAGGTCGGTTAACAAAGCGGCGGTGGGTTGATCGGTGTCGTAGCATTGGCTTTTAATACCACCGGGTAGATTGTTGTGTTGATCCCATCCGCGGTGATAAAGCTGGATGAACCTAACGCCCCGCTCTGCGAGCCTTCTTGCAAGGATACAATTGGCAGCATAGGTTCCAGGCTTCTTTGCCTCGGGGCCATAGCGTTCCAAAGTCTTGGATTGTTCCTTGGATAAATCTGCAAGTTCGGGAACAGCAGCCTGCATTCGGAATGCCATTTCGTATTGGTCAATGCGGGCTTGAGTCTCGGGGTCTTGGTATTCCTCGAACTTTAATTTATTAAGGGAAGCGACATCATCGATCATGGCTCTTCTGCGTTCATTATTAATGCCTGGGGGATTTGAAAGGAAGAGTACCGGGTCTTTGCCCGAACTGAATCTTACCCCTTGATAACGCGAGGGAAGAAACCCTGCACCCCACATGCGTTCGTGAAGAGGCTGGGCGTTGGTAGGGCCGCTGGGGCGTGAAATCATCGCAACAAAAGCTGGAAGATCGGAGTTTTCTGATCCCAGACCATAAGAGACCCATGCGCCAAAAGCTGGCCTGCCTCCTATCTGGTGGCCTGTTTGCAGCATGGTCATTGCAGGATCATGGTTGATTGCTTCGGTGTTAAGTGTGCGAATCACGCACAAATCATCTGCAAATCTTGCTGTATGTGGCAGGAGTTCACTAAGCCAAAGCCCGGATTTCCCGTGCTGCTGAAACTTATAAGCCGAGGGTGCGATTGGGAAGCGCTTTTGCCCTGCGGTCATTCCGGTAAGTCGTTGTTCGCCCCGAACAGAGTTAGGTAATTCTTTATCGAATTGTGCTTGAAGGCCGGGTTTGTAATCGAATAATTCCAACTGGGAAGGGGCGCCTGCCTGGGTAAGCCAGATGATGCGCTTTGCCTTGGGATTGAAGTTGGGTGATTGTACCGAGGCAAACAAGCGGGGGTTTAAAAGCGAGGCGATTGCAGCGGTACCTATACCCGCGTTTGCCCGGCCAAGGAAATGCCTCCTGCACACTTGTTCATTTAATATTTCAGGCTTCATTTCCCTATTCCTTTGTGACAACTTCATCAAGGTTCAGAATAATGCTTGCAACTGCTGTAAACGAAGCGAGTTCAATTGGATTCAACTTTGTATCGTTTTTAAACTCACCGAAGGCGAGAAGGGCCTTGGCAGCTTCGCCGTCTTTTTGAAAATCTGCAAAATTACGATCGTAGGCTGTACGCAGCACTGCAAGTTCCGCAGGTTTGGGTTGCCTTGCAAGCAACGAGCGGAAACCGAGTGCGAGTCGAGATTCAACGGTGGATCCACCTTCAAGCATCATTCGCTGGGCAAGTGAGCGGGATGCTTCAACATAGGTTGGATCATTCATGAGGTTGAGTGCTTGCAAGGGAGTATTGGTGCGGGGCCTGCGCAGGGTGCAAGATTCTCGAAATGGTGCATCAAACAGCAACATCGCAGGGTTAGGCACCGAACGCTTCCAATAGGTGTAAATACTGCGCCTATGCAGGTCATCACCTTTGCCAACCACATAAACATTGTAGCCTGTGCCTGCAGTCACTTGTTCATAAAGGCCTGGTGGATGATAGGGTTTTACAGAAGGGCCTCCGATTTTATCAACAAGCAATCCGCTTGCAACTAGCGCCTGGTCTCTTACGAATTCCGCCTGCAGGCGAAACCGCGGTCCGCGGGAAAGCAATCGGTTATCGGGATCGCTTTCGCGTAACTGTGGCGTAAGTTTTGATTGTTGTCGATAAGTAGAACTCATCACCATGAGCTTCATCATTTGTTTTACATTCCAGCCACTTCGAATGAATTCATTAGCTAGGAAGTCAAGTAATTCAGGATGGGATGGGGCTTCTCCCTGAGCGCCAAAATCTTCACTGGTACGAACAAGCCCGGTGCCAAATATCTGCTGCCAAAGGCGGTTTACGGTAACTCTTGCAGTCAGGGGGTTTTCTTCACTCACCAACCATTTAGCTAAGCCAAGCCGGTTCCGTGGTTGATCAACGGGAAGAGCGGGAAGGATTCCAGGAGTGGCTGCGGTAACCCGCTCGCCAGGCTTATCATAAGCGCCTCGCATCAATACAAACGTTGGGCGGGGTTCCTTCATCTCTTCCATTATCAGTGTCGTTTGAATTTCTTTTTCTGCAGATTCGGCCTGTTTTTTTAGTACCTCAAGTTCCTCACCAAGCTTGCGGTATTCGGGTTGTTGCGATATGCGGTAATCTGCAAGTATCTTTTTATCTGCGGCCGTTCGCTGCGATTCTTCCTTACTTGCAATGTTCATAACATTCGAAGGCACTATTAATTCTGTGTTTGCATTCGTGGTTAGAATCCGCAAAAGAGATGGCCCATTTGCATTCTCAACACCCACTTCAATTTCAATTCCCAAATTCGATTCATCGATCACCAGTGCTTCTGCAAATTCAAATGATCCAACAACTTTGACGCTTGGCTTAACAGCTACTGCAATCCGGGTCTTGCGATCATTATCCAGCACCTTGGCAGTTTCAGTGGTTGCAAGAGAATCTCCAGATGCGATAGCTTTTAATTTCAATGGCAGCTTCTTTGAATCTTTGCCTGAAGATTTGAAAGCCTTTAACTCGCTCCATTGAAAACCAGCGGCTGCAGCCTGGGTGGCAAATTCAATCTGCAGTGCGGTGACCTGGCCCTTGGGTAGGCGAAGGTTCATTTTGATGCTATTGGCGCGGGTTTCCTGCGGGCCGACCTCCACGGTTTTAGTTGAGGTGTTTATCTTGGGTGGTGAATCACCCCCGCTTGCAGCAAGAATCTCTGCAGCATCCCAAACCACAACCTTGCCTAATCCTTTGACCCAGTCTCCAAGCCCAGCAGTGGATTTACTCATCAAGGAAGCCTGTTGCTCGCTAATGGACTTGATCTGTTCGTTGAGCTTTTTGATTTTCGCTTCGATCTCGGGTGTGGGTAGTTTCAAAAATGGAGGTGCATTCTGCCTGATCGGGTTCCCATAGCGCCCAACACCACTTTCAGGAACATTATGAAAAAATGCCTTGAATGCATAAAAATCTTTCTGGGTGAATGGATCATATTTATGATCATGACATCTTGCGCAGTTGAATGTCTGACCCAACCATACTGCTGCGGTTGTCTCAACTCGGTCTGCCGTGTATTCCGCAAGAAACTCATCTGCAAGGACTCCGCCCTCTTCATTCAGCATGTGATTGCGGTTGAATCCTGTTGCAACTTTTTGTTCAACGGTGGCATTGGGCAACAAGTCTCCTGCAATCTGTTCGATGGTAAACTGATCAAAGGGTTTGTTATTGTTAAAGGAGCGAATGAGCCAATCACGCCAGGGCCAAAGTTCACGGTCGCGATCTACCTGATATCCGTTTGAATCTGCAAATCGGGCGGCATCCAACCAATCAACCGCCATGCGTTCGCCGTAATGGGGCGACTTCAAGATTCGATCAACCACTTTTTCATAAGCATTGTCTGAGGTATCAGCAAGGAAAGCATCGATTTCCGCAATGGATGGAGGTAAACCTGTCAGATCCAGAGATAATCTACGGATCAGGGTTTCTTTAGAGGCTTGGGCTGATGGAGGGATGTTTTCTTTTTCAAGTCGTGAAAGAATGAAACGATCGAGATCATTACGAGGCCATCCTGTGTTCTTAACCATCGGTGCTTTGGCTGTCTTAAGAGGTACAAAAGACCAATGTTTTTCATACTTGGCCCCCTGCTCGATCCATTTTCGTAAGATTTCTTTTTCAATCTTGGTCAAGGTTTTATTTGATTTGGGAGGGGGCATTACTTCGCCTTTTTCTTCGCTGGTGATTCGCAACCATGCTTCACTTTTTTTAAGATCACCCGGAACCACAGCCCGCCCGCCCTTGATCTCTGCAGTTGCACCCTCGATTGTATCGAGTCGCAGATTTGCCTTGCGGGTCTTGGGGTCAAAACCATGGCAGGCAAAACATTTGTCTGAAAGGATCGGCCTTACATCACGGTTGTATGATATTTCTTCAGCCAGGGTGGGCTTAACGCAATAGAAAATTACGAGGATTGCAAATGTATATTTCAAGGTGGGATTCTCTTTCTTCATTCCAACTTTGAAGTCATGAATACGTGTGATTATAACTAATTATCAGTATAAAAGCTTCAATTTTTGCGAATCTTGCCATGTTTAGATCATCAAGGCGAGGGCAAAACCAGGGTGCGTCTGGCTTCTTCCAGAAAGCGTTGGGTTAATTCTTTCGCCCGGGTAGGTTCTTTTTCAGCTAGGTTATCAAGCTCTGCAGGGTCATTGTGAAGATTGAATAGTTTCCAATTACTTCCCGGGCGAATACCATCACGATTCAACCCATCGTTGCCCACGAGTTTCCAATCGCCATCCCGGATTGCACCGTTATGCTCATGCTCAAAAATCAAAGTGCGCTTTGTGGGTGATTCATTAAGGAACGCAGGCAATAAGCTTCTACCTTCAAGAGGAAGAATATCATGGCCTTTAAATGTCTTGGGATAGGTTGCTCCGGAAATTTCCACGCAGGTTGCACTGATATCCATCAAATGCGAAAGATGATCACGAACGCCACCGGGCTTTTGAATTTTTGCAGGCCAATGGGCGATCATGGGAGAATGAATCCCACCTTCGCTTGCGTAATGTTTGTAAAGCGAAAGAGGGGTGTTGCTTAAATTAGCCCAGGCACAACCATAGCTAAACATGCTGCCCGGGCCGCCCATCTTTAAAAGGTCTTCTCCTTCATGCAATACATTGGGTAGGGCTTGTGTCCCACCATCAATGCCATGGCCCGCCTTGGGATTAACAAACTTTTTAGGATTCATATCAAAGCCAAAGGGATCCCACTCTGCACAGGCGCCATTGTCGCTGGTGAATAGTAATAGGGTATTCTCTAATTCGCCATGCTCTCGAAGTGATTGCACCAATCGTCCAATGTTGCTATCCATGTTTTCAACCATGGCTGCATAAACAGCCATGCGTCGTGCAAGGTCTGCCCTGCGCGGTTTATCAAGAGAATCCCAAGCGGGGTTAATCCCATCCTTGGTAATGGATCCAATTCTTTTGGCGATATCGGGCCTATCGATGGGGCTACGATCAGGGAGGGCAAGCTTTTCATCAATCAACCCAAGCTGCTTCATGCGTTGCAATCGTTCAGCACGAAGTACATCCCAGCCGCGTTCGTAAATTGCGACATAACTCTCGGTAAGCTTTACTGGTGCTTGAACAGGAAAGTGTGCTGCTTGATAACCAATGTAAAGCAAATAGGGGTGTTTACGTTTGCGTGCGATATCAAGAAAATCGAGGGCATGATCGGTGATCGCATTGGTTGCAAAATATTCGCCCGGGGCATAGGTTCGCTTCGGTCTATCCTCAGGCAACCTTATCATCATTGCGGGTTCCCAGGAATCCACCGCATACCCATGATTGAAACCATAAAACTCATCAAAGCCCCGGGCGATGGGCCCCGGATCATTCACATGCCATTTTCCGCAGGCGTAGGAACCATAGCCCGCAGGTTTAAGAACCTCTGCAAGTGTTACGCATCGATTTGCTAGGCGGCCTTGATATCCAGGCGGTGCAGCTTTTGGATTTCCCACAAACCTGCCTATACCTGCTTGATGGGGATAAAGCCCGGTTAATAAGCTTGCCCGGGAAGGGCAGCAACGGCTGGAATTATAAGTCTGCGTGAAGCGCACACCCTGCTTTGCAAGCGCATCAAGGTTGGGGGTGCGTATCTCGCCGCCGTAGCAACCAAGATCTGAAAACCCGAGATCGTCCGCAAGGATGACAACAATATTAGGCTTCTTTGTAACCGTCTCTGCTGCATTTAGCTGACCAACCTGCAACAGAAGGACCAAGGTGATCATGCCTGTTGTTGTTTTCATGATTAGCATTCTCTTTGTTTATGGCTGGGTCGTGATTGCAAAGGTTGCGGGTGTCAGTTTCAATGCAGTCCAAGCTTCGTTGGATAGTGCACCCGTGGGCTTTGGTTTATACTCCCCCACGAAGTTGACATTCGATTTCTCTGGAATATCTTTCTCATGCCCGGTTAGTGAATAGATTGCATTCACCATCAACCGCCTAAGGTCTTCACTCTGCCAATCCAAGGATGCACCCGCTGTTGTGGTGAAAGATCTGCCCTCTTTGCCTGATGGCGCAGTATAGGTTTTGAACCAGGCAAATGGCATCCGAACATCTTTGCGTTTGTCTGTTACCGGGGGATCCATCGGATTGAGGCCGGATAGAACCTGCCCTTGCATCAATACCACATCCTTCGGCGTTAATCGTTCCACCGAGTTGACATCCGTATGGCAGAA
>RFZJ01000067.1 GCA_009920765.1 Planctomycetota bacterium | reverse complement strand
AGGCCTGGGGTTTGGCCAAAGGCTGCAAGCACAGGATCACCCACTGGAAGAACCGGATCATAAAATGATCCTTTGCGAGCAAAAATGGGTTCACACGTGGTGGTTATGGGGTCATATTGTTTTCCCAAGTAACCACCATAGGGCCCTGCCCTCCGAAGCCCCTGACTGAAACCTGGAAACGCAGGCATCATCACATGGAAGGGTGTCGCCTCCCTGCCCATGCCAAAGTGCTGACAAACTGCAGCCATGCTTGGATGATCCGAGGGCTTTGCAAAATAATTTTCCCGATCAGACCCACCTGTAAAACCTGTGAGTACGGAATAGGGGTTATGGCTGTTGTAGCCATGCGAAACAGTTCGAATCAGCGTAACTTTATCAAGTCTGTTGGCAATCAGGGGAAGATGTTCGCAAACTTGGTACCCGGGGATTTTAGAAGCGATGGATTTAAACTCACCTCGGATTTCCTTGGGCGCATCAGGCTTCATATCAAAGGTATCAATATGGCTTGGGCCACCAAAGAGGTTTACCAGGATTACCGACTTGGCTTTGTTGTTGGCGGAGGTTGTTTTGTTTCCCGCCTGAAGCAAAGAACCAAAACCCGCACCAGCAAGAAGGGACATACCACCCAATTGCAGAACCTTGCGTCTGTTTAATTTCGGTTCGGACAATATTGGTTGTTTGAAGGCAGGGTTCATGCATACTCCGGTAGGACTAGAATCATACTGATCTAAATTTGCATGAAAGTCAAACCAACATTAATAAAACCAAGCATAATAAAAGTTAAATGTTAATGATTAATTAATCAGACCTGTGTTATAAAAGGATTAAATAACCTAACCCGGGATTAAATCCATGATGAAAACATTTGAAACCTTGAGAAGAACATCGGGATTGGCAGTGGCCATCTTTTTGCTATTGGCACTGGGTATCAGCTTTGCAGAAGCCCCAAAAAGCCCGAGAATCGCAGCACTTGAAAAGCATGCCCTTTCTGCAAAGTCTGCGGACGAAAAAGATTTTGCAACCCTTGCAGCTTTCCTGGTTTCAAAAGCCAAGGGAGACAAGGAAAAGGCCTGGTGCATCTACCGCTGGGTGACCGATCGCCTTGCCTATAATGTGGAGGCATTTTTGGAAAAGAACCCCGGGGACAATTCAGTTGAAACAGTTCTTAAAACCCGCCTTTGCGTTTGCGAGGGATATTCCCGAATGTTTTTGAAATTGTGCGAGGAAGCCGGGCTTGAAGCTGTGAAAGTGACGGGGGTTGCACGCAGTGGCAGCAAAGATGCCAAGGGTAAACCTGCCTTGGAGTCTCATGCTTGGAATGCAGTAAAACTGGATGGCAAATGGGAATTGATCGATACCACCTTTGGTTCGGGCAGTGTTGATAAAAAAGCGTTTGTCAAAAACTTTGAACCGATGTTCTTCATGGTGCCCCCAGAGCAAATGCGATTTACGCATTTCCCTGAAGATGCCAAATGGCAACTACAGGAAAAAACCATCACCAGAGAGGATTTTGACAAACAACCCCTGGTTCAAGCCAGCTTGTTCAAACTTGGACTCTCACCTTCCAGCATTTTAAAAACAACCAAGAGTTCCTCGTTCGGGGGCTTCCCCGAAATCTTCGATGTCGCAAAGACCAAAATCAAAGTTGTAGAGGTTCCCTTGAACGCCAAGCTTAAAACCGGGCAGATATATCGCATTGCAATCGAATCTCCTGAACTTTCAAAGGTGATGATTCTTTCAAACGACAAACCACAAATGAATTTACAAAAACAGGGAATAACCTTTACGGGACAGATTCGGGCATTAAGCGGAACCATGTTGATCGCAGTTCAAAAACCCAATCAGGGGAACGAGTATTCCTTTTTGCTGCGCTATCAGGTGGAGTAACAACAGCAGAGCGTTTCCCTCCTACATTCCGAACCAATAAAGCGACAATTTCAAAAATAATAAACCTATTGCCTTGTTTGATGACTCTTTTCAAAATATCATTGGTTATCAGTTGAAAAAACCTCTTAACGAAAATGGGATTGCATGGCATTTGCACCTGAAACCATAAAACTGCTTAGAGCAGCAAAGGAATTAGTCAAAAAAATTCCCGCTGATGCTGTTTTGATCCTTGCAGATGGCCCGATGGAATGGGACAAGGTGCTTGAAGAATTATCAGGTACGCGAATTTTGGTTGCAGCCAGGCATGAAGACGACTTCGTGCGCATCAAAGATCATCCCGATCTAACACTCATCGAGATCGAATCCGGCCCCACACCCACCCAAGAACGCATGAGCCTTGCACTTCTCGAAGCAGTACGGTCTGAAAAATTAAGGCAGGGTGCAGAGGTTGTGGTGCTTTATAACGGTATCGAAGTAGGCGAAGAAAAACCCGACATGATTGATACCCTCAGCCTGATCAAGCTGGGCGAACATCTCGAAAAATTAAGTGCGCAGGATCTTCGCAGATTGGATACCCAAGTGCCCTTGGAGACGCTAAGAGCCGTGGTCGACCTTGCAACTGAAATAGGCAGGGAAGGCAGGGAAGGACACCCCGTTGGAACCATGTTCGTGGTAGGCGATACCCGCAAGGTAATGACTCTTTCACGCCCCATGAACTTCAATCCTTTCCGTGGTTACAGCGATGAGGAACGCGATGTCCGTAACCTTGCGGTGCGCGAACAAATCAAAGATATCGCCAAACTGGAAGGGGCAATCATTATTCGCAGGGATGGCGTGGCAGTAGCAGCAGGCAGGCGGATTGAAGCTTCCTACTCCGGTTTCACCCTTAGCATGGGACTCGGAACCAGGCACGCATCTGCCGCAGCCATCAGCAAAAGCACCAAGGCCATTGCTGTAACCGTCAGCCAATCATCGGGAACCGTTCGAGTATTCCAAAATGGCGAAGTGATGCTTCACATCGAACCGTTCGCCCGCCCGATGACTTGGGGCAAGTTCCGGATGGATGCTCTTGAAGACAAGAAACCTTAGGCCAGTATTCAAAACACACTTCAACGATTATAATTTTAAAGATTTAAAATGTAGTTTAACATTAGAAAAAGATGCTGGGGGACAACCATGCGGATAAAATCAATTTTATGCTATGGGATAATGCTGTTATTTCCATTTCTATTGATTTCAGCACCCCAAGATGCAACCAAGGGCGGCATCGAGGTGGTTCAATCACCCCCACTCAATGCAATCCCTTCAAATGCATTGATGATTGTTCAAGTAAAAGGAATTGAAGGAACACTGGCAAGCCTCAATGAATTTGTAAAAAATGCTGTTCCTGATGCTATGCCATTGAGTGAGAATTTCATCGTTAACGGCTTTTTAGAGTTTTTACGAGGTCGTAAATTAAATGGTCTCGCACCAAATGGACCACATTTTTTTGCAGCAATGGAGTTTCCCCAACCCAATCAGCCAGCGAACCCAAACAAGGTGCTTGCTGCGATTAAAGTCAGTAATTACAACGCCTTTCGCGAAGGGGTTTTAAAAGACTCTGAAATTAAAAGCATCAAACTTGAGAAAAACGCAGAAGTCATCACCATGGAAAATGGATCAACCTTGTTTTTCATTCCAAGAAAAGACCAAGTGCTGGTTACGCCTGACAGAGACATCGCAAATCTGATTGCAAAAAGGCCAACCCCGATAACTACCAAAATCAGCAGAATACAGGCAGCCCGATTACAGGCACCTGATCTTGGGATTTTTGTAAATTTAGAAGCCATCCACAAGGATCATCCTCATTTGCTTAAAGAAACAAAAAAAGATTTCGAATCCTCCCTAAAAAATTTGGAATCGTTTTTCGGAACCAAGAAACTTTCAGGCAGCGACATAATCAGCCAGTTGGTCGCTTTAACATTCAAAGGACTTGAAGACAGCAATGGAATGGTGTTTTCGATAGATTTTCGACCCACGGGGATTGTGTTTCATGGCGAAACAGAATTCAAGGCAAACACGCAAACTGCAGCGTTTTTCAAAGGATCAAAACCTGATGCAATGAAAGAAATGAAGGATCTGCCTGCGGGCAGAACATTATACATGGCACAGCAGACCCAATCTCCCATCATGAAAAACCTGGCTTCTTATTTCATGGGGCTAACTCCGGAAGAAAATCAAAAAGCATTGGGAAAAGATTTTGAAATGTTTTTGCAACTTGCGAACAATCGATACGATGCGCTTTCGTTTCCACCCGAAGGTTTACAAATCATCCAGTCTGAAAACGCTGAAGAAACAAAAATCCGATTTCTCAATCTTTTAGAGAAATTAGGACAGGGAGAGAAATTCCAGAATGCGGTTTTAAAGCAGGCACCAAAGATTAAAAAAGGGGCCGAATCTCTAAAAGGTCAAACTTTTGATTTGGTCACATTCGAATGGGATTTGGAAAAAATAACCAACTTGATGGTTCGGGAGACGAAAGGAAATCAATTTTGGAATAAATTTCAGAAGCTGATGATAAAAAAAATGACAGGAGATAAAATGAACTTGTGGGTAACGGCCACAAAAAAAGAGGTAATTTTGGTAACCGGGGAAGATTGGGGTAAATCCAAGAGTATTTTTGAAGATTTTAACAAAAATATCAATAAGTTAGAAAAAATAAGCCATTACTCTATATCTAGAAAGGATTTACCTCAAGAATCAAGCTTGACAATACTATTAGACCCTCTGTATTACATAAAAATCATCCATGGAGTACTAAAAGAGGTGGAAGGTACTCCAGTGACATTTGATTTAACAGGTTATAATCCGACATTTATAGGATTTTCCGCTGTTTTTGAGGAAGATAGGGCAGCCGTTGACTATGTAATTTCGGCGGCATCTGTTCAAGAAATCTATTTTCGTCTGATTAAGCAGGTTGGTGGCAGGTGATTTTCCTAATAGATGAACCTAAATATCTTGAATCCTTGCTAGAAGTGCTTATAAAGAATGTTGTTATTGCCGTCTTGGTTATTCCAAGTTGGTGATGTCTGCGGGTGTAGCTCAGTGGTAGAGCGCCACGTTGCCAACGTGGCTGTCGTGGGTTCAAGTCCCATCACCCGCTCTGTATGTAGGCCGAAAGAATCCTGAAAACGAAGCATAAAGCTAGTGATCAAGATTCTTTCGGTTTGGTTTTTTCCCAGAAAATGTTCGGGCCATGAGGGGTCAGCGGGCATTTGACTGGCATGGCAAATTAAAATGATCATCGTCATGCTGCCTATACTGTAATAAAGGATCCCTCAAATTTATCATGTTGGAAATAGATTGCCATGACTGAGACCAAAACCGGATTGGAAGCAAAAGAAACCCATAAGCACGATCATGATCATGCCAATTGTGATCACGATCATAGTGCAGATCACGAAGCAAAAGCCCCTGTGAAGTTAAATCAAGAAGTCGACATCAAAGATGCGGGCCCTTGCAAAAAGCACATCAAGGTTTCCGTAAGCAGGGAAGATATCCAGTCCAGAATGGATGATCATTTCAAAACAATGGTGACAGATTCAAGTGTTGCAGGTTTCAGGCCAGGCAAAGCTCCACGCAAGATCGTTGAAAGACGTTTCCAAAAAGAAGTTGCAGGCCAGGTCAAGAACGAAGTAATTCTTGCAAGCCTTGAGCAATTGGCTGAAGATTTCGATATTGCACCACTCAGTCCTCCCAATTTAGACCCAAGTTCGGTCATCATCCCTGAAAAAGGCCCGATGGTATACGAATTTGAAGTCGAAGTTAGGCCTCAGTTCGATCTTCCTCCCTACAAAGGTTTAAAGCTTATTCGCTATACTCATACCTTCACCAAGGAAGAAATCGACAACCAAGTTAATTCCATGGTTGAACCATTGGGAACAAAGATTGACAAAAAAAATCCTGCTGTTGCAGAAGGCGATTACCTGACATTGGATGCAGTCATCAATGATGGGGAAACCAAGATCGGGGAAATCAAAGACCTTGAAATCCGTGTCAATAAGCAACTTGCATTCCGCGATGGTGTTGCTGAAAAATTCATCGAGCAAATTGGCGGAGCCAAACCAGGCGAAACCCGTGATGTTGATATCAAACTTTCAAGCGTTGTAACAAACGAAGCTTTGGCAGGAAAAGTTGTAAAGGCCAAGGTAACGGTCAAAGGCTTGCAAACTCTTGAATTACCCGAATTAAATGGCGAAATATTAGGCGCCTTCGGCTGCAAGAATGTTGATCAGTTCCGCGAACTGGCTGAAGTTGTATTGAAGCGAAGGTTGGATTACCAACAACGCCAATCCGCCCGTAATCAAATTCTCGAACTTATCGCAGGTTCAACCAATTGGGAACTCCCACAAGACCTTTTGCGAAGGCAGGCTAAGAAAGCCCTTTCACGCAAAGTTATGGATATGCAATCCAACGGCTTGAGCGATAACGAAATCAACGCCCGTGTTCGAGTTCTTCAGCAAGATGTTTTAAAGAGCACTGCCGCAGCTCTTAAGGAGCACTTCGTATTGCAGAAAATTGCTGAAATCGAAAAGTTGGAAGTTAGCGATGATGATTTGAACCTTGAAATTGAACGAATCGCACAACAAAATGATGAGTCGCCACGCAAGGTGCGCGCAAGATTGGAAAAAGAAGATTTGATCGAAGCACTTGCAGTGGAAGTGATCGAACGAAAATCGCTGGATCTGGTTCTTGATTCTGCGGAATATACAGAGCAACCCCTACCGAGCCATGATACTTTGATCACCGGTACAGCAGAAGCAGATGCAGCACCCCAAGATCAGGATGTTTCTAAGGAATAGTAAATTCGTTTCAGGCAGGAGTCCCTCATGCAACCTTACGGCTTCGGACCCATGGCCCATATGGCTCAACGCCAGCGGGATTACACTCGTCAGCGCAATTATGGCACTGGCGATATTCTCCTTGATAACCGTATTATTTTCTTTGGCTGCTCTGGCAGCAATGTCTATGAACCGGTAATCACTGATGTTACTGCCAACATGGTGATCCAGCAGATGCTTTATCTGCAAAATGAAAATAAACAGACTGAGATTTCATTTTATATCAACTCCCCGGGTGGCTCGGTTTCCTCAACCCTAGCCATCTACGATACCATGCAATTTTTAGAGTGCCCCGTAGCCACTTTCTGCATGGGAGTTGCAGCAAGCGGCGCAGCAATACTGCTGGCTGCCGGCACTAAAGGAAAACGCTATTGCCTACCCCATGCAAAAGTAATGATTCATCAGCCTTGGAGCGGGGGAATAGGTGGCCAAGCTTCGGATGTAGAAATAGAGATGATCGAGATTCTTAAGGAAAAAAACCGATTAAATCAGATTCTTGCCAAACATACGGGAAGAACTCTGGCTGAAATCGAGGCTGAAACCGAAAGAAATCGGTACTTTAGTGCTGCTGAAGCCAAAGCTTTTGGCTTGGTTGACGAGATCTTGACCCGCACCTCCGAGGCAAAATAGGAAAAATAGGACGCTGGAATGGTGGATGAGTCACCTTCCTTGCCATATTTATTCATTTTAACCCAACCCGGCTGCCGATAACTCATTTACGAGCCGGGGTGTTCCTAAGGAACTATCCCATGCCTTTGGTACCTTATGTGGTTGAACGCAGTGGACGCGACCCGCAGGTATTTGACATCTACAGTCGTTTGCTTAAGGATCGCATCATTTTCCTCCAAGGGGAAATTGATGACTACAGCGCAAACCTGGTAGTTGCTCAAATGTTATTCCTGCAGTTTGACGACCCCAAGGCGGATATTCATCTTTACATTAACTCACCAGGCGGCTCGGTTACTGCAGGTATGGGTGTTTTTGACACCATGCGTTACATAACCTGCGATGTAGCGACTTATTGTATCGGTATGGCTGCAAGCATGGGCGCGACCCTTCTTGCTGCTGGTACCAAAGGCAAGCGTAACGCGCTGCCTCATGCGGAAGTGATGATTCATCAGGTGCTTGGTGGGGCAAGAGGCCCTGCAACGGATATTGAAATCCGAACCAAACACTTGTTGCGTACGAAAAAGAAGATGAATGAGCTGCTCCAACAGCTAACTGGTCAACCCTTTGATAAGATTGAACGCGATACCGATCGCGACAACTTTATGAGCGCCCAGGAAGCCAAGGAATATGGCCTCATCGACAATGTGTTAGAGCGTATGACACCCGGCCAGGTCGCCAAGGAATAAAACCCATGGCAAAACTTCCGGGTGTGTGGTTAAACCGCACCCGGAAGTTTTCAGTAATGACACGCTGTTACCCTTATTTCTGCTCTCTCTTGCTGCTCTGCATCTTCATCACAGGCTGCAAATCACCCAATCATAAGCTTGAATCAGAACTTCGCGCCCGCGATAACGATATTGATTATCTTAAAAACGAACTTTATCGCTCTAGAACTTACAATAAAGCCATGGAAATGGAACTGCACGCCACCAGGGGTGAGGTTCCCCCTGGAACCCCATATGACCCTCTCAACAAAGTCTACCCCTTAAAAAATATCACCCTAGGTAGACAAACAGGGGGAGTTGACCTCGATGGTCAAACAGGCGAAGAAGCTTTACAAGTAGTTATTGAGCCTAAAGATGCTGAAGGCCATGTAGTCAAAGTCCCTGCCAATGTTCTTATTCAAGTCATCGAAATTTCTACCGAAGGCTTGAAAACCCCACTTTCCACCTGGCAGGTTTCCAGCGATGAACTCAGTAAATCTTGGCGAAATGGCCTTCTAACCACAGGCTATGCTCTAACCATGCAATGGAAACTATGGCCCAACTCCGACAAACTCCGGGTCATCGTGCATTTTAAACTTGATGATGGCAGACTATTTGAAGCGGAAAAAGATTTTACCTTAAAACTGCCACCTGCTTACCTTCGTAAAGCACCATCCGTGGAAACACAAACAATACCACCAAGTTCCACCATGATCATTCCATCACCTGGTTTACCCAACCCTGCGCCATTGAATTCAAATGTTCCGTTGCCCAATCCAATGAAAGAGCCTGTATACGCTCCCATACCAAATACAACACCTTCCCCCATGCCAAAACAGACGCCTTTACCTGCTCCTACTCCCGTCCCAACACCAACTAAATCACCTGATCCTCTACCACCACTTAAAGAGGAGTCCTTGATCCCTCCGCCACCGGCTCCTACCCCCTCTTCGCAAGACAAGACACCATCGCCCAGCAATGGCCCAAATCTTTTGATTCCTCCTGCAAACAACTCACCATTACCTGAAGGAATGGTAAGCGCAGGCCCTTGGCGTGGCGTTAACACCAATCCGATCCAATCTGCAGCACAAATACTAAAGCCGCTGAAATCAAAGTAACGGTAATCAGAGTTTAAATTTATCTTGCAAGAATTGCCGCCGCCAATTGACCAATCACGGTAAGAAATAACACAAAAAAACCAAGGAACATGAGAAGAAGGCCGCCCCAATGATGAGGCGTGCTGGAATAAATCAACGGCTGGGAAATCAAAGATAACAGGTGCTTTGAAAGCATGCTTTCGGGTTTATTGAAAAAGACCGCACCATGCCTTAAGAATGAAAAAACTTCAACTTCCATTATTTCTTCAACTCCATTTTCCGGATTATGAAGAATGTATAAATTTCCGAATTTACGATACTGGTAGCCAGATTGCTGAAGCGCTTCTGTAACTGCAGATTCAAAAGCGCGCGAATCAACATTATAAAAACAAGTCCAACAACGCCTCCGATAAATCAAAATAAAACCTAAAATCAAAACCATCACAAAGTAAGCCATCCAAATGAATATCCAAAACCATCTCGAACCTTCAAGAGATGCAAAGGGAATGGGGCCATCCCCTGTCAACCAATACCTGCGCCAAGTTTCATAAATTGAAGTGATAACAGCGGGTAATCCTGCCAATATCAGCCCCGAACCCGCAAACATTAACGCAACAAAATCCCATGAACCACCTATGATTGATGGCCTGCTTTGCCGACTGATTCCCCCCACCCAAATCAGGTAAATTGAGACAGGCAAAAAAAGAATTAAAAGTATCACCCTCTACCTCTTCAGAATATTCGCATAAGAAAATCCCAAGATCTTCCCCTACCTATGGCATCAGATCATTTTATCGATTCTAATAGCTTTTAGGCTATCGATTATTAATTCCGTACGCAACTTATTATCAGGGGCTATTTTTCATGGGCATGCGATATCGAGCTTTAGGCAAAACTGGACTCAATGTTTCAATCATCGGTTTTGGGGCCGCCCCTCTGGGTGGCATCTATGGCCCTTTCACTGAAACCGAATCCACACAAACCGTGCATCAAGCCATAGATCAGGGAATCAATCTCATTGATACCAGTCCTTATTATGGCATCAAACTAGGGGAAGAAGTTTTAGGAAGGGCCCTTAAAGGCGTCCGAGAAAAAGTGATTCTAGCAACCAAGTGTGGAAGAATCACCAAGACGGATTTCAATTTCAAAGCCGACTTTATTATCAAAAGCATGGAAGAATCCCTGCAAAGACTTCAAACCGATCACTTCGATATATTTCAGGCGCACGACATCGAATTCGAAGCAGACCTGGACATGGTGTTTTCAGAAACCTACGAAGCATTGCAGAAGCTCAAAAAACAAGGTAAATGCAGATTCATCGGCATGACAGGATACCCGTTGGGATGCCTGAAAAAAGCGCTCGAAGCCTGTGCCTTGGATGTATGCATCAGTTACTGCCATTATACCTTGCTGGATCAATCAATGCTTAGCGAACTGGTACCGATTGCAGAACGAAGAGGAACCGGGATAATAAATGCTAGCCCCTTGGCAATGGGGGCGTTAACATTAAATCCACCCGCCTGGCATCCCGCTCCTGAGGAAGTAAAACAAGCTGCAATGAAAGCCGCACAGTATTGCAAATCTCAGGGCAGTGATCTTTCATTGTTGGCAATGCAATGGGTGCTGCAGCAGGAAAAAGTTGCAACAACCTTGGTGGGGATGTCAAAGCTGAGTGAACTGAAGATGAACCTTAAAGCCCTGGAAAGTGGCCCAGATCCGGTATTATTGGAAGAAGTGAAAAGGATTCTTTCTCCAGTACAAGGGCGTTGTTGGCCCAGTGGGCTTTGGGCTGCAGAAGCCTAATAACAATGAACAAGAGAGTGATTTGATGATAAAGAAAAACCTGATTGCCCTCGCTTTGGGATTACTTTTTGCATGCAAAGTAACAGCGCAAGGCTTAACCCCCAAACAGGCAATGGAAAAAATGCAAGTGCCCCCAGGAATGGAGGTACGATTAGTTGCAAGCGAACCTCAGGTACGCCAGCCACTTAGTATGTTCTTTGATCCTAAAGGCCGCCTGTGGGTTTTACAGTACTTACAATACCCCAACCCTGCGGGCTTAAAAGCTGTGAAGCAAGACCAATACCTGCGCACCATATGGGATCGCGTGCCCGAGGCACCACCCAAGGGGCCAAAAGGTGCAGATAAAATCACCATTTTTTATGATCGGGATGAGAACGGTTTGTTTCGAAAATCCAAGGATTTTATTACCGGCTTGAATCTAGCATCTGGCATGGTTTGGGGCCACGATGGTCTTTTTGTCGTGCAACCCCCTTACCTTCTTTTCTACCCCGACAAAAATCACGATGACATTCCCGATGGCGATCCACAGGTCCTTCTGGAAGGTTTTGGAATGGAAGATTCCCATGCCTATGCAAACTCGCTTCAATGGGGGCCGGATGGCTGGCTTTATGGCGCCCAAGGCAGCACTGTCACCGCTAAAATCAGAGGGCATGAATTTCAGCAGGGCATCTGGCGCTATCACCCCATATCCAAAGAATTTGAACTCTTCTCAGAAGGTGGTGGCAATACCTGGGGCCTTGATTTCGATAAAAACGGACAGATCATCGCCGGCACCAATTACGGTAATGTTGCAATGCTTCATCAAGTTCAGGGCGCCTATTATGTCAAAGGATTTTCCAAGCATGGCGCACTGCACAACCCCCATACCTACGGCTATTTTGAACATATGCCTTTCAAAAACTTCAAAGGTGGGCATGTCACCAATGGCGGTATTGTTTACCAGGCTGATCTTTACCCATCAGAATATCGCAATCGGTACATCGCAGGAAATCTTCTTTCCAACACACTTTACCACCACCAAATCGAAGCAAGGGGATCAACCTTCGCAGGGCAATTTGGGGGCGACTTCCTCATCTCCAACGATCCATGGTTCAGGCCCGTCGATTGCTTTCAAGGCCCTGAAGGTGCGGTTTATGTTGCAGACTGGCATGATAAACGTGCTGCCCATCTCGACCCCGTTGATAACTGGGATCGCACCAATGGCAGAATCTACAAAATCGTCCCCAAAGGATTCAAGGAAATCCCTGAGTTCGATCTCACCAAAAACTCCAGTTCAGAACTTATCTCACTTCTCTCCCATAAAAACACATGGTATAGCAGAGAAGCACGAAGACTTCTTGCGGAAAGAAAAGATACCCAAAGCATTGAACCTTTAAAGAAAATCGTTCAAACAAACCAGGGTACCCAAGCACTCGAAGCCCTTTGGGCACTCGCTGGCATACAAAATACTGACCCGGTATTTCTGCTGGAATTGCTTGACCATCCCACCCCTGCTGTGCGTGAATGGGCGGTAAGGTTGCTGGCAGATAAACGCACGCTTTCACCCATTGCTATTGCAAAATTAACGGAGATGGCACGAACAGAAACCAGCCCCACCGTGGCTTCCCAACTTGCCTGTTCTGCTCGAAGATTGCAATATGATGCTGCATTGCAAATCGCCAAGGCGCTTTACTCCCAAGATCAATATATTCAAGATCTTTATATACCTATGCTACTTTGGTGGGCCGTCGAGGATCAATCCATACGGGGCCGTTCCCTGATTCTTGAATGGTTCCAAAACCCTGCATTCTGGCAAAAAGTGATGGTCAGGCAAAACCTATTGGAACGAATCGCAAGACGATGGGTCAACGAAGGAACCGAACCTGACTGGAATGCCTGTGCACAACTGCTAACCCTGGCACCAAGCGAAGAAGATCAAAAGAAACTACTTGCGGGAATCGAAAAAGCCCTGGAAGGACGAAGGCTGACACTTGTGCCCACGCCTTTGGAAAAGCCCCTTGCCTTACTCCGAGAAAAAAATCCGAAAAGCAAGGAACTATTACGGCTGGCTTTCCGCCTGGGTGATCCCAGAGCCCTCAACGAAATTTCTAACAATGCTGCAAATGCTTCTTTGCCTCCATCTGACCGTATCTT
The DNA here is from genome assembly GCA_009920765.1 of Planctomycetota bacterium. Taxonomy (GTDB): domain Bacteria; phylum Planctomycetota; class Planctomycetia; order Gemmatales; family Gemmataceae; genus UBA969. Next base: position 11,785 of record RFZJ01000067.1, on the reverse strand, counting down.
TTCCATCGAACTTTTAGGACAGCTTGCTGACTCTAGCCATCTAGCCATCTTCCTTAAGGCACTCGAACCCAACACCTCCGATAATGTTCGATTGGCGGCAATGAACGCAATACAATCAAGCGCAGAGGACAAAGTTGCCCTCAAGCTTTTGGATCTATACCCAAATCTTCCCAGCAACTTAAAATTAAAATCCCTTGCACTATTATCCCAAAGACCAACTTTTTCACTTCTCCTTATGCAGCATGTTGATTCAGGAAAAATCCTAAAAACAGATATCAGCATTGATCTTGCGCGCGCCATGGCTTCGCACAAGGATGAAAAGCTGATCGGACTTCTTACGAAGTATTATGGCAGGGTGTCGCCCCCAAGCCCGGGAGAAAAAATAGCCCGTATCAGTTATGTCAACCTTATCATCAATCGTACCAAACCAGACATTGATAAAGGCAAGTTGCATTTCCAAAAGCAATGCGCCAACTGCCATATGCTTTTTGGCCAGGGTAATAAAGTCGGTCCCGATTTGACAACCGCTGACCGCCAATCGTTGATCCCCCTAATAACCCACATTGTCGACCCGAGTGCGCATATCCGGCCTGAATTTGTAGCCCAAGTAATCGAAACGAAAGATGGGAGAACACTCACCGGGCTATTGGTAGAAGAAAACTCAAGCTCGTTAACATTACTGGATGCCAAGAATCAGCGATTGGTTCTAGCCAAGGATAAAATTGAAACAATGACGAGTTCGCCCAAGTCGATCATGCCAGAAAACATCTTGGATACCCTTTCAGATCAGGATATTGCAGACTTATTTGCATATTTACGTGACAAATCTTCACCCAAACCTTGAAAACCACCACCCCAGATGATTATTGATACATTAGGCTCGAATTTTTCTCGATGGGTTCAATATGAACTGGAACAACGACTCCCAACTGGTTGCACTACGAAACCAACTTGTGAATCACAGGCTCTACCAACTGCTCGATTCTCCTAAATCCATTTGCATTTTCATGCAGCATCACGTCTGGTGTGTCTGGGATTTTCAATCGCTGTTAAAGGCGCTCCAAATCAAACTCACTTGCATGGAAATTCCATGGTTGCCTTCTCCCGACCCATTAACCCGCAGACTTATCAACGAAATTGTACTTGGCGAAGAAAGTGATGAAGATGGTATAGGTGGCTATCTTAGCCATTTCGAACTTTATCTTAAAGCCATGCAAGAGATGCATGCAGATACCAAAGCCATCAATGAATTTATTATTTTGTTGCGCAAAGGAATTCCTTTTGAGGAATCGCTAATAAAATCGCAGGCCCCTCCCTGCATCATTCCTTTTGTAACTCAAACAGTAAAACTTGCTCAGGCCGGCTCTTTGCACTCAATTGCAGCAGCTTTCACACTCGGGAGGGAAGATCTACTGCCTGACCTTTTCCTCAAAATACTCGACAAGGTTGCTGACCAATTTAATATCAGCTATTCGATACTCAACTATTACCTCAAGCGACATATTGAACTGGATGGAGATGAGCATGGCCCAATGGCAATAGCTATGCTCGATAAAGCTTGTGGTGGGAGCAAACAGAAAGAGGAAGAAGCATTACAAAGTGCCAGAAGTTCATTGCAGGCAAGACTCGATCTTTGGAACGCAATTTGCAATCAGATCGAGGGTTAGAAGGATATTTTAGCATTTATTGGCAGCAAGATGGCGCTTTGCTTTAAGCACTATCGAAAGCATGATTCTACCGATTTCATCCCTGCGTTCAGAATATTTTGCAGATTCCTGGGCAGAGCCATCATAAGATTTTGGATCTTGGAAAGGCATTGCAATACGTAGGGAAGCGCCCTGGACATTAGGGCACGAGGCATCGGCCTCATCGCAAACCAACAACGCAATAAAGGATTTATTAGGGTTATGAGGATCGCTGTAAATCTTTGAGAACTCCTTGATTTCCAAGCGATTAACACCCATGCGAGGCAGATTGCCCCAACTAACCTTGTAAACTGGATTTGACTCACCTGCTTTTCCCACCGGGGCATTTTCGTTTGTAGGATTAACAACAACCCCAGCTTCTTGCAAAGCCCGTATGGTTCTAGGATTAAACGCACTTGGATTTGTTCCACCAGAATAAAAGCGAAGTTCAGGAAGGCCATGATAGGCTGCTGCAATATTTCCCATGGTTGCAGCAAGCATGCTTCGTCTGGAATTGCCGGTACAAATTACGATCACTCCAAGTTCAACATCTGGAATATGTTGAGAAACAATGGCTTGAAATAAACGCTCGCTACCATCAAAGTGGGCGGGAGAAATCAAATCGGTTTGCGAGGAAAGCAAATCGCACTGAGACCGCACTTGGGGATATAAAAACTCCCGTTCAGAGTGATTGCTGGTTTTACTGGAGATTTTCATTTGGGTTCCATAATAAAGAGCTACTAATAGACCCACCAAGGCAAAGTATTTACTCATTATTAATTCCAAAACCATCAACCTTGATAAGCTGACACACGTAACAAGTTAACAAAGAGTTAGGCTTATTATAGAGCAGCATTCAGGCCAAACAATAAAGACTAACTCTTAAACATTATACTTTAAACAGCCTCTGGGTTCACAAAAGGCAGCACTATAATCTCAGCTTGATCAGCAATATAGGATTGAATTTTAATTTCACCATTAAGAACCGTCAGGTAAGTTGGGTTTGTTTCGGTCCAGCAACCACTGTTGTAATACTTTACATCTTGGTTATTTTTTTCAATAGCCTGATGGGTATGGCCACAACAAACAGAATGACAGCCAAGTTTACGTGCCAGTTCAACTGCGCCTTGTTCAATTTTTTCAGAACAACGAAGAAAAGTCTTGCTACCATTCTTGGCAATTTTAGCAAAAGTGTGTGAAGAATCTAATTTTTGAAGAAGACAATAAAAAACGTCCGCAACTTTGGTCAGCCAAGGGTGCTTGTCAATAAATTCATCAAAAACATGGCCATGCAAGGCAAGTATTCTTTTTCCACCACTTTCAAACTCAAACTGGTTCTCAACATTTACACCTAAAAGATGCGAGATAAATTCCAACGATCCATCATGATTACCATGGATCCAGGTGATATCTATATGATCAGAAAGCTTACGGATGAGTGAAAGAACCTTCCAATGATTTTTTTTTAGCCTGCGAAAATCGAAAGAGTCAAAAACATCCCCATTTAAGATGATTCTGGAAGTTTGAACGACACCACATCGAATCTGTTCAAGAAAAACCACCAGGTCTTTGGCCTGACAATTCTCACTCCCCAGATGAATATCCGAAATAATCAAAGCATCCAAGCGAGTATGCATTAATTCTCCTAAGTACACAAAGGGAATTCAGATTTATTATAACTTTGATGACAAGTATTTACTGAGAATCAAACGAGAATAATTGGTGATGTTAAGATTAAAGATCCATGAAGATGAATACAAAACCCGATCTGGCCCTGAGAAGAAATTAAATACACACCTTAAATCCATCAGGGTTCAGGATGCGCAAGGTAAACAGGTTACTATTCCTTGAATCGGTAACCCAAGCCACGAACCGTTTCGATCATATCCATGGACCCAAGTTTTTTACGGAGGGTTTTGATATGCACATCAATGGTTCTTTCAAGAACAATGGCACCATCGCCAATGGCACTATCCATCAAATGCTGACGGGAGAACGCCCGCCCCGGACTCCGCAGCAGGCATTCCAGTAATCGGAATTCCGTTGGGGTCAGATCCAGTTCTTCATCCAGAACAAATGCACGATGCCTGACAATATCAACTTTGACTTGCTTGTGTTGGATCAGTTCAGAGGCGCCCTCTTCCACGGAGACATCAGCTCTGCGTTGCAAGGCTTTGATCCGTTGCAAGAGAATTTTAACACTGAAAGGCTTGGTAACATAATCGTCTGCACCCATCGAGAATCCCACCACTTGGTCGGTTTCTTCAGATTTGGCGGAAACAACGATAACAGGGATTGCCTTGGTTTTTTCGTTACCCCGCAATTCCCTAAGAATATCAATTCCATTAATGCCTGGAAGCATGATATCAAGCAGAATAATATCGGGGATTGCCTGGGCTTTACGAAGGCCATCCTGGCCATCGTGGGCCACAGTCACATCATAACCCTCGCGATCTAGATTATATACAAGCGCATCAACCAGTGCTTTTTCATCTTCAATTACCAGCACCTTGATCCCATTTTTCATCTTCGGTTCCACCGAAGCTTTCAAAGGAGAATGTTTCTTTACATCTTTCATGGAAATTACCTCGGAAACCATAATCATCATTCCTCCAACTCTTGGACACGATGTCTGACGATTTCGCCTTCAACCAGATAAACCACATCCTCTGCAATGTTGGTCGCATGGTCTGCAATTCTTTCGATATGCCTGACCGCTGAAAACATGGATAAACCATGTTGAATATTCAAAGATGATTCGGTCATCAGCTTGATGATTTCCTGAATGATCTGGTTGTTATAGCGATCGACCTCATCATCCATGCGCACGACCATGAGGGCCTGCTTTACATCAAGGTTCACAAATGCATCCAAGCTTTGCCTTACCATGATGGTGGTCATATCTGCCATGCGTTGCAATCCCTCTGGAATGGGAAACAACGGAGGGGAACAAAGCTGAATTGCACGTTCGGATATTTCCTCTGCAAGATCACCCATGCGTTCGAGGTCGGTAATAATCATCAGGGCGGCAGTGCACCTACGCAGATCGCCTGCAACTGGCTGATGTAAAGCAAGGATTTTAAGGCAATCCTCATTGATCTGATTTTCTTCCTTGTCGATTTGCATGTCCCCCTGAATAACACTTCTGGCAATGTCCGGGTTCCTATCACGAAGTGCAGTAATACTAAGGGAAAGTGCTTTCTCCACCAGGCTTGCAAGGCCCAAGATGTTTTTTTGCAGATCATCCAAATCGCGTTCAAGATGCTTTGACATTTTATCGGGGGTCCTTTTGGATTGATCAACCAAACCTACCTGTAATGTAATCTTCGGTTTGTTTGACCTGAGGCCTGGTATAAAGATGATCAGTGGGACCGACTTCGATCACTTTACCTTGAAAAAAGAACGCTGTTTGATCAGAAACACGCGCGGCCTGCTGCATGTTGTGCGTGACGATTATGATGGTGTAATCGCGCTTTAGTTCAAAAACAAGATCTTCGATGCGCGCAGTAGAAGCAGGGTCGAGGGCACTAGCAGGCTCGTCTAGCAGAATTACTTCAGGGTCGGTGGCAAGTGCCCTGGCAATACAAAGCCTTTGGGCCTGACCGCCTGAAAGATTTAATGCAGACTGATTCAGCCTATCCTTGACTTCATCCCATAAAGCTGCGTTTTTAAGACAACGCTCGCAAATTTCCTGAAGCACCGCACTGTTTCGAACTCCAGCAACCCTGGGTCCATAAACTACATTCTCAAATATTGACTTGGGAAAAGGATTCGATTTTTGAAACACCATGCCTACCCTACGACGAAGGTCAACCATGTTAAGTGATCTGCGGTAAATATCCTCGTTATCGAGAAGAATCGCCCCGGTATGCCGGGTACCCTCAACAAGATCATTCATTCGGTTCAAACAACGAAGAAAGGTCGACTTCCCACAGCCGGACGGCCCGATCAATGCGGTTACCGATCTTTCTGGAATGGATAGATCAATATTGAACAACGCCTGATGGGTCCCATACCAGAAGTTCAAATTTTTAATTTGGTATTTGGGAGAACTATTGTTTTGCGGGGTTAGCTCACGACCATTCAGGTTTCTTTCCGTCAGGATCGCAGCGTAAGAGGTAGTTGCCATCTGTAGTAATATCCTTGCTCAAGAATAACCTTAAACACTTTATTCTTCTTGCAGGGTTATACTAAGAATTGATTGTGAAGAAATGATGAAGGAACGGTGATGTTATGATTCTCTTTTTCAAAGTTCGAATTTTCTTTACCTCAAGCCCTGAAACTCTTTATGATGATGAAATGCATCAAATAACCAAATAAAAGGAGCATTTGTCAATGAAACGGTTTTTATCCTCCGCTTGCTTTTTAGCACTTTTTTGCAACTTCCTCATTGCAGCTGACGACTATGTTCTTGGTATCGATTCCCAGCCAAATCCCAATACCCCAAAAGGTAAAATTGAAAAATCTGAATGGAAGAGCAATATCTTCCCGGGAACCGTTCGTGAAATGTCGATTTATATCCCTGCGCAGTACGATGGCAAAACACCCGCTGCCCTTATGATTTTTCAAGACGGTAGCAGTTACGCCAGCGAAAAGGGCCAATTCCGCGCTACTGTTGTTTTTGACAACCTCATTCACAAAAAAGAAATGCCTGTAACCATTGGCGTGTTTTTAAATCCTGGTACCATCCCCGCTTCCAATCCCAAAGAAAAAGGACGCAGCAACCGTAGCTTTGAATACGATACCCCCTCTGATCAATATGCCACTTTTCTAGAAAAAGAAATCCTGCCCGAAATCGAGAAAAAATATAATGTCCGTAAAGATGCCGCTGGAAGGGCGCTTTGCGGTATCAGCAGTGGCGGTATTTGTGCCTTCACCGCTGCCTGGGAACGACCCGATTTGTTTGGCAAAGTTTTAAGTCATGTGGGCAGCTTTACCAATATCCGCGGGGGCGATGTTTACCCAGGCATGATCCGCAAGACAGAAAAGAAACCCATCCGTATCTTCCTTCAAGATGGCAGTAACGATCTCGATAACCTTCATGGTAGCTGGCCCCTCGCCAACCGATCCATGGCTGCCGCACTTAAATTCGCAAAATATGATTTTATCTATGTTGAAGGCGATGGCGGTCATAACGGCAAACATGGTGGAGTCATTCTTCCAGAATCCCTTCGCTGGCTTTGGCGCGAATAGTCTACCCCGTAACTTTCATAGGAATCAAAAATGAACAGATCCTTTGCTTGCTTTTTCCTGCTTATATCCACAACCATAGGATACTCACAGGATATCCCCCTAAGCCAGATTCTAGTGCCCTCAGAAAACTGGAAAAAAACAACCATCAGTAATCTTGACGGCCCTTTTTCTGCAATCGCACCTGATTCTCAAGGTTCGTTATTTCTTGCCAGCACTAAAACCAAATCGGTTTTAAAACTGGATTCAAACGGTAAAGTCACTGAGGTGGTAAGTGATACGCCAGCAAAGGCCTTGGCAGTCGATAACCAGGCGGGCATCTATATTGCCAATGGTTCAAATATTCTTTATGCCGCCTCTGGCAACGCCAAGGCTTCCATGATTATCGAGGGGTTGGATTGTGTAGCTCTTTGCACATTAAAACAAGGGAAATGCTATGGTGCGGTGCCAAGCGAAAAAGCGATTTATCTTTTTGATAAAACAGGCTCCAAAAAACAAGTTGGCACCGGAGATGCTGTTATTTCCCTTACTGTTTCCAATGATGAAACCACCTTGTTTGCAGGCAGTTCAGATGGAAAGTCGGTTTTCACTTTTCGCATTGAACAAAATGGTGATATCACAGCAAAGGATAAATATGTTGCTCCGAGAAAACCACCCGCAGGAGCTTCGGGATCGATCCCGGGCATGACACTCGACAAGGTGAATCGAATTTATGCTGCAACATCGCTTGGGGTACAGGTATTCGATCCAACCGGAAGGCTGTGCGGAGTTTTATTGCAGCCCGATTTCCCCATGTTTGCCAGTTCAATTGCTTTTGCTGGAAATGATAAAAGCACTTTATATGCTTTGGTTGGGCAAAGTCTTTACACCAGAAAAATCTTATTTCCTGGCAAATAAGGCTGCTTTTAATCTTTGGAATAAGGCAAACGTACTGTAAAAGTCGTACCTTTTCCCATCTGACTATTGGCAGAAATACTACCTTTCATCGCCTGCACCAGATGTTTCACAATTGAAAGGCCAAGGCCCGTTCCGCCAACCTCTCGGGAACGGGCTTTGTCTACGCGATAAAATCGTTCAAAAATCCTGGGCAGGTCGGCCTCCGGAATTCCTATCCCGTTATCGCTAACCATTATGATCACAGATTTGTTCTCAAGTCCCCATTGCACATTGATCACACCCTGGTCCTGCGAATATTTGACGGCATTATCAACAAGGTTATCTAATATTTGAACAAAGGCCTCTTCATCTACAAAACATTCCAGATCATTATCCGGATGAAGACTGCCTTCCATGGGAATGGCATTGATGGAAATCGAACGCTGCAAAGCCCGGTCTTTATGCCTTTTGACACATTGTTCAATAACTTCCCTTACGGGAACCCAGATAAAATGGAATAATTCAGTCTCGGCTTCAATCCTTGCGATGCTTAATAAATCCATGATCAGATTGTTCAGGCGTTCAGATTGCTCCAGGATTTGTTCTAAAAAGCGCATCCGATTTTCACAATCTTCCACCGCACCATCCAAAAGAGTTTCTGTACAAACCTTGATAACTGCCAGCGGGGTTTTCAATTCATGGGAAACATTGGCGACAAACTCCTGCCTAAGCCTTTCGAGCCTTCTTAATTCAGTTGTATCATGCAGCACCAATACCGCACCCCGGGTGGGGGTCCCGGGCAATCTGGCTGCGTGCAGGGTCAAGCTGCGATTTCCGGAAGTTGCAAAGGTTAATTCTTTGCGTTTGGGTTCTGGTTGCTTTAATGCTTCCTCAACAAGATCCATCATCTCCCGATTTCTTACAAGTTCCCAAAGCCTTTTACCTTCCAAGGCGTGAGCTTGTAAATCCAACAGGATTAATGCACGATCATTTACAAATAGAACCCGCTGATTTGCATCAAGGGCAACCACCCCTTCAACCATGCCACTCAAAATAGTTCGCAATTGCTGCCTATCCTCTTCCAGCCGGCTGACTTTATCTTCAAGCCTCTCGGTCATCCGATTAAAGGAACGCATCAGGTTTCCCAAGGTGCCCTGCTCATCTGAAAGAATTCGCTGTTTATCATCCCCCAACCCAACTCTTTGAATTCCCATGGATAATTCTTCCAAGGGAGCTGCAATAATCTTGGCAATTCGATTGCTTTCAAATGCGATAAGGCTGACAGCAATAAGTGATAAGGTGATGATTATTTTAACAATTTTGTTTGTTTCCAGATCGGTTTGCCCTAGGAAAATTCCAAGGATTATCAAAATCCCCATAAATACCAAAACAAAGGGCAAAAATACTTTTTGAAACATAATTAATGTACGATCTTGATCTAAAACAATTATTTCAAACGTAAACGATCACAATAAAACCTTCTAAGTGGCAGTTTTAGGCATTATAAACATATTCCAACTAAAATTTAAACTTCTTTAGGTTTAGAAGCAAATTTTGTTGCCCGAATGTGAACAATAGCTTTGGAATAAAATCTTCTTCAAACCTTAACTTGCGCCCATGGATCAATTAAATTAACTATAGCTTGAATTCATTATTAAGTTTTTTGGAAATGAACAAGGATTATGATGATGACGATTAAAAACAGCTTTGCTTTGATCACTTTTTTATCAGTTTTAACAATCGGTTGTGGTGGGAACAATAACACAGGTGCCAAGAAGGAAAAATCTGACACCACCACACCCAAGGAAAAAAAAGCCTCAGAAAACACACCAACCAAGAGCGGAATGAAAGGCGAAATAAAAGCCGATGGCTCCAGTACAGTACTGCTTATTTGCCAAGCAGTTGCAAGTGAATACAGCAAAACCAATCCTAATGTAAAAATATCGGTGGGACGCTCAGGCACAGGAGGTGGATTCAAGAAATTTGCAGCAGGAGAAACTGATATCAGTAATGCATCAAGGCCCATCAAGGCAGAAGAAAAAGCATCCTGCGCCAAGAATGGAATTGATTTCCATGAGTTTCAGGTTGCCTGGGATGGCCTTTCAGTGGTCATCAATAAAGAAAATACCTGGGCTAAAAATATGACAGTCGCCCAATTAAAGACCATGTGGGATAAAGATTCCAAAGTGGAAAACTGGAGCGATGTCGACCCTTCCTGGCCCAATGAAAAAGTCAAACTTTTTGGTGCAGGAACTGATTCAGGAACTTTCGACTTTTTCACCGAGGTCATCAATGGTAAAGCAGGCCAAAGTAGAACCAGTTACCAGCCCACCGAAGATGATAATGTAACGGTAAATGGCGTTGCCAAGGACAAATTTGCATTGGGATATTTTGGTCTGGCTTATTATGAGGAAAACAAAGAAAAACTTGGGATAGTCTCCATCGCAAAGAAAGAAGGCGAAAAGTTCGTCAGTCCAAGTGAAGCTACGGTTATGGATAAAACCTATTCTCCTCTTTCGAGGCCATTGTACATTTATGTGAAGAAATCATCACTTAAACGCCCCGAAGTTCAAGATTTTATGACCTTTTTCCTGCGCAGGAACGATCTTATTTCACAAGCCAAGTACATAAAAATGGATGCATTGATGCAAGCGGATGAACAGGAAAAGCTGGCCAAGGCCATCAAAGAAGCTGGCCAATAAATAATAATTCTCCTCCCGCTGGCAAGGATTCCAGCTTATCATATCCAAGGTGTTTATTAAACTTTTCTAGTTTGGAATTGAAGCAAGGCGAAAGTAAATGAGTGCAGAGGAAAAATCACCTGGACTTCCTGCAACGAGGAAACTCCCCCCTGCACCAGCCTTCAAAATTTCTGAATGGTTGATTGAATGGGCCCTTTTTGCCTCTGCTTTTTTATCCATTGGAATCACCGTTGCAATCGCTTGGATTGTTTTTTCAGGCACCTACCAGTTTTTCAGTGATCCCGATGTTTCCATCAAGTATTTTTTCACAGGCACCGAGTGGACCGCGGGTTTTGAAGGTGCCAAATACAGCATCCTGCCTTTGCTTACAGGCACGATTATGGTGGCAGTCATCGCTGCTGTGCTTGCGTTACCCATTGGTTTAATTTCCGCAATCTATCTAAGCGAATACGCCAGCAAACCCATCAGGCTTTTATTAAAACCAACTCTAGAACTGCTTGCAGGCATCCCCACTGTGGTGTACGGCTACTTCGCAGTATTTGCAATCACGCCATTACTTCAAATGTTTATTCCTGGTCTTGATCCTGTCACCAACCAGTTATCCGGGGGGATTGTGGTTGCAATCATGATTTTACCCATGGTGGCCTCTTTAAGTGAAGATGCAATGCGCATGGTACCCGGGTCTTTGCGGGAAGCCTCATACGCTTTGGGCGCAACCAAATTTGAAACTTCCACCAAAGTAGTTGTTCCTGCTGCTCTATCTGGCATTCTCGCTTCTTTTCTTCTCGCCATTTCCCGAGCCATTGGAGAAACCATGGCAGTTACCCTAGCTTGCGGTGGCCAACCAAAACTTACCCTTGATCCTCGAGAAGGCCTAGCAACCATGACAGGTTTTATCGCACGCATCGCCCAGGGCGATGTTCAGCACGGTACAACACTTTTCAACAGTTTATTTGCAGTAGCTGCAGTGCTTTTTGTTGTAACGCTATCGATGAATATGCTGGCACAATGGATCTTAACGAAGTACCGGCAGGTATACCAATGATACGGGCTAGAAAAAACCATCAGGGTGAAGGGCTTTCCCTAAGTCGCAAGATTGCAGACCATGGATTTGCATGGCTCGCTTTCGGTTGCACCTTTATGGCGTTAGCGCTTTTGCTTTTGTTCTTCTTAAGATTAGGGATTGATGTTAATTCATGGTTCAAACTGATGCCCGAGCGTATTGCAAAGTTCAATCTTGAGATCGAACGCAGGGTTCAAGATTTTGATTCGGAAACCAACAAGGAAATTGCAGACCTTACCAAAGAAAAAGAAACCCGCATCAAGCAAGAT
>RFZJ01000066.1 GCA_009920765.1 Planctomycetota bacterium | reverse complement strand
TTCGGTTGAGCTTGATGATGGCACCCTTGCAAGAGTGTTTTGGCTCGAGCGGGAAAATGGAAAAGATATTTCCCGCGAGTTAAACCCAAAAGAACAGATCATTTTAAGCAATCAAGGAGAGCTTGAAGAAGGAACTGCAGTCGAACCTACTCTTTCCAGTTTTGGTGATTAAGCATGGTTTAGAAAGTGAATTGGAATCTGCTGCCAAAAGAGTGAAATCTGCATTATCGGTCCCATTTGCACCAATAAAACCAGTGGTGTAAACATAATTACTCATGATCATTGCGTTGGGATTAAGGTATCAATTGAGGCCTAAGGTGATCGAACTCTGATAACCGCCACGGGGTTTTTCATCTGGAACATTAAATTGCGCCTTGACGAAGTCGAACTTGGTGCCAATCTCCCATGCTCTGCTCGCCTGTTTTCCTTTTTCATGTCCGAAAGAAAAATTTTTAACCAGAATGACTTGCGAATACATGGGGTTCATTTTGTTAATGCCCGGATTATCTCCATTAGTTAGGAAACAAAGCATTTCTATGGAGTAACCATTATAGTAAAGGTTTCCTATCGTTTTACGGTGGATGTGGTCTTTATATCAGGCAAGTCACCCACATAGGCATTGTTAAAAACTTGGCCATCATATTGGGCGCCTAACGAAAAAGGGCCGTTAGCGTAATTAAGACATAAAGTGTAAAGCTCGGTACCATCTCTTGTAAAAAAAGCCCTTGTATTAATCAGGTTGGGAACTTGGAATGACGAACCTGCCTTAACCAATGGAGCCACATTGGTGGCTACACCTGTGAACTCTTTGTTTAACCCAAACAAATCGATTGGATTTACACGAACTGAACCTGTTGAGACGAGGTTCATCCAGTGATTGTTTCCTAGACCTTGATGAAAGCTTTAATTCTTCTGTTGGATCTTGTGCTTGTAGGGAAGATGAAAAGACCAATAAAATATTCAGGATACATGCAATCAAGCAATACTTTTCAGCATGTGAAAAATTAGTTTTATTGTCCGAAGGTTAGAGAAACTTAAAAATCAAGCTTCAGAATAGTAGTGATGTTAATACCACTTTTAATAATTAATCGGTTAAGAAAGGTGGTTTTATTCATTAAATTGAAATTAATATTAAAGATTTTAGGCAAATAAGATTAATGCCTGCTCTTTGCATTCCCCCTATTTTACAAAAAGGAAGGTTTTTATGATTGTTTTTATTCACTTTAATGAAGTTAGATAAATTCCTTATTTCTTTGGGTCGAGTTTGCCGATTAATACAAGGATGTCGGTTGTAGCATCGACTTTCGGTTTTCATTAAATGGATGGGTTGATTTGAAAATAGAGTCCAAGTTCTGGGTAACGCTAATGGCGAACTTTTTGTTCTGCCTTACGGGTTGTATTCCAGGGCCAGTCAAGGAGTATTGGGATCACGGAATGAAGGTGGGGCCTGAGTATTCAAAGCCACCCGCACCGGTATCCGTTGACTGGATTGATAAGGACGACAACCGTATTCGCACTGATCCCGAGGAACATAGAAATTGGTGGAAGAATTTTAATGACCCAAATTTGGATGAGCTGATTTGTTTTGCAACGAAGCAAAATCTGAAATTGAAGGAGGCTGGTTATAGGGTGATGGCATCACGCGCTGAACTTGCAATTGCCATCGGTCAATTCATGCCCCAATCGCAAAGCTTGCAAAGTGGTTTCACCCAATATGGATTGAGCACCGCAGTTGCGAACAGATCATCTCGGGGTTTAAGCCTTATCCCAAACAATTATTATCCCCAATATAATTTTGGACTTAATCTGGCCTGGGAGCTGGATTTTTGGGGTCGTTACCGCAGGGCAATCGAATCATCCAGCGATCAACTCGATGCATCGATTGAAAATTATGATGAGGTTATGGTTTCGATGTTGGGGGAAATAGGTGAGCATTATGTACTGTACCGTTACTTTGAACGGGTTGCGGAATTGTTGAAGGATAATATTGAATATCAGAGAATTAGCTTGCAGATCGCAAAAGCCAGATTTGAAGGTGGGCTTACAAGCGAACTGGATGTGGATCAGGCCCAGAGCGATTTAAGCTACCTTGAAGCATCAGTTAATATGATTATCCGTTTCCAGCGGTTGGAAAATAATGTACTTTGTACCCTACTGGGCATATCACCTGAAGATCTAGGGAAAAAGTTAACCAAAAGAAGCATTCCTGTTCCGCCCAAAGATGTTGCAATAGGCATACCTGCACAACTTATTACCCGAAGGCCGGATGTGCGAATGGCGGAAAGACAAGCTGCCGCCCAGTGCGCCAGGATAGGTGTGGCCATGTCAGATCTTTTTCCTCATCTCTATATCAATGGTTCGTTTGGTTACAATGCAATGAATAATACAGCATTGTTTACCTCCCCAGCAGCTTATGGCACGATTGGTCCAGGTTTTACCTGGAATATTTTCAATTATGGAAGATTGTTGAACAATGTGAAAATGCAGGATGCAACTTTTCAGGTTAATGTTGCCAAGTTTCAGTATTCGTTGGTGAATGCAGGCAAAGAAGTGGAAGATGGCATCATCGGATTTATTAAAAGTGGAGATGCAATCAAGGAGATGGAGATCTCAGTTGCTGCAATTCGTAAGGCAAGTGAAATTGTAATTGTGCAATACAAAGCTGGAACTTCTGATTTTAACAGGGTTTCATTAGTTCAGGAAAAGCGGATATCACGGGATATGGAACTAGCTTTATATCAGCAAACTTATGCCAGGAGCATGGTGAATATTTATAAATCGCTGGGTGGTGGTTGGCAGGTAAGGTTGGATGGATGCGATCAAGGCGGAGTAATAGCGGAAGAATCCAAGGAACTCCCCGCACCCAAAACGGAAATACTCCGGCCTGTGCCCGATAACAAACCCGAGACACAAAAACAATGATTCATTCCTTTGCTAGGTTGGTAATGGGAATTGGCGGCTTGCTTGGTTCGATAGGCGCCTTGATTGCCTCTGATACTAGGTTTTTAAAATGTCCTGATGACTATAAAACCAAACCGATGCCTTGTGCTCAGGAATACTTTAAACCAGATGGAATGAGTTGTTACAAAATAAAGAGTTGCCCGCCTGTTCAACCGTATTTTAAACCAAAAGGTTATGATGATTTCAAGATTAAAAGCATTCCTTGTGTGAAACCACTCGACAATGGGATGTGCGTACCAGACGGGGGTTCTGGAGTTAACTTCTTTGGATTGCGCCCCCGGATGGAAACACATAAGAAGCTAAGTCAGCCGTGATGAGTGTTTTCAGAGGAAGGGTTTTGCAGTGTGGGTTGATTTTCGATTGGAGTTGATCTTTTTGATCCTGTGATCCACAAGATGACATAGAAAAAAACCGGGGTGTAAAAAATCCCGAGGAAAGTAACCCCAAGCATACCGAAGAATACTGCGATACCCAGAGCTTGGCGCATCTCCGCCCCTGCACCTTCTGAAAGCACCAAGGGTACCACACCAAGGATAAACGCAAACGAGGTCATTAAAATTGGCCTTAATCTAAGTTTACTTGCTTCCACGGTTGCTTCTTTAAGAGTTTTGCCCTGCTCAAATAGTTGCTTTGCAAATTCCACGATGAGGATTGCATTCTTGCTGGCAAGCCCGACCAAAACCACGAATCCAATCTGCGTAAAAATGTTGATATCCATCTTGAATATTTGCAACCCCAATAAACTTGATAGCAGGCACATGGGCACTACCAATATTACCGCTAGAGGAAGGCTCCAGCTTTCATACTGTGCTGCCAATACAAGGAATACAAACACTACAGCAAGTCCGAATACTATCATTGCGGTATTGCCCGACTCAAATTGCAGGAAAGAAAGTTCAGTCCATTCAAAAGCCATGTCTCGGGGAAGGTTTTTGTTCGCAAGGGTTTCCATTTCCCGTGCGGATTGACCGGAACTGTAGCCTTTGGCGTTGTTCCCATACAACGCTGTTGCCGGGTACATGTTGTAACGAATAAGAAAGTTTGGACCTGAAGAGTTTCGAACACCCATGACAGCGCCCAACGGGACAAGTTGATTAGATTTATTCCTGACCTTGACCAATATCAGGTCGTTGATTGTTTGGCGGTAATCTTCATCAGCCATCACATTAACCTGCCATGATCTTCCAAATAAATTGAAGTTGTTCACATAGTACGATCCAAAGTAGCTTTGCAAAGTTTCAAAGATGTCCTGCATTTGCAATCCGAATGCCATGACTTTGTCGCGGTTGATATCCAGATAAATCCAAGGCGTATCATTTTGGCTGCCTGTAAAAAGCCCTTGAAGCATGGGGCTTTTGTTTCCATCTACAGCGAGGTTGTCGGTGATTTTTTGTAAGCTATCAAGCCCCAAGGGGCCACGATCTTCAATCATCATCTTGAATCCACCGGCTGTTCCCAACCCATCTACAGGAGGTGGGCCGAATATGTTTATCATTGCACTTGGGATTTCTTTTCTGCAGCGCAGTGATATCTTTGCACTGATGTATTGGCTGGTCAGGCCTTTTTTGATTCGTTCTTCAAATGGTTTAAGAATGATATTGACTGAGCCTAAATTTGGGGCGTTGGCACCGATAAGCAATGATTGCCCTGCTATTCCAACGGTGTGGTCCACTCCTTCAGTTTCTTCTGCAATCTTGCATAGGTTTTGAATATCCTTGGCAGTCCTCTGCACTGAGGCTGCATCAATCAACTGCACATTAGCCAGAAGATATCCTTTGTCTTGTGGTGGTATGAAACCGGTGGGAGTAACCTTGAAGTAGTGATAGGTGGAATATAGTAATCCACCATAAACCAATAGTGCAACAATTGAAAGTTTAAGCGATATTCGAACCATGCCGCCATATGCGGTTGTCCCAATGCTGAAAAATTTATTGAACAGCAAGAAGAACCAACCAAAGAAAAGGTCGAGTGATTTTTGCAGGATATCTTTCTTGGCGCCTTTTGGCTGAAGTAAAAGTGCAGCAAGAGCCGGGCTTAATGTAAGTGAATTGAAAGCGGAAATGATGGTAGAAACCGAAATGGTGATGGCAAACTGCCTGAAGAACTGGCCGGTGATGCCGCTGATGAACGCGCAAGGAATGAAAACTGCGCATAGAACCAAGGCCACTGCAATAACCGGGCCAGTAACCTCTGTCATCGCTTTTCGTGCTGCATCGCGGGGAGAAAGCCCCTCATGAAGCCAGCGCTCTACATTTTCAACCACAACAATTGCATCATCCACCACGATCCCAATGGCAAGAACCAATCCAAACAAAGATAGATTGTTCAAGCTGAAACCCAGTGCAGCCATTGCCGCAAAGGTTCCTACAACAGCAACAGGAACAGCAATGAGGGGTATGAGGGTTGCCCGCCATGTTTGCAAGAATACAAGAACGACAAGTGCCACCAGAATGATTGCATCACGCAGGGTTTTAAATACCTCCATGATGGAATCTTTGATGAAGGGTGTGGTGTCGTAAACAATCTTGTAATCCAAACCGGGTGGAAAGCGTTTCTTCAGGTCTGCCATTTTCTGGTATATGCCGTTGGCAGTGGAAATAGCGTTGGATCCGGGAAGTTGATAAACAGAAAGGGCAACCGATGGCTGGTTATCAAGAGAGCAAACTTGATCGTATTGTTGCGAACCGAGTTCTACACGGGCAATATCTTTCAACCTGACTAGGGTGGAAACTGGGTTGGATTCAACGGGCGGAGTGACTTTAACAATGATATTTTCGAATTGTTCTACATCATAAAGCCTACCCAAGGTGTTGATGATGAGTTGGAATTGCTGGCCTTTTGGGGCAGGTTCCTGCCCGATTGAACCTGCGGCAACCTGTAGATTCTGCTGGCTCAAGGCGGAGATAATATCGTCTGTTGTCAAACCTAGCGCCGACATTTTTCCAGGGTTGAGCCATGCCCTCATCGAGTAATCTCGCTGCCCCATAAAGGTTACATTTCCCACGCCAGGAAGGCGAAGTAGTTCATCACGGATTTGAATGGTTGCAAAATTAGACATGTAGAGATCGTTGTACAATGGTTTTTTTGTTACAACATCTTTTTCTGAAAACATATTGATGATCATCATGATGCTCGGAGATATCTTCTTTACCGCAACACCTTCTCTTTGCACCAGATCGGGTACATTTGGAAGTCCAAGCGAAACCCGGTTTTGCACCAAAACCTGTGCCATGTTCGCATCCATGCCCAACTTGAATGTCACCAGCAAAGTGTAACTGCCATCGTTGGCGCATTGGGAGGACATATAAAGCATGTTTTCCACGCCTGAAACCTGTTGTTCGATCGGGGCTGCAACGGTGTCAAGAACTGTCTGGGCATTGGCACCTGGATAATTTGCAGTTACTATCACGGTGGGTGGTGCGATATCTGGGTATTGTGCTATGGGAAGTGAGGATAGTGCTGCAGTACCCATGATGGTGATCACGATGGATAAAACAGCAGCGAAGATTGGTCTGTCGATGAAGAAATGAGATATCATTTTGCCTCACCTTTATCCAGTGTGTTATTTCGCAACTTAGCAAGTAGGCCTAATGTGGTAATCGAAAGAAATCTGGTGGTACTTTTATTTATTATTACAGCAGTTTTAGTTTTAAATATTTTTTGGCTTCCCAGGGATTCGATGGCATAGAAAAAAACCGGAGTGAAAAGTACACCCATGACGGTAACCCCAAGCATACCACTGAAAACTGCAACGCCCAAGGCCTGACGCATTTCTGCCCCCGCCCCTTCTGCAATAACAAGTGGAACCACCCCTAGTATAAACGCAAATGAAGTCATCAAGATGGGCCTTAACCGGAGTTTGCAGGCCTCAACTGTTGCATCACGGACGGATTTTCCCTCTTCATGCAATTGTTTTGCGAATTCGATGATCAAAATTGAATTTTTACTGCAAAGCCCGACTAGTACCACTAATCCAATTTCAGTGAAAAGATTGATCCCAGTCTTCCCAACGATGGTTCCAACCAGTGCGGAAAAAATACAAACAGGAACCACAAGGATGACTGCCAAAGGTAAGCCCCAGCTTTCGTATTGGGCTGATAAAACTAAAAACACAAAAACCACTGACAGGGGAAATACCAACTTATTGCGAATGTCCTGACCCTCCATGATTTGCAAAAAGCTTAACCCTGTCCATTCAGTTTTCATGGCAGGTGAAAGAACTTCAAGTGATTTTTCATTCATTTTTGTTACTGCATCTGCGGAACTCAGAATCCAGGGAAGATTGATTCCGATTAATTGCGCAGCAGGATACAAATTGTAGCGATTGACCATATTGGGCCCATTGCTGGGCTTGAAGTTGACTAGGGTGCTAAGCGGAACCATCTGACCATTGGAATTAGTTAAATTAATAAGATCAAGATTTTCTCGTTTGTCTCTGAACTCGGGTTCCGCCATTACAGTTACCTGCCAGAACCTGCCAAAAGCATTGAAGTTATTGACAAAAAGAGAACCAATAAGCGAATTCATGGCATTGTTGACATCTTGGATTTTGACCTGGAGTGCTTTTACCTTATCTCGATCAATGTCGGCAAAAAGCTGGGGATTCCGTGCTTGATATAGGGTAAACAGAGCATACAAGCCTTGGATCGAGGAGCGTTGATCCACTAGCGTTTGAGTTTCTTTTTCAAGTGCGAAGGCTCCAAGATCGCCCCGGTCTTCAAGCATCAACTGAAAACCCCCTGCGACCCCAATCCCCGGAACAGGAGGAGTTGGAAGTACCTGAACCTTGGCTTCCCTATTGAATTGCTTGATGGTTTCTGTGATTTTAAATGTTAGGGCGGTGGCACTGAGTTCCTTGCTTTTTCGTTCATTGAATGGTGCCAGTACCACAAACATCGATGCATTGTTGGAAGCAAAGGCATTGTACAGGAATGAAAAACCTGAGGTGGTAAAGGTGTGTGCAACCCCGGGGATTTTCAATGTTTCTTTTTCAATTTGTGCCATCAGTTGTTGGGATCTTTGGAGGCTTGCACCATCCGGAAGCAAGACATTCATCAAAAGCCAGCCCTGATCCTGAGTGGGTATGAATCCCTTGGGGATTTTTGCAAACAAACCAACAGTTGCAAATACCAAGAACAAATAAAAAGCGAGTACTAAAATCGAGTATCGAAGGCATTTGGTTACCATCCAGCCATAGCCGTTGGTTCCTATGACAAAGGTTTTTTCAAAGAGCCAGAAAAACCATCCCAGAAACAAATCAAGTAGGAATTGGAGAGGGTCTTTTTTGGTGCCGGGGGGTTTGAGGAGGATGGCAGCAAGCGCAGGGCTCAAGGTTAATGAGTTGATTGCAGAAAGAACAGTGGAAACGGATATTGTGACCGCAAACTGCCTGAAGAATTGGCCTGTTATACCGCTAATAAATGTGCATGGTATAAAGACTGCGCAGAGCACAAGTGCCACTGCAATAACGGGCCCGGTTACTTCTTTCATTGCATTACGCGCAGCATCACGCGGCGTTGCACCTTTATGCAGCCATCGTTCCACATTTTCCACAACTACAATTGCATCATCCACCACAATCCCGATTGCAAGAACCAATCCAAAGAGTGATATGTTGTTGATGGAATATCCCAAGAGTGCCATTACTGCAAAAGTTCCAATGATCGCAACGGGTACTGCAATAAGAGGAATGAGTGTTGCACGCCAGCTTTGTAAAAAAATCAGAACGACTATGCCCACAAGAATGATTGCATCTTGCAGGGTTTTAAAAACCTCAGCGATTGATTCGCTGATAAAAGGGGTGGTGTCGTAAACAATGCTGTATGCCATCCCTGGTGGGAAATTTTTGGCTAGTTGCTCCATCTTCTTTTTAATTTTTGCAGCTACATCGAGTGCATTCGTGCCTGGCAACTGAAAAATTGATAGAGCTACCGAGGGCAGGCCATCCACGGTTGAAGACATATCGTAGCGAAGAGCGCCAAACTCAACTCTTCCAAGATCTTTGAGCCTGACGAATTTTGGAGAAGCGTTGGAATCATTATTTGAGGCAGTTATGGTTTTAACTATGATATCACCAAATTGCTCGGGATTTTCAAGTCTGCCCAAAGCACTGAAAGGGTATTGCGTTTCAGTAGAATCTGGACTGGGTGACTGGCCCAATTTTCCTGCTGACAAGGGGGCATTTTGCTGCTGGATTGCATTGATAACATCATTTGAAGAAAGGTTGAGGGATGCAAGTTTTTGTGGATCCAGCCAAGCCCGAATTGCATAGTCCCTTTGCCCCATCATTACGATATCTCCAACACCTTCCAGCCTGAACACTTCATCCTTGATATGAATGGTGGCATAATTTGAAAGGAAGATATCATCATAACGGCCATCAGGCGAAGTGAAGTTGATTGAAAGAAGAATCTGGGGTGCTTTTTTCTTGATCATCAACCCTTGCTTTTGAACTTGCTTGGGAAGTTGAGGAACTGCCAGGTTCACACGATTTTGCACCGCAACCAATGCGGTATTCAAATCGGTGTTCAATGCGAATGTAACGGTAAGATTGTATAGCCCGGTATTGTCGCATGTGGAAGACATGAATAACATGTTTTCCACGCCATTGACTTGTTGTTCTATCGGGGCAGCAATGGTATCTGAAACCACTTGTGCACTGGCCCCTGGATAGACTACAGAAACTTGAACGGTGGGCGGTGCAACAGGTGGATACTGGGCGACAGGTAATGTGATGAGCGCAAGTGCCCCAGCAATAGTAACAAAAACAGAGACCACCGTTGCAAATATCGGCCGGTCGATAAAGAAATTGGAAATCACTCGTTGCTCGTTTTTGTTTCGGGCGCTCTTTCATCAATAAACTGGGTTGCTGGCATTTCGATTAAATCTGGTTTGATGATAAACCCCGGTCTAACCAGATGGATTCCGGAAACGACGACTTTATCTCCCGGGCTAAGCCCTGATTCAATTGCCCTAAGATTATCCGATTGCAACTCGCCCACCGTCACCCTGCGATATTCCAGCTTGTTATCGTTGTCCACCACATAGACAAATTTTAATCCTTGATCAGTTCCAATGGCCCTGTCCGCAATTAAGATAGCACTTTTCGGCCTTGAAATGGGAAGTAATACCCTGCAAAACATGCCATGTAAAAACAGAGGCGTCTTACTATCCTTGAACTTGTTTTTGATTATTGCGCGAAGTGTGATGGTGCCTGTCTGGGAATCAATCAGATTGTTGGTAAAATTTAATGTTGCTTGATGGGGGAAACCCTTTTCATCTGCAAGGCCAATGTGAACAGGAGTTTCCGGAAAATCCTCGGGATAATCAGTTTTTTTCTTTAAGGCTTGTATCTTGCGGACGACCTTGAGCAGTGTTCTTTCATCTGCGTCGAAGTAACAATAAATCGGATCTTCAGAAACGATAGTGGTAAGTTGAGTGTTATCCTGGGTCACAAGATTTCCGAGGGTTACATAATATTTGCTGATGCGGCCCGAGATGGGGGATATAACCGAACTAAACTCAAGATTAAGTTTGTGCACTTCCAAGGAAGCCTTGGATGCTTCCACTGCAGCAAAAGCTTCTTCTTCTGCTGCCAGATATTTGTCCAGGTCTTGCTTGCTTATTGCACCCGGTGTTTTACCTACATCCTTTGCGCGGAGGTTATCCGCCTTGGCTAGTCGTAACTTGGCTTCATAAAGTTTGACTTGACCAGCGGCATCATCCAACTTGGCTTGGTATGGCCTGGGGTCGATTGCGAAAAGTAAATCACCTTTTTGTACGTAGGAACCTTCCTTGAAAGGGGTGGAAACTAAGTACCCGGTGGCCCTTGGTTTAATTTCGACATAATTGATGGCGTTAAATCTTCCTGTAAAGCGTACATTTTCCGTGATTTCCCGTTGCACCACTGTGCTGACTTGCACTGCGGGATTTTTGTCTCCATCTGGATCGGGCAATTTAGGGGGCGTACAACCAAGCAGCATGGATATAAAAATGCATAGCGCTGCAGAAAAATATCTAAACATCTCTTGAACGAAGCCTCTGAATTGGGTTGACCATTATCTAATGGAACTATTCTATCTTTAATCTTGTGATTTTCCGATAGTATTTTACATCAATCTTTGCCCGCATAAAAGTAGCAAGGAGTTGCCCGCAATTTTAATGCGTTGCAACTCCTGTAACTTTTGCATGTAAATAACAAATTCCCCTGCTTTTATTTGTATTGCAGGTTTTTGAACTCTATGCCGCCATTTTCAGCACGAATGCCAAAAGGAGTCTTTCCTGGTTTTGCCTTCAATGTTTTTTGCAGTTCACCATTGTTTTTGAATTCAGCAGAATCACTTTTCAGGATGATTTCAAAGGAGTTCCAATCATCAAATTTGATGTTCTTTACATCACCTTTTTTAATGTCGAACTTCATTCCCCTTAAAAAAAGATCGTTGTTGCACTTGGTGTCAGGTTTGTATTCAAACTTGATGTGGACATCTTTTTCAAAATCTTGGGCCGTGTTGATTGTTAGATCCCCCTTAACCTTGGGGTCGATCACTAGATTGCCATCTTTAATTATGAATCTCATTTTACCAGCATCAACTTTGCCCTCGAGAGACTCATTGGTTTTGTTCATTTTCCAACCTGAGAAGTCTTTGCCGTTAAATAGCAGGGTAAAACCTGAATCAGCCTTGGGTTGGGAGAAAACCAGGGAGGTTCCCAAAAGTAAACCAAATATCGTTGTTAAAAAAAATTTCATCGCGAAGGCTCCTTGAATAATTAAAGAAAAGAAATTACGGCTTCCACCAGCCATCAAGCTTCATTGAAAGAGATTTAACAATGTCTGGATTTGCCTCAGCAAGATTTTTTTCTTCATGAGGGTCTGAATTGATTTTATAAAGTTCAATTTTAGCATTACCGGGAATCTTGATTCCTCCCTTGGCATTAGTTGAATTGGGCACGATCAATTTCCAATCATTGGAAATACACCATCTCCACGTAAGGTTTTTTTCAGGTTTTTCGATATCAATTGCATTGTGCAGGAAACAAGCGCCAACCACCGCATCACGCGCCTTTACTGCGTTAGAATCAAGTAGATCAACACCTTTTAATCCTTCCGGCACGGGGAGATTGCAGAATTTATAGATCGTGGGTGCAATGTCGATTGAAGAAACTGGTGTGTCATTAATCTGAGGTTTGATTTTGCCAGGGTGCTTCAGCATGATGGGCGTGCGCAAACCACCATCGTAGGGGGACTGTTTTGAATCTGCCCTGTATTGGGGGTTGTTTTCCTGTTGGATCCAACCGTTATCGGTTACGTAAACAACGAGTGTATTTTCTGAGAGGCCTTTTTTGTCGAGATGAGCCAATAACTCTCCGCATGTTTCATCAAACCATTCGCACATGGCCCAATATCGGGCAAGATGAATGGAAGGGGTTTTATCCCTGTACTTGGTTAAATATTTTTCCGGGGGGTTATGGGGGGAGTGAGGCAGCATGGGTGCATACCATAGAAAGAAGGGCTTGTCCTTGGAGGTTTCAATAAAATCGAAGATGGGTTGAAGGCCTTTTCTGCCGATGTTTAGACCCTCATCACCGTGCCTGCCACCAAGGGCTTGGTCGCCATGCGACATGCCATGAGTGAAGCCACCTGTTTTAAAGTTGCCCTGCCACCATTTACCGGTTTGGAAACTGTTGTAACCAACCTTTCCAAGTTCTGCGGGGATACGTGGGCTATTTGCCATGAAACTGGTGACGCGGTTAACTTGTGCCAGAAAATCAGGATCTTTATAGCGTTGAGATGATGGTTTGCCTGAAGGGTAAGGCGGCTCATTGCCCGTGATCTTGGATTCATGTGGGTATTTCCCGGTTAGAATAGAAGCAAGGGAAGGGCAGCAAAGCGAGGAAGGTACATAGCCGCGTTTATAAACCAAACTCTGTGAAGCAAGTTTATCTAGATGAGGCGTCTTGATTTGTTTGTGTCCCATGAAGGAGTAGTCCCCCCAGCCTTGATCATCCGAGACAATCAAAACCACATTGGGTTTGTTTGTTTGGCTGATCGCTTGTTGAGAGCAAGCGATCAGCCCTAAAATAATTAATAAAGATCTCATAAGTAATATGTCCTAGCTTATGTGGGCGCCTTTAGCTTCAACATAAACTGCGTAGAGGGATTGGCTGGCGGTCATAAACAAGCGGTTGCGTTTGGGGCCACCAAAGCAGACATTGGAACAGATTTCGGGAAGAAGAATCTGGCCAATACGAACGCCATCTGGTGCAAAGACATGCACACCATCATACCCTTCGCCAACCCAACCAGCGCTGGCCCAGATGTTTCCTTGAGTATCGCAGCGGATGCCATCAGCAAAGCCTGCGACCTTCTTGCCATTGACCTCAAGGCTCATCGAGGTGAATTCCCGGGCAGGGCCAAGCTTTTTGCCATCAATAATATCAAACATCCAAATATTTTTGGGTGCTTTTTCATAGTGTGATGCCCCTGTATCTGCGACATAAAGCTTTTTATAATCGTTGGAGAAACACAACCCATTTGGTTTGAAGGGTTCATCGGTGAGTTTTTCAATGACACCGGTCTTTGCATCAATCCTGTACACCGCCTCCTTTTGATTGGGCTGGGTGCTGGAGCCGGGAACTTTGATCCCTTCGTAATCCATCAGGCCGCCATAGCCAGGATCGGTAAACCAGATGGAGCCATCTTCAGGATGAACGACAGCATCGTTGGGGGCGTTGAAAGGCTTGCCATTGAATTTTTCAGCAAGGGTGGTGACGGAGCCATCGTATTCGTAACGAACCACTTTGCGTGTGGAGTGTTCGCAGGAAATTTGTCTGCCTTGGTAATCGAAGGTGTTGCCATTGGAGTAACCAACGGGCTTGCGGAAAACACTTACATGGTTGTCTTCGTTGAGGTAGCGGAGTTGGCGATCATTGGGGATATCGCTCCAGAGGAGGTAGTTGCCTACGCCATTCCAAGCAGGACCTTCGGCCCAAAGGAAGCCAGTTGCAAGGCGTTGGATGGGGGTATTGCCTATCTTCAATTTTTCGAAGCGCTTGTCCAAGGCAATTATATCAGGGTCGGGATAACGGACAGGGTTTGCGCCAGGAGTAAAATCGCGTTTCACGGATTGTGCCAATGCCATTGGGGCAACTGCAAGAGCGCTGGCAGCGCCCAAAAAACTTCTTCGATTTACATTGTGGTTGGTGGAACTCATGACCAATGACTCCGGCATAGGGGAAGAGAAAATCATAACCTTGAATGCTATAGAGTAATCGCAAGGAGAGGTACTAGGCAAGCATCTGTTTGAAAAAAGATGGGATCAGACAAAAATCCCCAAGCTTTAAAGGTAATAGAAGTGATTCATACTGGGAGATGAGTCACTTTGAAAAATGAACTTTTTGTTGTGTGCTTATACAGGTTGGTAAATCCTTACTTGCCTTCTTTGGCCCATTGTTTCATTTGTTCGATATTTTTTAGCAGGATTGCATTTTTAGCAGCACCCTTCTTGGGGCCCAGATATTCCGCCATGTCGCTATCATACTGCGCTTCGGTTTCAGGAATGCGCCCCAGATCATTGGTGAGGATTTCCCAATCTGCAAGGGCCTTGCGATGCCTGGCAAGTTCCGCAGCATACTTTTCATCTGATGCAAGGTTCTTGATTTCCCATGGGTCGTTACGAAGATCGTAAAGCTCTTCCTTGGGCCTCTTGCTTGCATAAATCTGGCTTTGAATGGGGTCGAGTTTACCTTGATTAAAAAGCTCTCTCATGCGGATGAGGATTTGCTTGCCATCCTTGTAGCCATTGGGTTGAAGATGGGGCCTTTCGTTGAGGTAATTTCGTATGTATTTGAAGTTTTCCGACCTTGCAGAGCGAATATGCTCGACGGTTTCATCGGCTCTGTCCCTAGCGCCGAATACAAATTCGCGGGGTTTGTAATCAATAGCGAAAATGTTTTTGCCCTGCATGGATTCCGGGATGGGGATACCAGCAAAAGCCAGGGAGCTTGCAGTGATATCGATGTGCTCGACCAGATCATCACGGACTTTGTTGGGGGTGACCTTGGGGCCATGAACGACTAATGGCACATGTATGCCTTCCTCGTAAAGGAACTGCTTGCCTCGTGCATGGCTGATGCCATGATCGGTCCAGAAAAAGATGATGGTATTGTCGTATACTTTTTCGTTTTTGAGTCGTTCGATAAGCTGGCCTAGAAGTTTATCTGTAAGCCTGATGGTGTCGAGGTAGGCGGCCCAGTCGTTTCGAATTACCGGGTCATTGGGGTAATAGGGTGGAATTTTGATAAGGGTGGAATTAGGATCGGTGGGTTTTCCCAATTCCTTGAGAACCAGGTCATTCCAATTTTTACCTTCACGATATTTGCCACCATGGATTTGGATCTGGGCGAAGAAAGGCTGGTCTTTTTTTCTGTTGGTCCAATCATTGCCATCATAGATTTTCGGATTAAATTCGAAGTTATAATCAGTTTTACCTTTTGCGATTTGTGGGAAAGCGCAGTTGGAGGTGTGATAGCCGGCTTGTTGAAAAAGGGTGGGTACCGGAACAACACCTTTGGGGAGGTTAATTTTAAGGGAACCCCGGCCACTGCGATGATGTTGGGCGCCAATGGAGGTCTGGTACATACCTGTGATCATTGCGCTGCGGGAGATGGAGCAAATGGGGCCGGTTACAAAAGCATGGGAAAAGCGAGTGCCTTGAGTTGCCATACGGTCCAAGTTTGGCGTGGTGATTGCTTTTTCACCATAGCAGCTAAAGTGTGCGGACATATCTTCCACTATGACCCAGACAATATTGGGTTTTGCAACATCAACAGCATTGGTGGATGAAAGGGTAAGTGCGCCTAGAAGTAAAAATCCAAACATTGCAGCTACCTCGATTACTTAAGCAGTGGTTTGATTTTTTCAGAAAGAACTTCGTAGCCCTTTGGGCTGAGATGAAGTTTGTCATCTGCGAAGTGATCGGCTTTATACTGGCCTAGGGAATCCAAAAACAAAGGTGCGATATCAACAAAGACGAGTTGTGGGTTGGTTTTGCAAAATCCTTCTAGAATCTTGTTCGCTTTTATCTGATCAGCTTTTTGTTTATCGCGGGATGCACTGTGTTTTATACCCAGTAGGATGATTTTGGTTTTAGGGTTGTCCTTGTGGATGAATTTTACAAATGCCATGAAATCTTCTGCAACCTGTTCTGGTGTGCGTTTGGCATTGATATCGTTGTCACCTGAATAAAAAACAATCGTCTTCGGTTTGTAGGGAAGGAGAATGCGGGGAGCGAAATGAACCACGTCGCGGGTTTGTGAGCCTCCGAAACCACAATTTTCGTAGGGTAAGCCCGGGAAATTTTCAGCGAGGTTCCAACGGCGGATCGTGGAGCTTCCTGTGAAGAAAACAGCATCAGCAGAGGGAGCTTTTTCTTTTAGGCGCTTTTCGATTGAAACAATATCTTTTTCGTATTTTTCAACTCTTTTGGTGTCAGCATCTTGCAATGATGGAAGTAGGAGTAGGCAAAAAGAAAATCTCAGTAGGGTAAGCATGGCAGAAGCCTTTTAATAGGGTGATAGCAATCAAAAGTTAGATTACAGGAAAGGGATTAAAGAAGCATTAGAAAAGGATGGGTTATTTTTTTTCACGCTTGTAGATTGCAAGAAAAGTCTGGGAACCCGGGGTTGATTTGAAGCTATCCGGTTTTTTCTTGCCTTCGAGGTCGTAACAAATCATCAGGATATTTCCTGAAAACTCATAGATGGCAGGAAAAGTTTTCCCTTGGTTTGGGCCTTCGATGCCAATGATATCCATCCCCTTGGGTTTTGAATCGGGGTAGAATTTCAAGTTGCCTTTGTCGGAAAGAGTGCCAACTTTGGTGGAATAGGAAGTTCCCGAGATGATGAGAGAAACACTGGAGATAAATTCTTGAGGTAGTTTTTTACCCCCTAGTTCGCCACTTTCTAAAATCCAAGTCCCTGAGATTTTTTCAGTCCCCTTTTCCTGTGCAGAAGTATTGGCTGCAAAGATAGGCATTAGGAGGAGCATTGCGAGTGGATAAGTGAAACGTTGCATCTTTATGATCCTTTAAAACCGATGAATTAAATGAGGATGAATTACTGATATCATTTTAAAAAGGCGTCCATATTAGGATCTTTTTTAACTGTCCTATGAAAAATCGAAAAAAGAATAGCGGTATTCAAACCAACCACCAACATGCCAGTAGCTGCTTCTAGAGGTTCAAGCATCCTAAATGGGGCGACTAAAACATGTTTTCCTGTTCCTAATGTAGTGTAGGTGGTTGCGGAAAAATAAAGTGCATCATTAATGTTGGCAAATGTTCCGAATGCCATCAGCAAAAAGCACCATAAAACGATTTGAATGAAGCTCGAAACCACGAAGAAAAAAGTTGCAATAAGAATAGTGGGCATGAGCAGACCGATCCCGGAAGCATTGGGAAAGGTATTCATGAATTTAATCTGTATGTTGATTGTTAAAGAAAGGAAAATCGAATGAAAAACTAGGCAAAGGAACATGGTGGCTATTCCGTAAATTGCTACTTCAGAAAAGCTGACATTTAAAATTAAATCCATAGTTTGTCTTTCATATGAGTCTTAAAGTTGGAATTCTGTGCCCTAATCGAATAAGGGATTTTGCAAGTAATTGTTCTTTAGAGAATTTATATGCGCTTGTTGCAAACATACCGCTAATCAAAAAAACCTTTAAAATCACGATTTTTTCTGGCTATATTTGAGATCACTGCGAATAAAATCGCAGTGTTTAATCCAGTAACTAGCATCCCTGTGCAGGCAATCATGGGTTCTAATGCACGATAGGGGGGCACCAAATATTGTTTACCCGCTCCTATTGTGGTGTAGGTTGTTCCGGAAAAATACAGCGCTTCATTGAAATTATCAAATTTACCAAAGTCGAAAACTAACAGACTCCAGAGGGCCACCTGGATAAAGCAGGAAATAATGATCAAAAAAGTGGATGCGAGTATTGGCCCCATAATGGATGCCATGCCCTTTAGGTGGGGATAATTGCGTCGATAATACGATTGTGATTTTAAAATCAAGAACATAAAGAAGGAATGGATAACCAGGTTGATGGCAATGAATCCGAATCCAATTAAAAGAACGGAAATATAGGTAAATGACATAAATCTTGTCTTTCAAATGAGTCTTAAAGTTGGATTTTAGTGCCTAGGAGTTCAAGGAATTTGGCGAGCCATTGGGGGTGGGCGGGCCAGGCTGGCGCACTAACAAGATTGCCTTCCACAAAAGCCTGGTCGATACCGATGTTTGCAACGGTACCTCCGCATACGGTAATTTCAGGCCCAACCGCTGGGTAGGCAGAGCAGGTTCTACCTTTTAATACACCTGCTGCTGCGAGTAATTGTGGCCCATGACAGATTGCTGCGATTGGTTTATTCGTGTCTGCGAAATGTTTGACGAGGGCTAGTACTTCTGGATTTAGGCGCAGGTATTCAGGGGATCTTCCTCCTGGAATCACCAAGGCATCGTACTGGGCGGGGTTGATTTCTGAAAATGTGGCATTAAGGGTGAAACGATGGCCTGGTTTTTCGCTGTAAGTTTGCTGACCTTCGAAATCATGAATTGCGGTGAGAACATAATCGCCAGCTTTTTTGTTGGGGCATATGGCATGAACATGATGCCCGACCATTGTAAGGGCCTGAAAAGGAACCATGACTTCATAATCTTCAACAAAATCGCCTACCAGCATGAGAATCTTTTTTGCAGCCATGACTATTGCTCCTTTTGAAAACAAAATAACTGGGATGAATATGCCAAAAAAGAGTTTCTAATCCTAGATTATTTTTTGGGAAGTTGTTGATAGACCGGGTCGTCTGGTCGTTTGCCATACCAGAGGTCAAGTCCTTTTTTGGAGCGAAAGCCATTAGGTCCTCTAAAAACGAGCTTAATTAAAAGCCAGATAGTCTGGCCTGGTTTCATGGTCCAAATTTTTCGAGCAGAGGTGGTGACCCTGGCTTTGGGGATAATGAATACACCTTCTTTGGATAATTTGGAAGAGAATGCAACATCTTCTGCAGCGTAGAATTCTTCAGGAAAGCCTCCGATTTTTTCAAATGCCTCACGAGTTACAAAAATGCAACACCCACCCACTAATTTAAATATCCTGCCAAGGAACAATCCCATCGGGTGAAGGATCTTTGCCCAGAATGGCAGTTTCGCATCGTAATTAAAATGGCACCCCCCGCCAACCGCTCCTGCCTTTATTGCTTGCAGGCTTTCTTTCAAGCAGGCTTGATTAATACAGGTGTCTGCATCAATGAAGAAGAAGATATCACCCTTGGCTGCTTTTGCGCCACTGTTTCTTGTAGCTGCAATTTTGCGATTGTTAACTGAAATAACAATCGCCCCTGCAGTCTCGCCCACTGTTTTTGTGTTGTCGGTTGATGCATCGTTTACCACTAGAATCTCGTAATTTTCTCCACACTCTATTGAGGACTGATGAATTGCATTGATGGTTTTATCGAGATAAGCTTCTTCGTTATGCGCAGGAATTATGAATGACAGCATCTTGAGTACCCCTTGAATTCTTGGAAGTATTGTTGCAGATCGAAGGTTAGATTTCAAAGTTATCTAAAAAGGATTGTTTGAGCTTTTAATAAAAACAATCCATAATAAGTCCATGAATACAGCGGCATTGCAGCAAACAAGACTTCTAAGGATGGCGGGAATTGTAAAAACCTTTCCCGGCGTAAAGGCGCTTCGAGGCGTTACCGTTGAGCTTTCAAAGGGCGAAATACTTGCATTATTGGGAGAGAACGGCGCGGGGAAAAGCACGCTGATCAAAATATTGGCAGGAGCTTTTCTGCCTGATGCCGGGGATATATTTATCGATGGGAAACAACTCAAATTGCAAGGCCCTGCTGATTCACGAAATGCTGGAATAGCTGTAATTCATCAGGAATTTTCATTGGTGGCTGGATTAAATGCAATTGAGAATATATTTCTTGCAAAGCCCATTCAAACTTATTCGGTTATTCATCTTCACCAAGAATATATTCGGGCAAAAGAACTGCTGGATAAATTAGGGGCGGATTTTGACCCCCGAACCCCATGCAGGTTATTGAGTGTTGCCCAGATGCAGCTTGTTGAAATTGCAAAGGCCCTTTCTGAAAAGGCCTCCATCCTGGTGTTGGATGAACCCACTGCTGCATTGACTCCTCGCGAAACCAGCAGGCTTTTTATTCTTCTTGACCAATTAAAGAAATCGGGAATGGGCATTATTTATGTGAGTCATCGGCTTGATGAAGTTTTTCAAATTGCAGATCGAATGCAAGTTTTGAGAGATGGTGCGGATGTTGTAATTACAAATGTAAATTCAGCTACGCAATCGCAAATCATCAAGTGGATGGTGGGCAGGGATATTGAGCAAAGTGGCGTTTCAAAAAAAGAAGTTCCAGGGAATGTGGTTCTCCGGGCAAAGGGCCTTGGGAACGGCGTCAAGGTGAGGGATGTGAGCCTTGAAATTCGTGAGGGGGAGATTCTTGGCTTAACGGGTTTAGTTGGCTCGGGCCGTACCGAAGTTGCAAGAATACTTGCTGGGGCGGATATCGCTGAAAAGGGCGAAATAACCATGGAAGGCAGGAAGCTTAACCTTAGGTCTGTGGGAGAGGCTATTGGCGAGGGGATATTCCTGTTGACGGAAGATAGAAAAAATCAGGGATTGTTTCTCAGGCGGCCCGTGCATGAAAACTTCAGCATCGCATCGCTCTTTCGCTTTGCCTGTTTTGGGATAATCAACAAGGCTAGGGAGATTAAGGCTTTCCTAAGCCACCGGGATTCCATGGGAATCAAGGTTTCTTCGCCTTTTGTGAGGGCGGGAAATCTTTCAGGTGGGAACCAGCAAAAAGTGTTGCTTGCCCGCTGGCTCGAAAGAAAAGGCAAAGTCTTTTTGCTGGACGAACCAACCAGGGGGGTCGATGTGGGAGCCAAGGAGGAAATTTACATCCTGCTTAGAAAGCTTGCTGCAAACGGAAATGCCATTCTTCTTATTAGTAGTGAATTACCCGAGGTTCTAGCTCTTTCAGATCGAATTTTAGTGATGCACGACGGGCAGATCAAAGGCGAGATAAAAGATGTTGGTAATGCAACACAGGAACTAATCATGGAGCTTGCCATTCAATGAATAGCCTTTTAGGAGGAAAGATATCCGGGTGGCTTGCAGGCCGTGGGATGCTATTGGTTTTGTTGTTGCTTGCAGTATTTCTTGGATTCGCCACCCTTGCAGACCAGAATCCCAATGATGCGGAAGCGGGCATCGGGCTTGCAAAAACATTGGACGGTTCAAAGACCGTTTTGATTGTGGTACGCCCATCAGAGGAAGATTCGATTTTTGCCCAGGCGATCGAAAATCAGATTGTTGGACAAAATGGCAGGGTAGTGGAAATCATCAAGGGTGCCCCCTCTGATGCACGGGCTTGTTTGGAAAGATTGCAGAAGGATGGCGTAAAGCTCGATGCAATCGTTTGCAACCACTTTACTGCCAGTTGGTCGATCTTTGAAAATATGGCTACGAAGTTTTCGGGCTTGGGTGATGTCAGGATTGTTGAGCCCGCCTCTTATCGCTGGCCCAACTTCTTTAAACGCGACAACCTTGTTAACATTGTAAACCAGATTGCTGTCATTGCGATACTTGCGGTGGGGATGACCTTTGTAATTCTCACGGGGGGCATTGATCTTTCGGTGGGGGCGATGATTGCTTTTTCTGCAGTCTTGGTTGCAAGGTTGATCCGCGATTATGGTGGTGGTGTCGACGCCCACGCCCCTGCACTTATAGGATGCAGTATTGCCACGGTTGGCATTTGTGCCCTCATGGGGATGTTTTCGGGTGCCATGGTTGCATGCTTTTCGATCCCACCTTTTATCACCACTCTTGCAATGATGCTTATCGCGGGAGGAATGGCGTATTTGATTTCTGATGGGCAATCCATTGACCGTGTGCCCGAATCATTCATGTGGCTGGGGAGGGGCAGCACCCTGATGCGCATTCCGATTGCAGTGGTGCTTACTGCGATAATTTATTTGATTGCTCATCTTGCAATGACCAGGACCGTGTTTGGTCGCTATGTTTATGCAGTCGGGGGCAATCGTGAAGCTGCAAGGTTGAGTGGCGTATCTGTACTGGGTGTGCTTGTATTGGTTTATACCCTTTCAGGTGCCTTGGCGGGATTGGGTGGTGTTGTGATGGCTTCGCAGTTGAAAAGTGGCGCCCCGACTTATGGCCATATGTATGAACTTTATGTCATTGCTGCTGTGGTTGTTGGTGGCACTTCGCTTGCTGGGGGCGAAGGTAAAATTACAGGGACCCTGATAGGTGCCTTGATACTTGCTGTGATTCAAAATGGGATGAATCTCCTTGGATTTGACAGTAATACGCAGAAGTGCATTTTGGGTGGTGTGTTGTTGCTGGCAATATTATTGGATGGATCGCGTTTGAAGCTGATTAAATAAGATTAAAGTTCTGTCTGAGAATTCGCGCCGCCTGCACTAGGGAATACATTTTTGCTTCTGCAATTTCAGAAGGTGCAAGGGGACTGTCCGCAAAGGTTGCAAAGCCACAGTCAGGGTTGAGGAGGATTCTTTGGGGGCCAAAAAGGTGGGCAGCCTTGGTTGCTTTGTGCACAATTTCTTCAACACTTTCAATGATCCCGGACTTTGGGTTTACCATTCCCAATCCAAGACGATAGCTTTCAGGAAGATTAGCCAGTACTTCCATCTCACCCGCCCTCGGTGTGCATAATTCCAAGAACAGAACTCCCACGGGGACTTTTTCCAACAAAGGCATCAAAGGCCTGTAATCGCCTGCAAGAGCCACCGATTCATCCTTTGACCAGTTGCCCCTGCATATGTGAAGTGCCAGCCTTTCTTTTGGAAACCCTTCCAGTGTGCGTGCCAGAAGTTCTGATGCAAACGCCAACTCTTCATGGGTGGCCTTCATTTTTTCGCCCAATGCACCACACATGAAACTGCGCTGCTTGGCGGGTTTGCCAAACACCACTTCAGTAAGAACTGGTTCATCAAGTTGAATGATGGTTGCGCCTGCGGCAATCAAGTCCTGAATTTCGTCGCGTAGGATTTTGATGACAGCGGAAGCAAGCTCTTCGCGAGTCTGATAGATTTTTTCGGAGAGGCATTCGAGCCATAGTGTACGGGTAAGAAGATAGGGCCCGGGTAGCGCCACCTTGCAGGGTTTGTGGGTGATGGATTGCAAGTATTGCAGTTCGTGAAGCACGAGTGGTATGCTGCGGGAAATCGGGCCCAGCACTGCGGGATGATGAATTTCACTTCCCTGTACATCCAAAGCTTTGAGCTCTTGGGCAAATTTTTCCGGGTCGTCGACATAAGGTAGTAAATCGCTTATGGGAATAAGCTGGCAGTTTGCCAGCCTGGACCCCACAAAGCTCGCGTAACTGTCTCTTCGTTGCTCACCATCTGAAACCAGATCCACGCCTGCACGATCCTGCGCTTCCAGCACCAGCCTTACCGCATCGTTTGCCGTGGTCTGAAGTTCTTCATCGCTGATACGGTTTTCCAATCTTTCGTGGATGGCGTTAAGCATCCACCGGGGCCTTGGCCATGATCCGATTCCCGTTACTGTGAAAGGGGGAAGCTCTGCATTTCGTGGCATGTGTGGCTGAACTTGGGCAAGAACCTGCGTAACCGGCCTTTGAGTTTCTGTTGCAGTTTTATTGCTTGGTGTGCGTTTCCCCTTTCGCACCAGATAACTTCGCTGGGAATTAGTCTTCGTTTTGGAAACGATGTCGTTGCCTGTCAGGCGTGCCCATGCAGGAAGGTCATCTTCAACGGTGGCATCGGTCGAAAGAATTTCCAGAAATTGCCCCGGCTCAAGCGGCCCCAGATGTTTGCGTATGAGAATGAGCAAACCATTGCCACAATCGAGGTCTGCGCCATCAAAGGAGGCATCGGGTTTTTTGGGATGAGATGAGTTCCATTCCATTATTTGGGCCTTAATAGGAAAGGGAGGGAACGCCCGATGCCATGAATTCAACAAGCTTTGCACCTCCCACGATCACCGCACCATCAATCAGGATTGTATCATCCAGCTTGCGTTTCTTGAAGCAAGGCGAACAAACATAAATCTTGCCGCCTGCAGCAGCAAAGTTTGTGATCAAGTCCTTCAAGGGTGCAAAACCTTCTTCATGAATGGAATCTGCGTAACCCGCCTGACAAAGTCTTACGCCCTCGATGCTAAGGAAAACCACGGTTTCCTGTTCGCTTGCTACTGCAGCAGTCGCAACAACAAAAGCAACAGTGGCCCTATCCGGGTTGTCCTTGGCGCAAGTAAGGCTGATTACAAATTTTTTGTTCATGAATTATTCCTTGTTTTGAATAAGGTAGAGGGGATGGCGTTGGAATACAAGCCGATTGCCAGTCATATTGCACCAGGCGGGAATATCTTCAGGGGCTCCAGGGTCAAGAGCGGTAACTTGAATAAGTTCGCCCGGAAGCATGGCACGAAGTTTCCCCCGAAGTAGAAGTACCAAATCGCCACACCCTAGGTCGCCTGCATCCCATGCGCAGTCAGCGATATGGGGAGAATCAGTTGAGGAAACAGCAAAGTTGTTCGGGGGGTTGGAATTGCAATCTAATTCTATTGGTTGGGTGCCCGTGGAAAGTTCAAAGGCCTTACAAAGGCAGGGTCTTCTACGTATGTGCTGAATAAGGGTCGCTTTAAGGTCGGCTTGGTTTCGTTCGAGACCTTTAGCCAGGCATGATAAACATTTGGGGCAGTTTTTAAAGCCCAGGGCGTTACTGTAAAGTACATCTTCAGCAAGCAGTTGGGAGTTGCAAGCAAGGCATGGTTTGGCAGTCCAATTGCGTAATTGCGAGACGATTTCGTCGAATTTTAGTTGATCTTGCTCAGTCCAAAGTGCCATGAAAATCAATTAACTCCGGAATTTAGGTGGAGAAAAGCGGCTAAAGGGGAAAAATCTTATCTTAGCTTAGGGTATTT
>RFZJ01000065.1 GCA_009920765.1 Planctomycetota bacterium | reverse complement strand
GTGCATCGCACGGCTACCGCATGTTTGAGTGCGACGTGAAACTCAGCGCCGATGGCACAGCCTTTTTGTTCTTTGATATCTTCGAGCCATTTAAGCATTCCGGGTAAGTCATGGCCATCAATTGGGCCAAAGTAGCGGAACCCAAATTCTTCAAATACTCTTCCACCCATTAAAGAAGCTTTAAGTCCGTCTTTAAGTTGCTCTAGAGCTTGTTTGGCGACGCTTCCGAATGGGATTTTTTCGAGAAGATCTTTTAATTGTCGTTTTGAATCTTGGTAAATGGAGGTTAGTCTCGCTTGATCCAGGCATTTCGCAAGCGAACCGACTCTTGGGCAAATCGACATTTCGTTGTCATTAAGAATGACTAGGAAGTTTTTGTTGAGTCCGCCTGCGTTATTAAGGGCTTCGAAAACAATACCCGAGGGCAACGCTCCATCGCCTATGACAGCAATACTGTGCCTGTCGGTGTTGCCATTAAGATCATCGCCAACTTTTAAACCCAAGGCGGTAGAAAGACTACAACCTGCGTGGCCGGTCATAAAAAGATCAAAATCACTTTCTGCAGGATTCGGGTATCCCATTAGACCGCCCTTGGTGCGGATCGTGTCGAAATTTCTGTAGCGACCAGTTATTAGTTTATGGGGATAAATTTGATGTCCGGTATCCCAGATGATGCGATCTTTGGTGAAATCGTAACTTAAGTGGAGGGCAACGCATAATTCTACCACGCCCAAATTACTGGCAAAATGTGCAGGCCTTAAACTTAATACCCGGACTAATTCGTCTCGCATTTCCTGACATAAGGTTTCAAGTTCCTGTTGGTCAAGAAGTTTAAGATCTTCGGGGCCTTCAATTTTCGGAAGAATTCTATGCATTGCAACTATCCTTTGTGCATCCTAAAACCCGGCGTCGACTGCCAGGTTGTTTATTCATTGTACTAGTGATCTCGTGAAACAAGGTAATCCGCCAAATCAATCAGTGGAGCAGCATTGGGGCCAAGTTGGCTTGCCAGATTCTGCGCATTTTTACAAAGCTCTACAGCCAAAAGTTTACTCTCTTCAATCCCCAATAAACCTGGATACGTTAGTTTACCTTTTTGTGCGTCTTTTCCAACTCGTTTTCCTGCAGATTCGCATTTTCCTAGAACATCAAGAAGATCGTCGGTTACTTGAAAGGCAAGTCCAATATTTTGACCGTAATTATCGAGAATTTGCAACAAATCTTCCGGGGGTTTTCGGTTTTCGCTGGCAAATGAGACAATTGCTCCTAATTTGAGACTTGTTCGAATCAATGCCCCTGTCTTTTTATCATGCAAAGCCCTTAAGTGCTTTATGTTAGGTTCTTTAGGGTGATCATCAGCACGCATTCCAGGCTTCCCTTCCCAGGCCAAATCTTCAACTTGTCCCCCTACCATTCCACTAGCACCAGCCCCTTTTGCCAATTCCAAACAGCACTCTGCTCCAGCGATGGCTGGGTAATTTTTTGCGACCACTTCAAAAGCTTTTGTAAGAAGGGCATCCCCTGCAAGAATTGCCAAGGCCTCTCCGTAGACTTTATGACAAGTTGGCCTTCCCCGCCTAAGGTCATCATCATCCATAGCGGGTAAATCATCGTGAATCAAAGAATAAGCATGAATAAATTCGACTGCACAAGCTGCAGGCCAGGGGTTAGTGTTTTCAAAACCAAATGCATTTGATGCCAGTAATACAAGAACCGGCCTAAGCCTTTTACCTGGAGCGAGTACGCTATAACGCATGGCCTCCAATAAACGAACAGGCACACCCTCTTGCGGTTGAAGGTAATTGCTTAAATGGGTATCAACTTTGGATGCTAGGGTTTTCCAAACACCGAGGAAATTGTCCTGTTCCGTGGATATCTTTTGCAGCACTCTTGTTTCCTTAAATACCAAGGGCAAACATCAAGGTCCATCCTAGCATTAATTCCCATGATACTGCCAACAGGTATAATCAACCTTTGAAAGCTTCACCCAAGCAATTGTGAAATAATAGCGATCGGGCAAGCTTTGTCGATCAAGTTAACTGGGAAGATTGTCTTTTTCTACAGAAAACAGTCCTTGTTGTTCTTTTCCTTCGGTGGATTCATGGTTGAATTTTTGCAAAAGAGGTTGCCCCGCAGCATCAACCCCACTTAAAAGCTGAATCTTTTGTTCCGCTTCTTTAAGGCTAAGTTGACAGCTTTGAATCAGGCGAATGCCTTTTTCATAAAGTTTAAGATGTTCATCAAGATCGATCTGGGTGTTTTCCAGTTCTCTGATAATTTCTTCAAGATCTTTGAGTGATGATTCGAATTTATGGGCCGTATTTTTTTTGATCGCCATGGTGTTTTGTATCCTTGAATGATGATTAGTTTTCGATTTTTTTTACTTCGCTTATAACCGTTCCATTGTGAAGCCTGGTGCAAAGCAACTCGCCTGGTGTCAAAAATTCCGCTGAAAGTATCACTGTTGCTTTTTCAGATTCCAATTCTTTTGCCTTCATGGTGATGCTGTATCCCCTAGTCAGAATATTAAGCGGACTAAGTGCTTGCAGTTTTTCAATGAAAAACGCAACTTTCTCTGTTTTTTGGCGCAAAAAGGCGTTCGAAGAGCGATTGAACTTTTCGATTGTGTCGTCGAACCGTTGAGACTTCTGGTTCAAATAATCCAATGGTTTTTGCAGGCACCTTCGGGTGGCGAGCAGTTTTAAATGTTGTTGAAACTTTTGGATTTTAAGTGATGCAGCCTGATGCATGTATTCTGCCGAAGCTTTCAGATGGTCAGCAATTTCGTATTGGTTTGGTGATATTTTGGTTGCAGCCTCAGTGGGGGTAAGTGCTCTTAAATCTGCAATAAGATCTGCGAGTGTAAAATCATCCTCATGGCCGACTGCACTGACGGTTGGGATCAAGGATTCGTAAAGCGCATCTGCAACAATTTCTGAATTAAAGGCACACAAATCTTCTGAACTACCCCCGCCCCTACCAACCACCATTACATCAATTTTGGTGTTTTCTAAAAGGCTTGCGCGATTGAGTAGTTTAATTGCGCTGGCTATTTCTGAGGGAGCAGAGTCGCCTTGAACTCTTGCAGGAGAAATCCAGATTTCTGCCATTGGCCAACGTTTTCCAAGAACTTCCAGCATGTCGCGTACAGCTGAACCTGTTGCACTTGTAACCAGTCCTATCCTAGTTGGAAACGGAGGGATGGCCCTTTTTCTTTCCTGACTGAAGTATCCTTTGGCTTTAAGTTTTTCTTTAAGTTGCCTTAAAAGAAGTTCTTGCTCGCCAACGCCCATCAGTTTTACATCTTCGCCAATGACTTGAAATTCACCCCGAGCGGCGTAAAGGCTGGGTTTGCCTTTAAGGATGATTTTTTTTCCTTCCTGAAGGGTACGGCCATGTCTTAGTGCATTACCTTTGAATATTACCGCCCTTACGCTGCTTTGCTCATCTTTAAGGGAAAAGTAGACATGCCCGGATGCCGGTTTAGAAAGATTTAATATTTCTCCAGCAATCCAAAGAGTCGGGAATTGCCCTTCCAGCAAGTCTTTTGCCAGAGCGTTTAGCTGACTTACGGAAATATAGAAATTGTCTTCTTTGGAAGAATCAATCGGCATTAGTTTGATCCTGCAATCGAGGTGAAAGGCAAACCAAAGGTTTGAGCTACCGCGCTGTTGGTTATTTTACCCTCTAAAATGTTGATACCAGAGGCTATGGCCCGATTTTTTTCAGCCGCAGATTCAATTCCCATCCTTGCTATTTGCAGTACAAAAGGAAGGGTTACATTTGTCAGGGCGAAGGTGCTGGTTCTTCCTACCGCACCGGGCATATTGGTTACGCAGTAATGAACAATATCATCAACAATGAAAGTTGGCTGATGATGAGTTGTGGGCTTGGAAGTTTCGACACACCCACCTTGATCAATTGCAACATCAATAATCACAGCACGGGGCAGCATTATTTTTAGGTCTTCCCTTTTAACCAGATGTGGGGCTTTTGCCCCTGGAATTAAAATTGCCCCTATTAGAAGATCTGCAGTTGCAAGGCTTTGCCTTAGGCTATGCCTGTCGCTGAATAAGGTGGTGACATTTTTAGGCATTACATCGTCCAGATATCTAAGTCTGTCCAGATTGATATCTAGTAAGGTTACATTTGCGCCAAGTCCCGCAGCAACTTTGGCTGCGTTTGAACCAACGACTCCTGCGCCTAAAATAACAACATTTGCGGGGGCAACACCGGGAACTCCGCCTAGGAGTATTCCCCGGCCCTCGAACGGTCTTTCTAAATATTTTGCTCCTTCCTGGATGCTCATTCTTCCTGCGACTTCGCTCATTGGGGTGAGTAATGGTAGGTGCCCGGATGAATCTCTGATGGTTTCATAAGCAACAGCGGTTGCACCGCTTTTCATCACGGCTTGTGTAAGTTTTTCATCGGCAGCGAAATGAAAGTAAGTGAAAACAACCTGATTTTTTCTCATCAGGGGCCATTCCGATTCCATGGGTTCCTTGACTTTTACAATAAGGTCCGCTCGTGCCCAGATTTCTTCGCGTGTTGCGATTATTGATGCCCCATGTTTAAGGTAATCCTGGTCTGTAATGCCACTGCCTAATCCTGCGCCTGTTTGAATTAAGATTTGGTGCCCTGCCCTGCAAAGTTCCTCTACTCCGACCGGAGTCAACGCAACCCTGTATTCGTGATTTTTGATTTCCGCTGGGACGCCGACAATAAGTTTTTTATCAGCCATATGCGATTTCCTGCTTCCATGCTTTTTGTTTAAAAAAGCTTGATTAATAAAGAACGAAGAAATTCTATAAGTAATCAGCCTATAAAGTGTTAGTTTCATCCTATATAAAAAACTGTTCAAGAATTATTATTAACAAATAGGAACGATGCATGCCACCAAGATTATTAAGTGTGATGATCGTTATGCTATTTGTTGCCGTCAATTCATCATTATTTTATGTTGAAATACTTCCCCGCATCCGCTCAGGGCAACCACCATCTTTTAATGTTGATTTGGCGGACGAGGCCGGAAACCTGCGCCCGGTTGTAAACTGGAAGGTGATTGTGCGCGGAGAAGAGTTTCTCAAACTTCGTACCGGCGTTACTTTGGTAGATGGCGAAGAGGATGAATTCTGGTTGTGGGCTGAATATTCCCAGCCCACGAATACGGTGCTGAAACCCGCACGGGATTTTTTGAACTTAAAGTTGATGCGGAATGAATTTCGGGTCCATAGGGATGGTGATATGCTTGGACTGCAGGCCAAGGTGCAAATCGAATCCCTTCGCGGTGTTGATTTTCCATTGACGCTTGAAATCAGCGGGAATGTTTCCAATGGTTTGCTTAGTCCTGTTGTCAAGGCGGAAAGTAGCTTGGGAGAGCGCGCCTTTAAGCTTGAACAAATGGATGTACCAGCGTCTGGGGCAGTTTTTCAGCCTTTTTTGCCTGTCAATCGTATTCTTGGTTTGTATCCCGGGCGAACTTGGAAGCAGCCTTTCTTTGACCCGTTATCAATGGCGTTTTCTGCAGGAGTTGCCCAAGGCGGCATGGATCAGGGCACGGGGTCTGTTATTGCTAAGGTGCGAAATGAAACTGTTGATGTGGTGTGGGGAGGAAAAAAAATCCCTTGCCTTGTAATTGATTATACCGGGAGTGATCTCGAATCTACTGTTTGGGTTGGGGTGCAAAACGGCATGGTGGTCAGGCAGAAAAACCGATTGTCAGAATCTATGGAGTGGGATTTGATTCGTTTAAATTAATTTGTGGATGTTCTATGAGTATTATTTCCAGTACAGTTCCTGCTATTGAAATTATTGATGTTTCAAAGCAGTATGGCGAAAAACTTGCCGTCGATCATATGAATTTAAGTGTCACAAGAGGCGAGCTATTTGCATTTCTTGGCCCAAATGGGGCAGGAAAAACCACGACCATTAAAATGCTTTGCGGCTTGCTTTTCCCCAGTTCAGGGTCGATCAAAATTTGCGGATATGACCTTAAAACCCAAGGAGATCAAGCAAGGCGTCTTATCAGTTATGTGCCAGATCTTCCTTTTCTTTATGAAAAGCTTACGGGAAGGGAGTTTTTGAAATTCATAGGTGATGTTTACGGGATGGAACGTGATCTTATTGCGCAAAAAATTGCTGAAGTTA
Organism: Planctomycetota bacterium; assembly: GCA_009920765.1. Lineage (GTDB taxonomy): Bacteria > Planctomycetota > Planctomycetia > Gemmatales > Gemmataceae > UBA969. Next base: position 19,443 of record RFZJ01000065.1, on the reverse strand, counting down.
ACAAGTTGTTTGGCCTCGAGGATTTTATCGACGATTTGACCGAACGCTATTCCCACGGAATGAGGCAGCGCATGGTCTTTGCTTCTGCATTACTTCACGATCCACAGGTTCTGGTGGTTGATGAACCCACTGTTGGATTAGATCCTAAAAGTGTCAGGAAGCTTAAGGATGTTCTTAGAAGTCAAGCTGATCTGGGGAAGGCGATTTTTCTTTCTTCCCACTCCCTCGATATCGTTGAAGAAGTTGCAGATCGTATTGGCATAATCTTTCAGGGAAGGTTGGTTGCTTGTGGCTCCCTTGTATCGCTCAGGGAACAATCCGAAACTGGGGGTTCGCTTGAAGAGGTCTTCTTGAAAATGACCCAGGAGAAATTGGAGCAGGATGAAAAATTATAACGAGCATTCAAATTTGAATGAGCCATCTAAGTTATTGGATCTGGGGGTTTACCCCGCATCAGGTTTCGCTTTATTTAATATGCGAATGCGCACCTTTGCCAATTTCTTTGCTGCCCTCAAGGGTGTATTGCTCATAAGGCCCTTGGTTTTGTTGTTTTGTAGTTTCATTATTTGGGGGTTGGTTTTTGGAACCAGCCTTGCTGGGTTCAACTTTCTCAAGGCTCAAAAACTGCCCTTGGGTGGGGGCGTCATTGGTCTTTTGTTTGATCTGCTATTTTTATCGCTTGGCTCTTTGCTTGTGCTTTCTTCAGGTATGATTCTTTATGGCGGGTTGTTTTCTTCTCCTGAAACTAATTTTCTACTTACGAAACCCATCAAGGCTGATCGAATATTTGCTTATCGATTTGTCGAAGCAATTGGTTTTAGCAGTTGGGCTTTTGTGATATTGGGCAGTCCGATTCTAATAGCTTTTGGTGTTGTTGCAGATTCACCAATGCTTTTTTATATCTACCTGCCCTTTTTCTTTTTTGGATATGTACTGATACCTGGTTCCATAGGGGCTGTGCTTTGCCTATTGATCGCAGGGCTTTTGCCAAAAGGGAAGAAACTTTTCTTCGGCATTTTGATCGTTGGGTTAGTGTTTCTCGTATTTTCAGGCATTGGAAGATTTTTTAGCTCGGTAAAAAGAGATGGTATTGATCGTGAATTTGTCGATGCAACCCTTAGGCAGTTTGAATTTTCAAGGTGGTCCGGCCTTCCCTCATATTGGATTTCGCGGGGCCTTAGGGCTGCGGGCCGGGGGGATGTTTCCAAGGCGAACTTTAATCTTTTGCTTATTTGGTCGAATGGAATGATGTTTTATCTCGGTGGAGCATTGCTTTCGAAGGTTCTTTACCGCAGGGCTTTCGATAGGATGATTGCTTTTGGATCTAGTTCGAAGAAGTCGACAAAACCCTTTTTTTTGGATCGTTTATTTGAAAGCACTTTAGGATTTCTTGCCTCATCTCGAAGGGCACTTATTCTAAAAGATTTTCGAGCATTTCGCAGGGAACCCAGGCAGTGGGTACAAGTGTTGGTATTTGGATTCCTGCTTTTTCTTTATTTTGGAAGTGTTCGCAGATCCTTTCGCGGCGAGGTTACATGGCCTTACCAAAATGGGGTCAGCCTTCTTAATCTTTTTGCGGTTTCATTGCTTCAATGCACATATGTTGGAAGATTTGTTTTCCCTATGATCAGTCTTGAGGGTAAAAATTTTTGGATACTTGGCTTGGTTCCCATGCCGCGTGAATCTATCCTTTGGGCGAAGTTTCATTTTGCATTTTGGAGCACCACTCCGGTTGCGATTCTTCTTGTTATTTTTAGTGATTTTATGCTGAAAATGCCTTTCGACTACCACGTTGTACATATTTGGACGGCCTTGGTTGCAAGCCTTGCTATCTGTGCGTTGGGCGTTGGTTTGGGGGCCTGCCTTCCCAACTTCAAGGAAACTGACCCATCAAAAATTGCTGCAGGCTTCGGGGGCACACTTAATCTGGTGATCTCGCTTTTTCTTCTGATCCTCTTGGTGGGTTTACTTTCCGGGATCTGGCATTTGAATCACACGGGGGAAAATTATTCCAATCCTTCGTTTACGGGTATTCTTTTTGTAATTGCAGGCATTGCTTGTGGTTCCGTGATTGGTTTAATGGTGGCCCTTATTCCAATGGCATTGGGATCGCAAAACCTTCGTTCCAGGGAGTTTTAGTTTAAGCCATTAGTTTTCTTGCAGTTTTGCAAATGTAATCTGTTGCAAGGGATACTTCATCTGGTGTTGAATACCTACCCAAGGTTAGTCGTAGTGCCCCTTCGGATTGGCGTTGTGGGGTGAGCATTGCGCATAAAACAGCGGAATACAATACTTTGCCTTCGTGGCACGCCGATCCTGTTGAAGCTGCGATTTCAGGTGTTTGTTCAAGTATTTCCCAGCCTTTACACCCTAAAATACTTACGTTAAGTGTGTTTGGTAGCCGTAATGTTGGGTGGCCATTAAGAACAATTTTATCGCCTAGTTCCTTTTTTAATCCTTGGTAAAGTTGTTCTCTGAGGTTTGTCAATCGGGCTGATTCCTGATCAAGATTCTCAGTTGCAATTACAGAGGCCTCGCCAAGGCCTGCTATGTAATGTACATTTTCGGTGCCCGCCCTTAAGCCAGACTCGTGGCCCGCACCATGAAGATATGGCCCGGCTTTTACTCCTTTTCGAATATACAATGCACCAATACCTTTCGGGGCATACAGCTTGTGCCCTGCTATGGTAAGAAAATCAACACCTAGTTGTTTTACATCCAACGGTACTTTTCCAGTGGACTGGGCTGCGTCTGAATGAAGTAAAATATTTTTGGATCGGGCAATTTCAGCGATCTTCTCGATGGGTTGTAATGTACCCACTTCGTTGTTCGAATGCATGATGCTGATTAGCTTGGTATTTTTCCGGATGGCTTTTTTGATCTCCGCAGGATCTACCATGCCTTGGCGATCCACTCCCACAGTTGTTATTTCGAACCCCAATGATGCAAGATATTGGGCAGGTTTGTAGGTTGCTGGGTGCTCGATTGCACTTATGATCAGATGACCTTTTCTTGCGAAGAGTCTTTTTAAGAACCCTGTCAAATCTGACATCATAGTTGCTAGTATTGCCTGGTTGCTTGCTTCGGTGCCACCGCCGGTGAATATTATTTCTTCGGGTTCTGCGTTTATCGATTTTGCCAGTTTTTGTCTGGCGGTTTCCACGATAAGCTTTGCAGCTTTTCCGTAGGAATGTGTGCTTGAAGGATTACCGAATTCATCCCCGGTTAGGGAATCGCAGATTTTCTTGGAAACTCTTGGGTCGATCGGGGTTGTGGCATTGTAATCAAGGTATATTGGCTTCATGGGTGGTCGTATGTAGTTTAGTTGTTAACGATTATTGTGGTACTTCCTTAAATATAGTCATTATTATGCAAAGAGTTTGATCATAATTTCTTGAATATCAATTATTTTGGGTAACATTTTAAAGGTAGAATGGGGCGTAGTGTATTTATATCGAGGTGTTTTATGTACAGTGTGATTTTACTCGCTGCTCTTGCAGGAAATTCTGAAGCCCCCGCATGGCATTTAAAGAAAGCATATGCAGTAAACGCATATGGTGGTTATGTTTACCGGCATGGTGTTTATGGGGGTGGATATGGGGCATCCTTTAATTATGGCCCTTATTATGATACAGGTTTTGGTTATTCATATCAGGGAACTGGTAATGGGGCCTATTATGGGCCGTATTTGAAGAACCCAATGTACTCAACTCCTGCCAGCGTCATACCTAGAACCCAGCCGGTAACTCCGGTTGAGGAAGTTTTGCCTGTTCCCAAAGTTGAAGAAAAGAATCAATCCTCCGCTTCAAATAAAGCCAGGCTTTTTGTGGAAATTCCTGCTAACAGTACCTTGTTTATTGATGGTAAACCCTTTGCAGTTACCGATGGCTTTGGCACTTTCACAACACCTGAACTTGAATCTGATAAATCTTATTCTTACATGCTGAAGGTTGAGATGGACCAAAATGGTACGAAGTTTGTTGATACCAAGAAGGTGATTCTTAAGCCAGGCGATCGTATTACTGCAAGTTTTATTGACGCTGATAAACAGGGTTCCACAGCCAAGCTCAAATAATTATCTCAGGTTTTCAATTCAAAGGTTGATTTAAGGATGGCACGAACGTGTCATCTTTTTTTTTAGGGTAATAAGGTTATTAGGTAAAGAAATAGCCCGATCATGCCAAGAAAGGATAGCATTCTCACACCCCAGCGATAAGCTTCGATGCTAATTATTTTCCAGTCATCATGCCGGGTTGCACTGTAAACAAGGCTTATTACCAGAATCAAAAAAGGCAGGTGCCAGTAGTATCCTGCGGCAAGGATCGGTGTCATGGTAGGTTCCATCAATGAAATTCCTATATCTATTTGGCTTTTGGTTTTTCAGGGATAAGTAATACTGGCCCCATAAGGGCATCATAGATGACCATGATGTTTAAAACTCCAGCAATTACGGTATAGACCCAACCAAGATCCCAAGATCGGTCGCTTCTGTTTTGCAATAAGTTCAGTTCGGTTTCGGGAGGGGTTCGTTGGTATTTTCCAATATAAGGATCAGGCGGTTGGTCTGATTCCTCATCATATTCATAATATTGATAAATGGCGGGCCATGCTGATATCCCAATCCAGAACTGTCCTCCAAATTGCATCCGGTAGGCAATACAGTTGGGTATTTTAAAATTAAAAGGCAGAGAAATGGGGGCCAGATTTTTTGCCCTTGGAAGATAAACATTGCTCCATTGGCCGAGCATCATTCCGTAATAAAACAAACCATTGACGCAGAAAAAGAAAAGCAGGCCCTTACCTATGCGCCCTTGTAGAATCTGGCCGAGTCCCGGAACAAGGTAGCTTAAAATAGCACCGGGAATCCCATAAATGGCATAGTTCACAGGTGCGATTTTGGATTCAGGCAAATTTTCGTTGATAAGATTCATTTCGAAGGTAGTTCCTGTTCAGCGAATTCTATTTCTAACTTACAACAGGATACAGTAATTTATTTCATAGGCCAACCGAAAGCACTGCTTAAATATAAAGCTGCGGCACAAACAAATATCAGGATCCCCAAGAATCCAATTGCATCAAGAAGCACGGTTTTTAATTTGGAACGTTTTTTTCTTTCTATGGGTTCACTTTTTGCGCTGTAATTTACTGCAATTGAGCCCTTGTTGGTGCTTGAATCCTGTTTTATTTGCAGGGGAGTGGCTTTTGGGGTTTCACTTGATATTGCATCAGGTTTTGCTTGAGGTTGTTTTATTTCTTTTTGTTGTTTTTCGAGTTCTTCTTGACGTAATTTTTCCCATGATTGGGCTAGCGGTGCCCAGGTTAGAGGCGAGGGTTTCCAGCCTGATAGTGGCTCGGAGCTTGCTTGAGGTTTGGTCTGTACTTCTTCGAGTTTGGAAGGTGGTTGCCTGTTAAGTATAGATTGTGGGGTATCAGGTTTGTTTTCTTTGGGTATTTGTGCGAAGACAGGCGATGTTTCAATCGTACTGGTACTGGGTTCAATTTTTTTAGGTTCCCAAGGTGCATCGCCTGGCGAAAATATTCCCATCGATGAAAAGTCTGGCTCTGCTTTTTGAGGCGGAGCAGGAATATTGGCATCGGGAAGGTTAAGCATTTTTTGCACCAGAACATCGAGGTCATCGAGTTGTTTTCTGGTAAGTTGCAAATTGCTTGTAGGATTATAGGTGTTCGACACGATAACCTCGGTTAAAATGATGAGCTTTAAGAAACGGGCTTAAAAGCACATCATTTGGCTTAATATTGGGACAGGAAATAGCAACAATGTCGGAACGATTCTACACCAGTTTGGAAATAAGTTTGGGAATGATGGAGTTGCGGGGGGCCGAGGCTCACCATCTTGCCGTTGTTTCCAGGATTGCCCCAGGCAGTCTTATTGCCCTGTTTTCGGGGGATGGCAGAGAGTTTTCAGCGGAAGTTCTCGAAGCCAAAAAAAATCGTGTGCTCCTGGATGTTAAATCAGTTGCCTATGTTTGCCGCGAACCCAAGGTTAAACTTACGATTTTTGCAGCCATTCCAAAGGCTCAGCGGTGTGATTTTCTTATCGAAAAGCTTACGGAAGTAGGCGTTTATCGTTTTGTCCCAATTGATTGTGAATATTCCGTAATCAAGGCCAGACAAATTAATACCGATAAATTTCGTCGCGGTGTTATCGAGGCCAGCAAACAATGTCTCCGTAATCAGTTCATGGAAATTGCTGAGCCTATCAGTTTTACAGAATCTGTTCAAAATATTGAAGATTCAGCTTTGAATTTGTTTGCAAATCTTGAGCAGGAACCCTCAGGTAAAATTTTTCATGGCCAAACTGAAAAAGTGAATATTTGGATTGGACCAGAAGGAGGGTTTTCTGCAGCCGAGGTTAAGTTGGCTTTAGAAAAGGGGCTTAAAATCATCTGTATAGGGAAAACTATCCTAAGAGTAGAGACTGCTGCGTTGGTATTGGCAGGCCTTGCCATTCATGGTGGCTAGGCTTAATAATTGCTGGCTTTTTCGCAATAATCGACCAAGGTGGCAACTTCGGTGCGCATATCCTTCCGGTGCACGATTCGATCAACAAAGCCGTGTTGTAAAAGAAATTCGCTGGTTTGGAAGCCTTCTGGAAGCTCAAGTCTAACGGTGTTCCAAATCGTTCGTTTGCCTGCAAATCCGATTAGGGCACCTGGTTCTGCGATAATAATATCGCCTTGAAATGCAAAGCTTGCAGCAACGCCACCCATCGTGGGGTTGGTTAGCACACTGATATAAAGGCATCCCGCTTGGTGGTGCCTTCCAAGGGCTGCAGAAACTTTAGCCATTTGCATGAGGGAAAGGATGCCTTCCTGCATGCGTGCTCCGCCACCGGAGCCACTGACAAAAATTAGGGGGAGTTTTAACCGGGTTGCTTCTTCTGCTGCCCTGCACAGTTTTTCGCCCACCACCGATCCCATCGACCCCGCCATGAATGCGAAGTCGGTAATTCCAACCACTACTGGCCTTCCGCGAATAAAGCCCCTGCCTACAGCCGCTGCATCAAGGAGCGAGGTTTTTGCCTGCTCCGATAAAATTCTTTCCTTGTAGGGAATGCGGTCTTTGAATCCCAAGGGGTCGCATGGACGAAGATCTCGGAACCATTCTTCGAAGCTGTCTTCGTCTAATAGTTGATCGATTCGTTCTTTGGTTGGCATGTAGAAGTGGTAATCGCATTCAGGGCATATGTTGAATTTGTTTTCCGCTTCTTTGCGAAAAATGCTGGCTTTGCAGCCTGGACAGCGAAGCCATAGGCCTTCAGGGACCCCTCTTTTAGGTCTGCCTGAGAGTGCGCTTGGTTGGTTAACATCACCCGGATTCATAGCATGCGATCCCTGCAACCTTGGTTATTCCTATTACGATCCCTGATTATTAATTATCATAGTCATTAAACGTATTTCAGCAAAGATCGTATCGTAATCTCAAAAATCTTATTGCAAGACAAACCTTAGATCGAATAAAAAACCCATGATTTTTGGTTGCTATCATTGTTTTGACCTTCTTTTTAGAAATATTGTAAGTTAATTAACAATTTCTGCAGATATTGCTCTTCACGGGACGAATAATTATTACTAAAGTGATAATGATTATGATATTTGCTTGTTTGGGGCTTTTTTAGAGCAATGAAAAGGTTCGATTTCGAATTCTTGTTTTCAGGCACGAATGCTGCTTTTTTAGGTGGTTTTGTTGCCTTTTTGCTCTTGTTCTTGGCCATTCAGCCCATCCAAAAACGCCCTGTTTCCACCAAGCTTGAGCTGCTTCATGTTTCATTCGATCCCACACGTGAAGTTATTCATGAAATTAACGAGGCCTTTGCTCAAGATTGGAAAAAATTTAAAGACGGTAGAGTTCAGATTTTCCAGTCGCACGGGGGCTCTGGTAGTCAGGCGCGCTCTATAGCAGATGGTTTGCCCGCCGATATCGCTTCTTTTGCACTGTTTACCGATATGGAAGCCATTGCCAAGAAAAAACTCCTGCATTCTGGGTGGGAAAGAACTAAAGGTGTGGTTTCTCCCCCTTGGGGCACTGCTATTGTTTTTCTGGTTCGAAAAGGAAATCCAAAGAAGATAAGGGATTGGAATGATTTGGTTCAGCCAGGCGTTGGTATTATCACGCCTAATCCAAAGATATCAGGCAATGGTAGGTTGGTTTTTCTTAGTGCCTGGGGTTATATTTTGGAAAAGGGGGGCTCTGATTCTGAGGCTCGCGAATTCCTCAAAAAAATCTATAAAAATGTTCCTGTTATGGATGCCTCTGCCCGGGCTTCCCAAGTCACATTTTTTCAAAAGAAAATCGGCGATGTTCAGCTCTCATTTGAAAGCGAAGCGCTCATGGCATTCAAGGAATCCGAGGGCCAGCTCGAAATCGTCTACCCTTCCATGAGTATCAAGGTTGAGCCTCCCATTGCGGTTGTTGATGCTAATGTAGATTCCAAGGGTACTAGAGATCTTGCTGAAATCTATCTTAACTTTTATTACGGTTCAGAGGCCCAGCGCATCATTGCGGAAAATGGCTACAGGCCTTCTGATCCTTCGATTTCCAAGGAATTTGAATCCAAGTTTCCACCCATGAAACTATTTGATCTTAATGTGGTTGGGAATTCGTGGTCCGAGGTGCAGTCGGTTTTTTTTGCTGAGGATGGTATCTTCGACCAGGTTTTTAAGTCCATCCGCAACGAAGGAAAGCGCTAGTATTGCCAGTCGTTTTTTAGGGAAGAGTTTGGTGGCTTTTATGAATCTCAGCAAAGGCAGTCCACTTCCGGGCCTAAGTTTAAGCCTTGGGTATTCGGTTACCTACCTGAGCTTGCTCGTGCTTATTCCGCTATCAGCTTGCTTTATCAAAGCTGCATCTCTCTCCCCTGCCGAGTTTTGGAATATCGTTTGGAGTGAAAGAACCCGTGCTGCTTATTCCCTAACTTTTACAACTGCTTTTATTGCGGCTTTCATCAATGCAGTGATAGGATTTCTTGTTGCCTGGGTTCTTGTGAGGTACGAGTTCCCCTTTAAGCGGTTTGTGGATGCAATGATTGATCTTCCATTGGCGCTTCCTACCGCAGTTGCAGGCTTGGTTTACTCCAGTTTATATGTGGAAAGCGGTTGGCTTGGGCAGTTCCTCGTGCCTTTGGGTATTAATGCTGCTTATACAAAATTTGCCATTGTCTGGGTTCTTGTTTTTACTGGATTTCCTTTTGTGGTTCGAACCGTACAACCCGTGCTGGAAGAGATCGAACCCGAGGTTGAAGAAGCTGCATCCATACTGGGAGCTAATCGCCTTCAGGTTTTTCTGCGCATTTTGTTACCCACCGTTTTTCCTGCAATCCTTTCCGGGTTTGCCCAGGCGTTTGCAAGAGGTTTGGGTGAGTATGGTTCGGTTATATTTGTCTCCAGTAACATCCCATTTAAAACAGAACTTGCGCCGGTTCTTATCGTAACCCGGCTTGAGGAAATGGCCTTCCCTGAAGCAACAGCCATTGCCACTATCTTGTTGATTGCCTCGTTCCTTCTCCTTGCCTTCATCAATACCATCGAAATCTGGAGCAAGCGCCTTGGTAAATAATCCAACTAATATTGTTCCATTGAAAAAGAAAAGGCCCGAAGATCCTCTTTGGCTTCGTTACCTTCTAACCGTTTTGGCTTTGGGAGTCGTGACCCTAATCATAGGCATACCCGTTTTTCATGTTTTTTTCAGGGCTTTTGAAAAAGGTCCTATGGTCTATCTCGATAACCTTTTTGGGAATCCTAATACCAGGCATTCCATTCTCCTCACACTTTCTATTGCACCAAGGGTTGTTTTTCTTAGCGTGATCTTTGGTGTTGCTGCTGCTTGGGCCATTGCTCGTTTTCGTTTTCCCGGCAGAACCATCCTTCTCACTCTTATGGATTTGCCCCTAGCTGTTTCGCCAGTTGTGGCGGGGCTTGTTTTTGTTCTTATGTTTGGCATGCAAGGTTGGATGGGGGATTGGCTTTCACGAAATAACATGCAGATTCTATTTGGCACCCCTGCCCTGGTCCTTGCAACATGCTTTGTCACCCTGCCCTATGTCGTTCGAGAACTCATCCCTGTACTTGAAGCTTATGGCGAAGAAGAGGAGCTCGCTGCGGTAAGTTTGGGAGCGAATGGTTGGCAGATGTTCTGGCGCATTACCTTGCCTAATATTCGTCTTGCGCTTGTTTATGGGATTATTCTTTGTAATGCCCGTGCCATGGGAGAGTTTGGCGCTGTCTATGTTGTTTCTGGCAGGATTTCCGGCTTAAACGATACCATGCCATTGCGTGTTGAAAAGTTGTTTCAGGAATATGATATGCCGGCAGCATTTGCACTTGCTTCGTTGCTTACTTTCCTGGCTTTGATCACCCTCGGGGTTAAAACGTATCTTGAAAAGAATATGGTTCATCAGCAATCTGATGCGGGGGAAAAATCATGAGCATTTCTGTTAAAAATGTGAGTAAAAGGTTTGGTGGCTTCAGTGCACTCGACAAAGTCAGCCTTCACATCCCAGATGGCAACCTGGTCGCATTACTTGGCCCTTCAGGTTCTGGCAAAACAACATTGCTTCGTATCATCGCTGGCCTTGAAAATCCCGATGAGGGCTCGGTGCTTTACCGTGATGAAGAAGTCACTACAAAATCTGCCAAGGATCGTAATGTTGGTTTTGTCTTTCAGCATTATGCCTTATTCAGGCATCTCACAGTTTTTGATAATATCGGTTTTGGCCTGAGTGTGCGGGGCGTTGCGAAAGATAAAATATCCTTGCGGGTCAAAGAATTACTCCACCTCATTCGACTTGAAGGGCTTGAAAACAGGTATCCTTCCCAGCTTTCAGGTGGCCAAAGGCAGCGCGTTGCCCTTGCCCGTGCCCTTGCCGCCCAACCAAAGGTACTTTTGCTTGATGAACCCTTTGGCGCTCTCGATGCAAAGGTTCGGTTGGAATTGAGGGAATGGCTCCGTAGGTTGCATGATGAAATCCATGTCACCAGTGTTTTTGTGACTCATGATCAGGAAGAAGCTTTTGCAGTTGCAGATACTGTTGTCGTTATGCGTGGTGGAAAAATCGAACAAATTGGTACCCCCACCGAAGTATTTGAAAATCCAGCCAATGCCTTTGTCATGGATTTTCTCGGACAGGTTAATGTGTTTGAAGGCATCATTGCAGATGGCATACCGAAAATAACAGGCTACAGCGCATCAAAGGGCCCTCCCCAAAAAGATTTTTGCTCCAATACTATTTATGTAAGGCCTTACGAGCTTGAAATAGAAATCACTCCCTCAGCAAGTGATTCTCTTCCCGCCAAGGTGTTTCACATTAATCCTGCAGGCCCTGTGGTTAGGATTCATCTTCAAGATTTGGAATCCACTGCGCGTGTGTTTGTTGAAGTTAACTTTGCGAAATTCAAGGAGCTTAATGTTGCTGCTGGGCAAGTCGTTTATATTCAACCAAAACGACTTCGAATATTTGCTCCTGATTACATGATCTAGCCTTGGTGCTTTTCTTTCTCTGCCTGCCAACCTCTAATTCATACCTTTAGGCCTTACCGCTGCGCTGGGGTTGACTTTCTTAAATCCTTATTGAAAAATATACGACCCATGGGGCGCGATGTATGGTTATTGGTCTCTGGCCATATTTTAACTGTCCAATTTGTGTTTTTAGAAATTTAAAATTCTTTGATTGTCGCGAAATAATTGGGATTTAAATGCCAAAAATTGTAAGTTTTAACACTTATAACCTGCACAGGCCATATAACTCGCTTCCAATGAACGGAAGAAATTCCGAATAAAGATTTCTGATTTGATTGACTATCAACTTTTCGACGATACCATGGAGTATGTTTTAATTTAATTAACATTGAAATATGCTCGAAAATTTCATTTTTAATTATACCTTCTTTGTTTTGCAAGCTCTGTACGTTTTGAATAAAAATGAAGAAAGTTGCTTTTATGGCATTCAAGAAACTCAAGGACTTTTTGTCGTTTAAAAAAAACTTTAGTAAAACAAAATATCCCACTCTTCAGCTTCTTCATTTGGAAGAAAGAGTTACTCCTGCATCCTTGGTGATTTTAAATGATGGGACCGATTTTGGAGGCCCAAGTTGGCTGAATGCTCAGGCCGCCATGGGCAATGACTCAAACAACTTTAATAATGTTCAATTGGTCGATAAATATTCTGATACAGCAAGAGAACTTGCTGCAAGCAATGGAGTGGTAATCATTGCATCAGATTTGATTGAGACCATTCCGCAAAAAGATTTAGTTGGATCCTTGGTTGTTTTGATTGACGGAGGCCTTGGTGTTGTAAGCCAGATATCCACGGCGCTCGATGGTCTTGTAAATGTGCCCACGCTAAGAATTATCTCGCATGGCGCTGATGGTGCTCTTTGGTTTGGACATCAAAAGTTTGATACCTTTGATTTGAATTCTAGGTCTTTGGAAATTTCTGCATGGGGTAAAGCTCTTGCTGCTGATGCGGATATTCTTCTTTATGGTTGCTCGGTTGCCAGCACGAATGCAGGCAAAGCCTTTGTGCAGCAGTTAGCAACATTAACCCAGGCCGACATTGCGGCCAGTGTTAATACGACTGGAAAAGGTGGCGATACCGTTCTGGAGTTTCAACTGGGCGATGTGACGACTGCAGTGCTTGGCACCGACGCCGATTATGAGCAAGCCCGAGTGTCCCTTGAAGCCGCTACAAAAAACTCTTCGATCACAAATTGGACCAACAACATGGATGGCACGGCGACGGTCACGATGACCTTCGACTTGACCGGTCAGTTTTACTATGCGGGAGGGTACCTGTCGAACAATGGATGGGTCTATATGTACCACGACGGCCAAAAGGTTGGCTTTAAATATGTGACATCAGGCAGCGGTCTCACAATGACGGCTCGATTTTCGCTGCATGCTGGCACGAATGAGATCTCCGTTAGTGCACGGGATGGTTTTCCCACGACTTGGACAGATCCCGATCCTCACATCATTTCCATCGAGGTACCTTACTACCTCGGCATGCCATCTACCCTCACGGTGCCTGTGGGACAATGGCAGAACCAGATGTACGTGGTCAGCAACGCCTTCGGCACGCCCGCGATCCGGTATTCGGCCACTAACCTCCCGCGTGGCGTCTCGATCGATTCCCGGGGCGTGATCCTCGGTATTCCGGAGACCGGCACGGCGGGCGTCTACAATGTTGCCCTTCAAGCGTTCAACGGATTCGGGACCGCGACGCACGCCATGACCGTCACGGTCACGAATCAGGGGCCGGGTTTTGCCAGCTACACGCCGGCGGTGATCTCCGGGGCCACTGAAGGTACGGCGTTCACGATCTCCTATGCTTCACTCGCCGCCGCACTCGATGATAGCGACCTCAACAATGATCCTCTCTCCTTCCGGATCGAGTCGGTCCTCGGGGGCATGCTCACAAAGGGCGGCAGCCCCGTCACGGCCGGCTTCACCCTGCTCGGCCCCGGCGAGAGCATCGTCTGGACACCACCGGCGACCGTGAACGGCACGCTCGACGCCTTCACCGTCAAGGCGTACGACGGAGCGTTGCTCTCGCCGACGGCAAAGACTGTGCGGGTCTCCGTCGGCGCGGTCAACGACCCGCCGACGTTCACCCAGTTCTCGGGCCCCGTGGCCACGGGCAACGAGGACACCGTCATTCCCATTTCGCGGGCTGCCCTGCTCGCGAGCGCCGACGAGGCCGACATCGACGGCAGCGTGACCGCGTTCGTGGTGAAGTCGGTCACGACTGGCACGCTCCGGATCGGCACGAGCGACGCCACCGCCACTCCGTGGAACGCGACGACCAACGCCGCCATCACGGGCAGCCTCAATGCCTACTGGACACCCGCCGCCAACGCCAATGGCGCCCAGTCGGCCTTCACGGCGGTGGCCCGCGATGATGGCGGCCTAGAATCACCCACGCCGGTGCAGGCGATTGTCTCCGTGGTCGCGGTCAACGATAGTCCCTCGCTCACCAGCGTGGCCATCATTTCGGGAGCCAATGCCATCGACCCCTTCGAGATTACTTACGCGACGCTAGCAAACGCAGCCAACGCCGCCGACGTTGATGGCGATGCGATCGCTTTCCGCATTGAAGCTGTCTCCACCGGCTCGCTCGACAAGTGGAACGGATCGGTCTGGACGGCCATCACCGCCGGCACCACGCTGGTAGGCTCCGGCGACAAGCTCCGCTGGACTCCGGCAGCCGGAACTTCTGGCCTGCGGAATGCGTTCACCGTCCGGGCTTGGGACGGCCAAGCCGCCTCTGCGACGGCCATCCAAGTCCGCGTCGATGGCGATATCTGGCGGGTGCTGCCGTGGACGGACTCCGCATCGACCGGCATCTCCACCCTCTTTAACTACACCCATGCCTACAGCTTCGGTGCGGCCGGCAGTTTTGCAGTCAATGGCCTGACTTTCACGGGCCTCTCTGGTGCAAACCCGACTGTCACCGGCCGGCTGTCCACGACCGGCTTCGGCGGTGTGGTCACGAATGACTCCAACACCCTCGCCGATGTCTCCCGCAGCCTTGCGAACGACGCAGTCAGCACGTCGGCATCATCCGCATCGGTTACGCTCCGTGGCCTAGCGCCAGGCGGCCGGTACGTCCTATCGCTCTACACGGTCGGCCGCGACACCACCGCTCGGATAGCCACGCTCTCGTCGGTGATGGGCCAGATTACGGTAGACCAGAACACACTCGGTACCGACAACGGCGTCCGGATTGACTACCAGTACCTCGCCGACGCCTCGGGGTCGGTTACGATCTCCCTCGCCGTGCCATCGGCTTCGTTCAGCATCTATGGCCTGGCTAACCGGGAATACTCCCCGGCTCTTGGTCTTTACGCCCCATCGACCCTCACCTACGACGCTGCGCCGAAGCCATTCCTAGCCTATGCAGCCTCCACGAATCAGCTTCCCTTCATCTCGGCCGGCACGCTCCACTCGGTCGTGCTCAAGGCGGACGGCACCGTGTCGGCCTTCGGCACCAACAATTCGGGTCAAACAACGGTGCCGGCGGGCCTTGCAGACGTGGTGGCCGTGTCTGCTGGTGGTTACCATACAATGGCCCTCAAGTCGGATGGAACCGTCGTCGCTTGGGGCAACAACTATGCATCGCAGTCCACCGTTCCTGCCGGCCTGTCGAACGTGGTGGCGATTGCTGCTGGAGGATCGCACAGTCTGGCTCTCAAGAGCGACGGCACAGTCGTGGCCTGGGGTTCGAACTCTGGCGGCCAGACGAACGTGCCAGCGGGTCTTACCGGCGTGGTGGCGATTGCTGCCGGAGGATCGCACAGCCTGGCTCTAAAGAGTGACGGCACGGTCGTGGCCTGGGGCTATGGCTACTACAACTACTCCACGCCCCCCGCCGGGCTCACCGACGTGGTGGCGATCTCGGCAGGCGAGTGGCATAGCCTGGCTCTCAAGAGCGACGGCACGGTCGTCGCTTGGGGCAACAACGGTTCCTTCCAAAGCCAGGTGCCTACTGGCCTCAAGGGCGTAGTGGCGATCTCGGCCGGCACGAGCTTTTCGATTGCGCTAAAAACCGACGGTACAGTTGTAGCCTGGGGTGACCGCGACAACTATGGATCCACGGTCATCACACCCGGGCTTAGCGGAGTGGTTGCCATTGATGCAGGTTCCGAGCACTCGATTGCGCTTAAGAGTGATGGCACGGTGGTGACATTCGGCTGGAACCGGTATGGCCAACAGTATCTCCCCACGGCATTCGGTCCGATTGCTTCGATTTCCACTGGCCTCGACCATACGCTCGCGCTCAAGCCCGACGGCACTGTGGCGGCGTGGGGTGGCAACGATTACGGCCAGACAAACGTGCCCGCAGGGCTCTCGGGGGTTGTTGCCGTGCAAGCCGGCAACCAGTTCTCGGTCGCGCTAAAGGGTGACAAGACGGTTGTCGCCTGGGGCGCGCCGATCGGCACCTACAACAACTCCGTTGCGATGCCTGCAGGCCTTGCAAATGTCACGCAGCTCTCGGCGAGTGAAGACCATGTCCTTGCCCTCAAGGATGATGGCACCGTCATCGCATGGGGTAACAACTACTACGGCCAATCCAGCGTGCCGGCGGGGCTTTCCGGAGTTAAGGCGGTGGCGGCGGGGGGGACGGGATCGCTCGCTCTCAAGAATGACGGCACGGTCGTCTACTGGGGCTCGCCCTATAACGGTCGCGGCATGGTGCCGGCGGGGCTGACGAACGTCAAGGCGATCGCAGCCGGCGATTACTTCTGCCTAGCACTCAAGACCGACGGTACCGTAGTCGCATGGGGCGACTTGACTTATCCCTCCTGGCAGGTTCCTGCCGGTCTCACGGGTGTGGTGGCGATCGAGGCTGGCATGTACCACGCCCTTGCTCTCAAGGCAGATGGAAGCGTGGTCGCATGGGGGAGCAATCTGTCTGGGCAATTAAATGTTCCTGCCTCGATCACAGGCGTGGGCGTCGTCGGCCTTTCGGCTGGATACAACAACTCCATCGTACTTAAGTCCGATGGCACGATCATTGCCTGGGGCAACAACCATCGTGGGCAAAACACGCCGCCTGCCTCGGCTCAGTTTCCGGCTGTCGGCCTCGCCGGCCGCATGACGCCGATTCTCAACAGTTACACCTACAGCTATCAGGGCCGCGGTTCTACGGTTTACGCAGTATCAGCCACAGCGCCGACCGATGCGGGTGACTATACGGTCACAGTTACGGCCACGGCCTCGGGCAACACCGTAAGCGCAAGCCGCGACTTCACGATTGCCAAGGTAACGCCGTCGCCCTCCTACTACACCCGGGTCAACACGATCATCTACGGCACCGCGCTCTCGTCCCAGCAGGTCGACACGCTGCCCGCCTGGTGGTGGAACCAAGGCACCTATACGCAGATCCCCGGGACGACGATCTACTCGCCCGCGATCGGCACGCTGCTATCCGCAGGAACCCAGACACTGCAACTCACATTCGTCCCTACCGATTCCGTCAACTTCAACCCGGCCGTCGCCACGAGTACCATCACCGTGCAGCGGGCCACGGTCGCGGCGGGCAGCATCACCCTCACCCCGCCCGCCAGCCTCACGTACACCGGCACTGCCAAGGTCTACGCAGCCTCGGCGACCGGCGTCGCAGGCTTCACCTTCAGCTACTCTGGCCGCGCTGGCACCGTCTACGGCCCTAGCAGCGTGGCGCCGACCTATGCCGGCGACTACACCGTCACGGCCACGGTCAATGATCCCAATTACCAGGGCTCTAAGAGTCTCGACTTCACGGTTGCGAAGGCCGTGCCCACGATTACGGCTGTGCCCACTGCTACAGGCCTCACGGTTGGCCAGACACTCGCCTCTTCGGTGCTCTCCGGCGGCACCGCGAGCGTAACCGGCAGCTTCGCATTCCGCGACACCACAACTCAGGCGAACACCGCCGGTTCGATCCCGCAGGACATCGTCTTTACGCCGACTGACACGGTGAATTATGCGACTGCCTTAGGCACGGTGTTTACCAATGTCTCGCCACTCGCGATCGCAGTGGGGGCCTTCACTTTTTCAGCACCGGGCAGCCTCGTCTACAGCGGTGCTCCGAAGACTTATTCCGCCACGGCGGCCGGCCCATGGGGCACGCTGTATGGCATGACGTATTCCTATGCCGGTGTCAGCGGCACGACCTACGGTCCATCGGCCACGGCCCCCACGAACGCCGGTTCATATGCCGTCACCGCCACGCTGACGGGCACTAACTTCACTGGCAGCGCCACCCGCACGTTCGCGATCACGCAGGCCGTACCTGCGGTCACTTGGGCCACGCCTGCGAACATCGCCTACGGCACAGCCCTATCCGCTACGCAGCTTAATGCTACTGCCGGCGTGGCGGGTAGCTTCGCCTATACGCCCGCAATCGGCACGGTGCTCGCCGCCGGCGCCCGCACGATCCAGACCGTGTTCACGCCGTCCGACACGGTGAACTACACGTCGGTGACGACGAGCCGATCGCTGCAGGTTAACTCGACTTCATTGCCGATTTCGTTGCTCAACCCGCCGAGCCTTGTCTACGACGGCACTGCGAAGGCGTACGCTGTCTCCCAGAATGCCTACGTCTCCGCTGGTGCTGACCACGTCGTCGTCCTCAAGGCCAACGGGACGGTCGTGGCTTGGGGCAGAAACAACGATGGGCAGGCGACGGTGCCCGCCGGGCTTACCGGCGTGGTACAGGTGTCCGCGGGTTACTCTCACTCGGTGGCGGTCAAGTCGGATGGCACTCTCGTTGGCTGGGGAAATAATTCCTATCGGCAGTACTCAGGCTTCCCGGTTAACTGGGACCGATACGTGGCCCATCTGGACTCCACCCTTGTCTTTCCCCGCGACCTCATCACCAATGCTGTGGCCGCAGCAGCCGGTGGCTCCTTCACGGCCGTCCTTCGTGCCGACGGTACGGTGTCCGTGCTGGGCGACAGCACTTATACATCGACCTTGAACATGCCGGCCGGCCTGACGGGTGTGACGGCGATCGCCGCAGGCTACCACCATGCCGTCGCGCTCAAATCGGACGGCACGGTCGTGGCCTGGGGGAGTTCCTCTGGACAGGATTATGGGCAAGCTAACGTGCCTGCAGGTCTTACCGATGTTGTGGCGATCGCGGCCGGAGGCATGCACACTTTGGCACTCAAGGCGGATGGCACCGTCGTTGCCTGGGGCAACAACGGGCAAGGCCAGGCCACCGTGCCCGCGGGTCTGAGAGGCGTTGTAGCGATCACGGCCGGGTGGAATACCTCGTACGCCGTGAAGGCGGATGGCACTGTAATCGGCTTGGGGGATACATACTTTAAGGTCGTTCCAGAGGACGTGACGGGCGTTGCTGCACTAGTGCAGGGAAATCAGCATGCCGTCGCGCTCAAGACGGATGGCACCTTAGTTGCGTGGGGCCGAATCTCGAACAACGACGGCAGTGACCATATTGCCGCCTCGAGCCTAGTCCCCAGCCCGCTGACTGGCGTGGGGAACTTCAGTTATTCATCAAGCTATGCGGGCCGTGAGGGCACAATTTACGCCGGCAGTTCCTCGGCGCCCACGAATGCTGGCTCCTACACGCTCACCGTAACCTCGACCGATCCGAACTACAGCGGCGGCAGAACGGTCGACTTCAAGATCGCCAAGGCGACC
This sequence comes from Planctomycetota bacterium, assembly GCA_009920765.1. Lineage (GTDB taxonomy): Bacteria > Planctomycetota > Planctomycetia > Gemmatales > Gemmataceae > UBA969. Next base: position 279 of record RFZJ01000065.1, on the reverse strand, counting down.
CCGGCAATCACGACGCTGCCGCAGGCGTCGATCCTCGCCGAAGGCCAGGCCCTCTCGACGGCGGTGCTCGACGGCGGCGTGGCCAGTGTTCCCGGAACCTTCACGTTCTCGGCACCAGCCTTCGTCCCATCGGCCGGCACGACGACGCAGGAGATCACGTTCACGCCGACCGACTCGACCAATTACAACGCGGTTACGCGAACCGTGACGGTCCTGTCGCAGGGCACCAACTCCAGCCTGCCGACGATCCTCTCGCTCCCTATGGCTGCACCGATTACG